>CAZEJW010000009.1:20113-61020 GCA_964512685.1 uncultured Leptospirales bacterium | reverse complement strand
GATAAAAACTCGACAGGAAGGTTTGCTACACGGATAACAGGAAGTTCCGATCTTTACGGAAAGGCAGGAAGAAGTCCGGCTCACAGTATTAATTTCATAACCTGCCACGACGGATTTACTCTCAATGATCTTACATCCTACAACTGCAAACACAATATCGAAAACGGTGAAGACAACCGCGATGGAGAAAACCACAACCTTTCATATAACTGGGGAATCGAGGGGGATGAGGTCACACCATTTATAAACAGCGTAAGAGAAAGAATGATAAAGAACTACCTTGCAACGCTCTTCCTCTCCCAGGGAACTCCCATGCTTCTTTCAGGTGACGAATTCAGGAGAACCCAAAAAGGAAACAACAACTCATACTGCCAGGACAATGAGGTATCATGGATCAACTGGGATTTCATGGAAATACACCCGGAAATCTTCAGGTTCACAAAAGAAATAATACGATTCAGAAAAGAACATCCTATTCTAAGGAAAAAAACATTCTTTACAGGAGAAGTATCAAGGGCCCGAACAGCTCCGGATATTTCCTGGCACGGACACGAGCCATTCAAACCTGACTGGTCACCCGAAAGTCATTGCGTGATACTTCTTTTAAATGGCGAATATACCCTTGAAGAGACCAATGAAAAAGATTCGGACATATACATGATCTTCAATTCATCGATGATAAGCAGGTACTATTATCTGCCAGATCCCCCATCAGGAGATAAATGGAAGCTTGCAGTAAACACTTTTCTTCAGTCACCATATGACATTCGTCTTTCCGGGGATGAAGAAGTTCTGTCAGAAAACCGCATATATGTCAAAAAACTATCCACTATAGTTCTTATAGCATAGAAAGGTGAATCTATACAATTTTTAATTGACGTATAATTTAATATTCCCCATTCTTTACAATTATCTCATATTTCATTGAAAGACTGTTATGGGATAATCTTCACTCAGGGCCTGGGTTAAAATCAATCACATTGTCAGAAAAAATCTTTTTCACTCTGGAAAAGAACCGGCAGTTCGTATTCTTAAGAAGTAACAGCCCTGAACCTGAATAAATCTATAGATCGAGGTTTTTTATGTGGGCAATAACATTATTATCGATATTCATGATACTCATGATAGGTATCGGCTTCTGGGGGATGAAAAAAACTACTTCCCTTGGTGATTTTTTCCTCGGGGGAAGGACTATTGGTCCATGGATTTCTGCTGTTGCATATGGTACATCATACTTTTCAGCTGTAGTATTCATCGGCTTTGCCGGAAAACTCGGATGGGGTTTTGGGCTGGATGTTCTCTGGATTTCAGCAGGCAATGTCTTAATCGGTTCGCTTCTGGCATGGCTGGTTCTGGGCAAAAGAACCAGAAGGATGACACAGAACCTTGATGTAATGACAATGCCTGAATTTCTGCATGAAAGATTCCAGGGTAAATACCTGAAAATGATAACAGCTACAATAATTTTCATTTTTCTTCTTCCGTATTCAGCTTCAGTTTTCAAGGGTCTTGGCCATCTTTTTGAAATCAATTTCAACATCTCATACGATGTAGCCCTTTTGATAATGATAGCAATAACAGGAATATACCTTGTAATGGGCGGATACTTTGCAATAACTCTCACCGATTTCATTCAGGGGATGATTATGCTGGTAGGATCTGTTGCAATGATTGCAGTTCTCGTCGGGAAGGGAGGCGGTTTTACAGAGGTCTTATCCAAAATTACAGAAAGCTATAGTCAGCACGTTCCGACCGGAGCACGTCCTGGACCGCTCATGCTCTTTTCTCTGGTGTTTATGACATCCTTTGGAACCTGGGGGCTGCCGCAGATGGTTCAGAAATATTATGCAATCAGGGATGAAAAATTCATAACAAAGGCTGCAATCGTTACAACAGTATTTGCATTGATCGTTGTTTTTGCAGCCTATTTCAATGGAGCTATGGCTCATATCTTCTATGACAAGCTTCCAATGGTGAACGGAGCGCCTGCTTTTGACAGGATAATACCAGATCTCCTTAAAACACATCTTCCTGAAAGTCTGATGGCGCTGATACTTCTGCTTGTTCTGTCCGCATCAATGTCAACCCTGTCATCACTTGTTCTGGTTTCATCATCATCAGTTGCAATAGACATGTACAAGGGGCATATAAATCCTCAGGTATCAAAAGAGAACTCTCTGGCAATGATGCGCTTTCTGAGTGCTTTGTTCATCATCATCTCATACTTCATTGCAAGATACGAACTGGCGGTAATCGTAACCCTAATGTCTCTCTCATGGGGAGCTGTAGCAGGCTCATTTATGGCGCCATACCTGTACGGATTGTACTGGAAAAGAACAACCCGTTATGGAGCGGGAGCAGGAATGCTTGCAGGGCTTACCATTGCCATATCACTTTTCTTCATTCTCGGACCTTCGAAATCACCTATTGCTTCAACAATAGCTATGATTGTGCCCTTTTTTATTGTTCCAATAGTGAGTTTTATGACACAGCCTCCATCAGAAGAGATAATATACAGGGCTTTTGAGGGAATTGGCAAAAAGAAATAATTTAAAAATCCCGTATCAGAAGATACGGGATTTTTTTTAAACAGCTTTGGAGTTAAGGTCTTTCATCATGATATCGATCTGATCATTTCCAAAACCATGAGCCCTTGCTCCCTGCTCTATTGTTTCGAAAGCCCCTATTCTGCAGCCAATACAGTGAAGACCATAACCGGCAAGGATTGGTCCGGCCTTAGGAAATTTTTTCAGCAGCTCCGCAAAAGTCATATTACGGTCGATTTTATCTTTTTCAGACATATTGTCCTCCTTGTTGATATAATTCTTTTTCTCTTTAATACACAAGAATCCAACTGTAAGCAAACTTCTTATACAGATTTATCCGACTAAATCGTGAATTCTGCAATGCAATAATATTTGAACTGAATCAAAGTATAACCTCACAAAAGCAGTATTCATAACTTCAGGAATGTTACTTTCAGGCAGTATAATCCCAATAAATTATTTCCGAAAAATTTATCCAATATTTATTTATGTCAACCTCAAACAGGTGATTTTATTCATAATATTTCTGTATTTATTCCTATAAATACTTTTTAGTGCAAATGGAAGAATATTATTGTCCCCTCCGCCTTCGGCGGAGGGGACAATAGAGTTTTTTCTTCTACAAAAAAGTTTAGGAATAAATACTGATAATATTTACACTATCTGCAAAAATTTCTTTGCCTGATTGAACTCTGTAAAGCAATATGCCGAAAATATCCATAAGGATTATTATGCTTTTTTTGAAGGTTTACAAATATCAACTAAGGTCTTATATTTAAGGAAGAATCCGGATTAAAAATGGAAATTGTACTGTTATTCATATTATTTCTTATTGTCTTCATCCTCTTCTGGGCACTCTCAGGAGAAAAGGGTGATGTGCCTGTAATTGAAGAAAAACCTGAAAAACCAGGAGAAGATTCTCCTGATAAAATTTTCAGAAGACGGGCAGCAGACAAGGAAATAGAAGAAGAGTCAAAATATCACCGCAGAAAAACAGATGAACCTCTTCCTCCTGAATCTCATGAAATTGACGATTCATTCGACCTGCCCTACCTTACTGATGAGGTTTTCTCACCATCATCGAGATCCAGAGTATACAGGCGTACTCTCATGAACGCAGAAATATACGCGCGAAAAGGTGACTTTACCACAGCAATTTCTCTCTATGAAGGAGTAAGATCGAGAATAGGGGATGCAGAAGCCCTTTATAAAATTGAAAGCGATATTGATTATCTCAAAAATTACAAGGCAAAAGTCAAATCCGCATCTCCTTCCTCACATGGAATTCAGCAGAAAAGAACCGGAGGAAATGAAGTAAAATTTAACATTGACGGCGAAGTCCCTCAGGTCATTAACATTGGCATCCAGGACAGGGAGAAAGCACTGTCTCCGGAAAAAATAGCTGAAATAGTATCCGATCAGTTGAAAAAAGAAATCTCATCACTCAAAAAACCACAGGAAGAAGAAAACGATGATCTTAGGCTCCTTCAGGAGGAACTCAGAACCCTGAAGGGTGATATTAGCAGTCTTAACACAGACAGAGAAAAGGCAATAAAGGAACTCGAGGAACATAAGAAAGAACAGGAGACCAGAAAAAAATCTGAAATAGATCTTCTTCAGGACGAGATTCAGGGGATGAAGAAGAACCTCGAAAATATTGATTCAGAAAGAGAAAAGGCTCTCCACGAACTCGAAAAGATAAAGGGAGAAAAAGAAACCAACAAGAATGATGATATGTCCAGGCTGATGAATGAACTCTCTGGCATGAGAGAAAACCTGGATTCTTTGAACAGCGAAAGAGACAGAGCAATAAGAGAACTCGAGGATCTGAAAAAAGAAAACCTGGCTAAAACACAAAAAGAAGAGGAAATGAAAACACTCCTTGGCCAGATAGATAAACTCAAAGGCAATATAGACAGCCTCGAAGAAGACAGAAACAAAACAACCAGGGAACTCGAAGAACTGAGAAAGGAAAGAGAAGAAAAGAACCGCAGAGAAATAGAAGAACTCAGAGATGAGCTGAAAAACATTTCAGGCCTCAGGGATGAGATAAACCGCATGAGTGAGAGAATCAATGACTCTCTTCTCAGAATACCCGAAGCAAGCCAGAGGCCGGATATAACCGAAGCGAGATTTACTCTTGATCCCGGCCCGATACTCGACCTGCTGGGAAAAGTTCCAGGCAAAGAGGTTCCTGAACCAACAGAAATATTGCCGCCTGAACAGCCTGAAATTATTGAGGATATCCTGCCTGCCGAATCAGAAGAGATGCTGCAGGAATTGCCCGGTGATTCCACATCCCATAGTGAGCCTGAACCGGAAAAGGCAGAAGCTGAACCCGGGATGCCTTCCTCTCCTCACCAGGAAAAAGAAATTGATAGCGAACAGGCAATATCAGATGAACAATCAGAAGATAACAAACTTCAGGCAGAGCCGGTCATGGGTGAAAATATACCCTCTGAAGAAACAACTAGATCCGAAACCGTATCAATACGGCAGGAAATCACATCAGAAGATGTTGAAGAGGATGACTTCGAACTCCTGAAAGAATACGGCAAGGAAACCACTCAGTTTGATGAAATGTCGGATGAGGAAATCTTTGAAAAAATACTCAAGGATGACAGAACCCCTGTAACCGAAGATACCTCATTTGAAATCATTGGAGACAGACGTGATGATAATGAAGTCTATGATATTATAGACAAGGAACAGGAAAGGAAACGAAAAGAAGAGGAAGACTTCTACAGAAAATTTCTGAAATCCGACAAAATGATGAAAAGAGAACTTCCGATTCTCAAAGTAACATATGACTTCACAAAACTCCCAGAAGAGATGAGCCTCTCCAGAGAAAAGAACATCATGGAATACTCATTCTACAAGTTTAAGCCCATGCTTGAAAAAGCTGATGAATACATAAAGAGAAGAAAAGTAAGGGATGCCATAAACTATTATAAAGTGGTAATGGCACAGAATATCCCGCCTGAATTCAAAGCAATGCTGAGAAAAAACATCAATGACCTCACAGATTACCTCGAAAGATACCTTACAGCAGACTGATGCCTTTTTAAGTATAAATTCGACGTTTTGATATAATTCTGTTATATTGGAATGAATAAGCTAAAGACTGCTGCTCAGTATGTCTTTTAAAATAAGGAAAATCAATGGGAAACATAAAAAGAAGAATAATACACCTTCAAAGCACAGATTACGATACAGAATCACTGGAACACACCCTCGGTGAAATACCCGGAGTGAAAGAGGCAAAGTCAGGCAGTTTGGGAAGCCTTACTGTGCTCTACAATCTCAGGGAAACAAATCTTAAATCAATAGAAAAAACAATCGAAGAGAAAGGGTATCATCTGTCAAAAAAATTCTTCTCAAAGATAACAAGAGATCTTATTCACTTCACAGAAGAAAACGAATCTGACACAATGAAGAACCGTCCTCATTCCTGCTGCTCTGCAACCGAAGGAGAAAGACTCGCAAACAGGTCAGAAAAAGAAAGTAAGTGCAGAGGGAATTAAATCCGGCATTTAAAACTATTTACTCAGAACAGGCATATCCGCCTTTGAAAGCCACGGTTTTTTTTCTGCCCCAACCTTTTTGGCAATTTTTTCCCGAATCCAGTCAAAGGGAAGATCTTCGAAGGTACCAAAATCCTCAAGATATTCAATATAAGGATTTCCTTCAACATCAGTATCCGGCAGGCAGGCATCCTCTGTTCCATTAAATTCAACAGTTTTAAGGCCATTTTTCTCACAAAGTTGCCTGTTGAATGTAGCGGCAGCCTTTACCCATTTTCCATCAAGAAAAAACTCATTATAGCCATGCCTGGGGAAAACGTTGTCCCCGGTAAGTCTCATGATCTTTTCAGGGACAGTATAATTTCTTATTGCAGCAAAAGCCAGTCGCGACGGAATACCGGCAGCTCTTCCAAGAGCAGCCAGGAGTACAGCTTTCTGAACGCAGTATCCCTTACCCCAGTCAAAAATTTTCGAGGCTACGAAATCGTCCCTGAAGACTGATATCATATACAGGCTGTAAGGAATTTCATCCCTGACAAAATAAAACAGCTTCACTGCTTTTTCAATATCGCTTTCACATCCAACAGTAAGGGCTTCTGCCTTTTCTTTTATTTTTTCATTTTCACTGTCTATATGAAAGGTGGAATTCAAATAAAGATTCGGTGATTCCATTTGACTCTCCTTTTTATCCCTTAAGCATTTTCTCGTACAATGTTTATTCCTAAACTTTATTACATAATAAAAAACTCTATTATCCCCGCAGTGAAAGGCAGCCGGGATAATAATCTTCTTTCGTTTACTCTAAAAAGTATTTTGAAGAATAAATACTGTTCTCGTATATTTATCCTTTAAAAAAAATCTTTAAAAGATGTTCGAAGGATGTATTCTCAAAACAAGTACTCATAGTGTCAAGAAAGTTTAGAAATTGTTAAATATCACTTTTTTTGTTTCCATGGTTTCAGAACTGATATAAACAGTGCAAAAACAAGGGTAAAAAGCTGGAAATTCCCCATTATTAACAGCATCTCAGTATTATGAATATACTGAGCATCTTTAAGAGCGCCTGCGCCCAGATTCTCAGCGATTGGAACAAGCTGATTGAGCCACGGCCCCAGAAAAAAAGTGCCGAAAAGAATACCATAAACAGTGATTATCCACTTAACAGTGACCCACCGGTGTCTGAACCAGCCCCATTTTGTAAAAAGGGAATATACAATCCCTGTAAGAAGACACCCAATTGCACCGGGAATTATTACAAAATCATCAACAAATTTCATTGCCCGGTTGATCCCCGACAGTTCAGCTGAAGAACAGGGCTCTATAAAAATGAGCATAAGGTTTAACGCAATCGCTCCACCAACCCAGAGTGATACTGTCAGCAAATGCAGCGATTTCAGCCACTTCTGAGCATTTGAAGATAATTGCGGCATTTGATCCTCCGGAGAAAAAATATTATGCTATTATTTTCATTATATTCTGAGGTGTCAACAATAACAGAGAGATACCGCATAAAGGAATCCGCTCAATGACTGATTTATTAAATTGACAGTACAGAGCAAAAAATATATTCTATGCAGCAAATTCAAAAAAATCCGGGGGATGAAGAAGCCGTATGTACAAACCCGCAGCTGAAAAGGCAATGGACTACAAACAGGAAATAAACAGGATGAAGAAACACAGGGAAAAATTTCTGCCTGCGTTAAACGAAGTCCTTGCAAATCACATGGATATCCGAAGAAGCGGCACCCCGGCAGAAATATCCGAAAGCCCTTACATCTTCATTATACTTGAACTTATTGACATTGAAATGCTCGATCCTGAAGCATTCGTTGTTACAATGCAACGCTCATCAATCGAGACGGTTTATCAGAACGGCCTGTATCCTCTAACAGCAGCCGGGGAATCCTTCATGCAGGAAAACTTTAACGCAAAGAAAAAAATGTTGCAAAAAAGTGTCATCATTATCACAATCTGCATTCTTTTTTTCCTGTTGATATGGAGAATAATGTAAACTCGATCAGTATTTATTCCTAAAAATACTTTTTAGTGCAAATGGAAGAATATTATTGTCCCCGCCGCCTTCGGCGGCGGGGACAATAGAGTTTTTTCTTCTACAATAAAGCTTAGGAATAAATACTGAAACTCGATTATTTCTGAATCAGAAACAGCAATAAAGTATATTTAAAGAATTTATTGAATAATAAATTCTATAGCTTCAGCCACACAACACTGCGGAAGCAACTATTTTCTTTCATTTACGCTAAAACGAACCTATAGGATTGAATACTTATAAAAACCACTGATTACGATATAAAAAATTATGAGATAAAAAAATGGAAATCTTATTTACAATACCCTATATAATCAAAGTACTTCTTTCACTTGTATTCATTCTTGTGATAAACAGGCTGACTGACAGGCTTTACCTTGCCGTCATATGCGGGGCTGTTTTTCTTGGATTCATTTCCGGTCACGGGCCGGAATCAATAGCAAAGATCACTGCGGACAAAGCGGCATCGCCCAACACCCTCTTTCTAATGTTCATTATATTTCAGGTAATATGGTTGAGCCGCCAGATGTCAGATACCGGTGTAATGAAAGACCTTGTAGCTTCAGTGAACAAAGGGGTTTCAAAAAGGACATCCATGGCCGTTTTGCCAGCCGCTATCGGTCTTCTTCCAATGCCAGGCGGAGCGCTTTTCTCTGCACCCCTTGTCGATGAGTGTGATACTACCAATGACATAGACCCTCTGATTAAAACAGAAATCAATTACTGGTTTCGCCATGTATGGGAATACTGGTGGCCTCTCTACCCCGGTGTTCTTCTGGCAGTCGACCTTACGGGTCTGCCTATAATTCATTTCATGCTGTATCAGCTTCCCTTAAGTCTGGTTTCGGTTTTTGCCGGATACATATTCATTCTTCGCAGAGTTGAACATGTAAAAAATGAAGACAGTTCAAAATCCAATGCGCTGAAGCAGACTCTCGTTCATATAACTCCGATAATAATCATTATCGCTGCATACGGCCTTATAAAAGTATTAATCCCGGCTCTTTCTGATCTCAATAAATATCTTCCCATGATTGCAGGCATAACGCTCGCACAGATATACCTTCAGGCAACAAGACCGCTGCCATTAACTAAATGGAAGGACATATTTCTTTCAGGCAAAACACTCAAGCTTGCGGTTTTAGTTTTCTTAATTCTTATTTACGGAGCATTTATAAGTTCTCCGTTACCTGACGGAAGTCTTATTATGGATCATATGAAGAATGAACTTTCATCATGGGGAATCCCGGTGTTTTTTGTGATTATGCTGATACCATTCATTTGTGGAATAACAACAGGCATTGCAGTCGGTTTTGTTGGTGCAAGTTTTCCAATTGTAGTAAGCCTTGCCGGTGGAGATATTAGCTATTTGGTACTTGCATACGGTTGCGGCTATATGGGAATGATCCTTTCCCCGGTTCACGTATGTCTTGTAGTTACAGCTGAACACTTTAATACCGACGTGGGAAAAACAATCAGGAATCTGCTGAAACCGGCAGCAATAGTAATGACAGGAACCGTTAGTCTTCATCTGGCTTACAGAATATTGTTCTGATATATCAATTCCTGTCACGATAATAATCAGGCCTGGGATACAAAATCAGCTTAAGATCAGTCTGCATAAAAATCAGCATCTATTCAAACTCACGAAGAGATTCATGAATACCTTTGTGAATCTCATACCAGAACTGAAGACCTGCTTCTTTTTTATCCTTTTCGAAAAAATTTATCCAGTAATTGAGTTCTTCATCCTCGACCATGTCTATCTCTTTCTTTCTTTTGAGAAAGGTATATACATAATCGACAGACCTTTCTGTTTCCCAGTAAAGAGATGCATTCCTGCCGTTTATCCTGCCTGCTGTCAATTTAATCTTTTCCAGAAAAAAACCTTTCTGTTCATATAACGAACCAATTACTTCAGGCAGCATCTCTTCGGCCCAGTTCCTGTGAAACCTGCATGTTCCAATATTATCGAGAACGAGTTCCTGTTTAAGCCTTTCTGCATTCTTCCGGCCAAGTTCACGTGGAGGAACAAAATCAGTTCCATAATACATATAGTACTTACCCATAATGGCCATTGGAGAGAGAACTCCGGGTGTCCAGTACTGATTGGGAACCATCCATCCCCTTCTTCCATATGCATTATAGACAAATCCATCTATGGCCTTTTTGCCCTTCTGTCTTGCCACCTCTCTGGCAAAATGTCTGGCGCCAAACCTGAAATCAAGAATGCCTCTTTCCTGTATTATTGAATCAAGAATTTCAACTCCCAGTTCTGCATTATGCATGGAATCCTTTACTACATCAAAATTTTCTATATCCCAGTGCGGTGTCTTTGAAACACCCACGTCTTCCATTGTAAGGTGGCCTTCGTCCAGACATTCCATAAGCCATGAAACAACGCCCCCAATTGAAATCGCGTCAAACCCGAGCATATCAGCGTGATGATTAAGAAGCTCTGCAGCACGCTGGTCAAAGATTCCCGAAAGAGGCCCCATTGTCTGGTAAGGCTCGTAATCCTTTTTGAACTCTCCTCTCATTTTTTTACAAACCGCCACGCATGGCTCACCACAGTTTTTCTGTTGCTTGGTATTAATTGTCTCTTCATTGAACTGCTTCAGGTAGTGATTAAGAATGAGTTTTTCATGAAGGCTCAGCCTTTCATCTTCAGTCATGTAAATAGTCTTGTAATTGAATGCCATTATACGTCCGCCAATGGAAGCGTAGTTCACACCAAAAGTGCCGCCTGTTTCAAATTTAGGGTCGAATCTGTATTTCGTGGTTGCTTCCAGATCCTTGGCAGCAAGCTTCATTTCATACTTCTCAACAAACCATTCATCTGCAACTTTTCTGTCCCTGAAATCTTCGTCAATAAAAGTACCTCCATATATAATGGCAACGATTCCATGACTCTGAAACATCTTGGAGCCGAATCCGCCCCTGCCGGCCCAGGTATCAACATACGTAACTTTTTTCTGTTTTATAGGTACAGAACAGATCCCTGCAACATCACTCACCTCCGCAGCAGGCCCTGTAACGAGTATCCGTGGATCATTTTCATAACAGCTGCCATATTGTTCATATACATAATCGGTCAGGCTGTATATACCCTGCCTGCCTTTATGCCATATTGAATCAAGGTGCACTGGTTCAATTTTTACCTCAATTTCTTCACCGTGAATTCTGTTCAGGTACATAACAGACGGCATGGGAGCTTTCCCGACAATTGCGAGCATATTCAGACCCAGATTGTCAAACACCAGACCTGCCCCGCCCATGGAAGATATATAAAAACCACCCCAGCATGGCGACTCGCCAGAGAAAACAAGTCTGTTTGAACCGGGGAATATTGAACCTGCCAGAAGGCCAGTACCAATATTCAGGCTGTTATAATTTCGACTCAGATGAAGCCCCAGATCAACAGGTCCAAAATAATCACCTACCCTGTATTTTCTGATTTTGTAGAAAGCTGTTCCTGCATCGACAAAGAGAACTCTTTGGTAATTGTCCATAAAAACCTCCGGGTAATGGCTTAAGCATATAACAAAAGGTATATGGACTACATAATAAAGTATATTGATTTAAATTGCAAGCCCAGGTGGGATAAATTGAGGTTTTGCCTCAGGAAAATACGAGCATATTACCTGAGGCATAAAAGAATCAGTCTTTGGGTTCTCCGCCTGCATCCTCTATTCTCTTGTTCATTGCTTCTGCAACTGCCATGAGTCCTTTGAATGGCCTCATGAAAACCTCGAAATATTTTATCTGCCAGTTGTCATCAAACTCAATAAGGTCCATTCCCTTGACAACAATATCACCAACATTTGCTTCGAACTCCAGAGCCCATTGCTTATCATCAATAATTTTTCTGTTATACTTGAAGTTTTCCATTACCTGGATAACATTCTCGAGAATAAATTTTGTCTTGTTTTTTGTATCTTTTGGCCTGAAAACAAATGGTGAATGAAGAACTACATCATCTGATAAAATCTGATTAAGGGCTTCTTCACTTTTGTCAAAAACACATCTGTGCCAAAGTTCCATAGCCTCTTTGGCTTTTTCACTCATACCCATAACAAACCTCTCATTATTAATAAAATCCGGATAAGATTCCCGCTTCTGACAAAAAGCATCACCGACTGCAAAAAATCAAGAAAAAAACCCTTGCTTAACCTTTGCAGCCAACTGAAATCAATTACTCAATGTCTTTCCAGTTTTCACCATAATGAACGGTTACCTCTTCACCCTCTTTTATTTTTTTTCTCGCAAATACTTCTCCCAGGTCATTAAACTCTGCATTGTGTTTTCCTGAATGGTTGAGATATTTAAGACTGTTATTACCCTTCACTCCATACCATTCAGAATCATCATCCATAAGCCATAACACATAACGGCTATCGCGACTGGTTTTTTCACCTTCATACTTCCCTATTCGAGTTCCTTTTTTTATGTCCTTTTTTGCAAATACTCCTTTACCGTGGATAGGACTGTTTTTAACCTCAACTAATTCTTCAAGCTTCATAGAAAATATATTTCTCCCTTAATAATCATGTATTTCAGCAAATCTGAATTCTTCTTTTTTTAAGACCTCAACGCATGCGTCAACTACTTCTTTGTCATACAGAATTCCACTATAAGTTATGATCTCATCAAGAGCTGCTTCCATACCCAACGCGGCCCTATATGGTCTGTGTGAAGATATTGCTTCAACAACATCCGCTACAGCAATAATTTTCGCCTCTGTAATTATTTCACCCCCGGTAAGACCTTCAGGATAACCACTTCCATTTACTCTTTCATGATGCTGATATACACACTTTGCAATTGGCCACGGAAAGTCTATATGCTTCAGGATATCAAATCCAACCCCGGGGTGAGATTTTACAAGCTCAAATTCTATATCAGATATTTTTCCTGGTTTACTTAGAATTTCAGATGGAACATATATTTTCCCCAGGTCATGGATCAGGGCTGTCATCCTGATACCCTCTCTGATTTTTTCATCCAACTTCAATACGTTTGTAATCGCACAGGCAAGTTCAGCAACTCTGCGCTGATGACCCGCAGTATAGGGATCTTTTGCATGGAGAGTCATACCCATTGCTTCTATAACGCCACTCAACGTCCTTCTCAGCTGCTCAAGAGATTCCTTCCTCTGACTTTCTACCTTTTTAAGAATTGAAATATCATGAACAACGCTCTGATAGCCATAGATTTTTCCAGTATCATCCCTTACAGGGCTTCCACTCAACATGCATACAATTCTGCTTCCATCCTTTTTTATCAAATTTATCTCATAATCTTTAAGAGAACCTTCATCTTTATATCTTTTATCTATTTCTATCAGAGAGGCAGAATCTGCAAAAAAATCAACTGTCTTCATACTCAAAATCTCTTCTCTTTTATAATCGAAGAGTTCTACAAGCGATGTATTAAAGTCAATAAATTCACCTTTTCCATTTACTATAAATATCGGATCCTTTGAATCATAGAAGAGCCTCCTGTAACGATTTTCACTCGCCTCCACCTTTCTCTCATATTCGATTCTCCTTAGAACAAGATCCAGTGTAACAAAGAGTTCTCTGTCTTCAATCGGCTTCAAGAGATAACCATAGGGATTGACAGCTTTTACTCGTTCGATCGTCTCAGAATCCGAATATGCTGTAAGAAATATTATTGGAACAGCAATAATTTCATTGATAGTTTTTGCAGCTTCAATTCCTGTCATTTCACCCTGAAGCATTATATCCATAAGAATAATATCCGGTTGTTTATCAATGGCTGCCCTGACTGCTGATTCTCCACTCATAACTGCAGCAACAATCTCATAACCGGCATCAGATAACTTCTCCCTGAGCTCCATCATGGGAATTGGTGAATCTTCAACTATCATGATTTTTTTTCTGCTGCTATTTTCATGATTCATATGGCACAACTCCAAATTTTAAATTGTATAAACAATCCTTATGATTCAAATATGTAAATACCGGGAAGATGAGAACCTGATTATAAACCAGGGAAGGTGAAATATCATTAAATTTTCAAAAAAAATAGAGGATTGATTCGAAAAACTCCTCTTGACAGAGAATAAAATAAATTTGTAATAACCTGATTTAATTTTATTCGCAAAAAACAGAATAATTTTCAGTTGTATTTTTTTTTGTGACGATTCTCCATTTTGCGGAACTTTATTCATGACGAGGCAACATGCAGCTCAATAAAAAGGAAAAACGTGATCTTTATATAAAAAATATTTTGACCAGTATTATCACATTGTATTTAATTCGGTATATGTAAAAGTAGAAAATATTGAAGATACAGAGGATATCTGTCAGGAAGTATTTATTGCTCTTTACAACAATATTGACAAAGTTAATGAACCAAAAAAATGGCTATTTGGCACACTGAAAAACAAAGTAATGCATTATTACAGGAGCAAAAAAGACCCTGAGGCGGATATAGATTCAATATTCACTGACATCAGCCTGACCTTTGTAAATGGTTTCAGGGAAGCAAGACTGATAATCGAAGACACACTGAATACAATTCTAAGTAAAGAGGATGACAGAAATTTTTTTGATCTTATTGCAGTAAGCAATTTCAGTTATTCTGAAACTGCAAAACTGCTTGGTCTAACAAAAAGAAAAGTTGAATACAGGTACAGGCAGCTTGTAAAAGAAATAATTACCGAGCTAAAGAAAAGAGGCATTAAAGAACTGGAGGACCTTCTTTGAACCGGATAATGATACTGAATAAACTCCTGGATAAATATGCTTTTTCTGAACAGATTAATTACAAGGCAAGACAACACCTTGTTAAAAGCAAAAAGACTGTACTCAGAAAAACACTGAAAGAAGTCAGTAATTACAGCATCTTTTTTTCGATTGTAATAACTGTATATTATTTTCTCTCAAGAACAGGTTTAAAGGCCTCTCTTTTTACATGTAAAATAATCGCCACTGGTTTAATTATAACAACCGGGACAGCTGCAATATCCGGAACCACATACTCGGCAATAAAAATAATCAGATCGATTTCTGAAGAAAAAACAGAAAGCACAGAAACAGAACTATCACCAGCAAAAAATCAATCCAATAATAAATCAGATATTGGATCTGAATCTTTAAAAGGGAACTTTATTGTTAATCCATTTATATCAAAAAATGTTTCAAAGGAGGTGGCAGACAGAGTTACACGGAATATTAAAAAAGAATTAAGCAGACACAGTGATTGTGGGCGCGCTTTCAAAAATCAATAAATACACAATTTCAATCAAACTGGTTGATGCTAAAAGCGGAAAAATAATCATTGCCGAGCAGGAAAGCGCAAATGACAAGGAAGACCTTGAGAGAGCAATCTATGAAATAGGAGCCAGGCTCAAAAATACATGTATTGAATGGGACAAAAAAAGAGGAAAAGATTTCTCAGAAGAAAAATCAGATAAAACAGATAGCAGATTCACATTTTCACTTGCAACCAGATACAACTGTTTCTTTGAAGCAGATTTACCCAAATTCAAACTGCCAGGAGAATTTACAATTGACCCTGGGAAAACAGACATCTGTTTTTTATCTGAGATAATAAGTCCTTCCTTTGGAATAACTGACTATATTGACTTAAAGACCAATATTATATTTTCACATACAACAAAATTTAAAATTAAAAGTCAACATGAACAATCAGACAACAATGAATTCAACTATGGAGTTTACATAGAAGGAAAAAATCTACCTTTTTATGGATTCGGCTTCGAAGAGCTAATAACTCTAAAAAAGCCCCATAAAATATTTATTCCATTTATTTCTCTGGGTGTTGGTTACCAGCTGTTTGTATTCAATGAAAAACCTGATGGCGATTTTTCCTTCCATTGTGAGAAAAAGTCAGATCCTGTTTATCATTACCCCTCGCAAAGTTACAATTTTTCTTTCGACAGGAAATCCCATCTTGTGTATCTTGCCGGTGAGTTAGGATTCAATGTATTCATATATAAATCAATCGGACTCACTTTCAGCCTGGGATGTAACTGGGCTATAAAACAAAAAATGATAAGCAATATAAAAATAAAACTAAAGGATTCATACAATATAGAAGACATGCCGGATAAATACAAAGATCTTGATCAAAAACTGGAAATCGATTCAGGATCGAATCTCCCCCCTGCAGTTTTTGCACAGTTTGGTATTATATACAGATTCTAAGCATCAAAAAAGGATGCCTGTCGGCATCCTTTTCATGTTCATTATAATGAAATAATTTCTTACATTGCAACAGCTTCATCAAATGATGTATGCCACTGCAGTTCTTCTATTGTAAATTTTCCATTGAGGCCGAGATTTAAAAAATAGTCCATCAAAACACTGAGGTGTATAATCTCTGCAAGTTCTTCATTTGGATGTTCCATCTCTTCTGGAAGTATCTGCTGATATGTCTGATCTATCCAGTCGAAAAATTCCTTTTCCTTGTCTTCAAAGATTATCCAGCTTGATATAATATCATACTTAACAGTATCGACTGCTTTCCTGAAGACTTCATCAGATTCGTTCAGAAACTGGGTTGCAAGCTCTGTCTGAAAATAGTCCCCCCAGGTTATAATATCAGGAGAAACTCCATATTTTTCTGTGAGTTCTTTTTCCTTTTCCGGCTCAGTATACCTTCTGTCTGATATACGATCGATTAAATCCTTTATATAGACTAGAGAATCAATTCTATTAATATTGAGTAATCCGTCATTTATCATAGGAATCAGGGCCTGGTTGATTATTTCCTGCATCATTATCTCCTTACGAAATATAGAATAATTGCTGCTTTTTTTATAATCGGAACAGTACCCTCTATTACCTTAATAAAAAGATCTGATATCAGATTTTTAAAACATCCATTATCATCTCTTCCATATCATCTACATATTTCATATTATTTGTCAGTCTCCACATGGTTGCGGCCCCTTCGTAGAGAGTGATAAGTTTCTCAGCAGCCAGCCTTGTATTAATATCTTCCGGTAGTTGACCTTCCTTCTTCATTTTATCAAGAAAATCTGATATAAGCAGAATCAACTCATCAATAAGTTGATGAATATGAATTTTCATTTCTCTGCTGGAAGAGTCAATATGAAAAGCAGCCTCAGCAATAGGACACCCCCTGTACTTAAGTTTAAAATCATTTTTTACAACAATGACCCATTTCTTTATATAATCTTTCACAGTTATGCTTTCATCAAAAATACCAATAAGAGTTCTGGTCAGATAACTGTGATATGTAATAATACACTCTCTCACAAGGTCATCCTTTGAAGGAAAATAGTGATAGAATGTAGCCTTAGCAACCTTTGACTCGGAAATAATCTGATTGATTCCTGTTGTTTGAATACCCTGGGCATAAAACAATGCGGCTGCAACTTTAAGAATTCTGTCTTTAAGAGAAATTTTATCATGCATTAAAAAACTCCAGTCAATATTGAAAATAATTCAAAATCACTTATTATACCATGTCATAATAATGACTCCTCTTGTCAATTATGCCTGAAAAAACTCAGAAAATTATTAACTTTAAACTTTTAGCGGAGGTCTTTAGATATTTTAATTGACAACAGACAATCCTGTCTACATAAAACAACAGACAGAATTGTCTGTAATAAACATTAAATCTATAAGATGTCAAGTTTATAACGGCACTGTCTTTTAAATCAGTCATACAATAGCCTGATTTAACCCCTGTGAAAAAATCCCTTTTCAAGGTTAAATTGAACCGGGGATTGTCACAAACCCATAATAAAACCCATGGCAGAGGTATACCCGCTCAATATACCTCTGCCATTTTTTTTCACAATCAGTTATATTCAGAATACAAATCCGCAAGTAAAATTAAAATGAACCTCTATTTTTCCTCAAATTTTTATATTAATGTTGACTTTTTTTATATATCTGCTTTCGTGAACAGAACAGTCTGTTCGGTCTTTTTCTCGTCAGGCATTCATTTTTTTAAACATTGAATGTCTGAATAAACAAAAAGGATTACATTTACAAGGAGGATTATATGGGTAAATTCGTCTATAATGAAACAGCCCTGAAGAATCTCAAAATTGAAGATACGTCTATCCTGGATCCGCTGGTAGACTACAGAGGCGCAAGAAGCATTCACCTGGCCAAGGATCATTCCCAGAGGGATAAAAGGATGTCGCTTTCTGAAGCTGTTTCTGAATTCGTCCATGATGGTGATGTCTGGACTGATAGCGGTTTCGGATACGTTCGAACTGCAATACAGGGATTCTGGGAAATAATCAGACAGGGGAAAAAGGGCCTCCAGTCTATTGGATCTCCAAATACGAATCAGAGTTATGGAGTAGCATTTGGTAACACTCCCTATACTCACGCTTCATATGCCGGAGCAGAAATGCGTGGTTATGACCGTTATCATTCAAGAAATATCAAGAACGGGAAACTCAAGATACTCTCGGACTGGAGTCATGGACTAATGGCAGAAGGTTTCAAAGCTGCACAGCTTGGACTGCCCGGAGTCTTTTCAAAACAGGGCCTGGGAACAGATATAATAACCCACAATCCATACCTGAAAGTAATGCAGAATCCAATGTCATCAGAAAGTGACCCCTGCGTTTTCGTTCCTGCACTATTCCCGGACATAAGCATTATACATGTCAATGCTGCCGACATGTATGGCAATGCAAGATTCTTCGGACCGGCAGTAAATGACATTGCTCTGGCAGCGGCAGGAAAAAAAGTTATAATCACTGCTGAAGAGATAGTATCCAATTCCGACATGAGATGGAATAATAAGGGCGTTCAAATAACATTCCAGAATGTGGATGCTGTAGTTGAATTGCCATTCGGCGCAGCTCCCGGTTATATGCCTGGCTGTTACTATTGGTCAAGAAGGTGGTGGGAGAAAGTCTTTAACTGGATGGCACTCACTGATGAAAACGCTGAACAATTCGTCAGAGAATGGATCCTGGAAACAAAGGATACAACAGATGTAGTAAAAAAACTCGGCGGAATTGACTGGCTCATAAACAACAAACGACTCGCCAGAGCAGCCGAAATGGACAATGAAGATGATGGCGTTAGCTTCGATTATGAAGAATGGCATCCCGATATTGGCGAAGTCTACAATTGATTAATAACCCCTGAAAAATAATCTATATCAAAGGAGGAAATCATGACAGAAAAAAAACCCGCCAATCCTTTAGAGATGCTGGCTTACGTTCTATCAAAACATATCAATGATCACGAAGTAGTTTACATCGGCACAGGACTGCCAATGGTGGCTGCGATTCTTGCAAAAAAAACACATGCGCCGAACATTACTTTTGTATATGAATCCGGCGGACAGGACCCCCTGCCAGGTGATATGCCATGGTCGGTTGGAGGACCTATGACATGGAGAAAATCTCCAATGATTATGGAAATGGCATATTCTTTTGGTCAGGCTGCCGGAGGTCTCGTTGACAAGGGATTCCTCGGCTTCGCTCAGATTGACATGTATGGAAATGCCAATACAACATTCATTGGTGAAAGCTTTACCAACTTCAAGGTAAGACTTACAGGTTCCGGAGGAAACAATGATGTTGCTTCGCTTACAGAAAAAATGGTCTTTGTCGGCCTTCAGTCTCCGGATAAGTTTGTTCCCAACGTTGACTTCATCACCAGTCCTGGACACCTCACTGGTGGAAACAGCAGGGCTGAATCAGGACTTCTCGGACAGGGGCCTGTCGCTGTTGTAACATCTGCCGGAGTCTATGACTTCGAGCCAGAATCAAAAAGAATGAGAATCAAAACCCTGCATCCGGGCGTTAGTCCTGAACTTGCTCAGCTTGCTTCTGGTTTTGAACTCCTCAGGCCGGATGGAGAAATTCCGGTTACTGAAACACCTTCAGACGATATTATTGAAATCCTCAGGCGTGAAGTCGATCCGAGAGGCGTTTTCACAAGCATCCCGGGTATGTAACGTTTTTAACTTTACCTCTCCCGATAACGGGATAAAAGCTCCTCCCTCCCCTTTCAAAGGGGAAGGGATTTTTTTTTTAAAAATCCCCTTATTTTATTGACAATAGACAAGTCTGTCTGTTTTATGATAAAACATTGTTCAATCAAATAGATTATATTCAAAACTTTACACAAAGATTATTCAATAAATTCATGATCAAAAACCTTTGTTTGGGTTAGTGCCGGTCCAGAAAGGGATATTGAGTAATATAAAAAAATCATGACTTTGCAAGAGAAAGAAAATGATTTCCAGTTCCGTTATTAAATCACGACAAAGCTTATACGAAAGGAGGAGTTTAATGGGTGTTTATAATTACAACCAGGAAGCTGTTGAACACCTGAGAATTGATGACACTTCAGTTCTCGACAGACTGGTGGATTTTGAATCCGCTCGTAAATATCATCATAATAAAGATCATTCTCAAAAAGATAAAAGAATGTCTTTGGGAGAGGCAGTATCTCAATATGTCGAAGATGGTGATATCTGGTCCGACACAGGATTCAGTTATGTTCGAACCAGCATGCAGTCAATCTTTGAAATCATGAGACAGGGGAAGAAAGGCCTTCACGCAATCGGTTCGCCCAACACAAATCAAAGTTATATGATTGAATGTGGAAATGTCGATAAATCTCATGCCTCATACAATGGAGCGGAGATGAGAGGAACCGACAGGTTGTTTTCGAATTCCGTCAAATCCGGTAAAACCAAAATTCTATCAGAATGGAGTCATGGTGCAATGGCTCTTGGATACAAAGCCGCACAACTTGGAGTTCCGGGATTGTTCAGCAAATCAATGCTTGGATCTGATATTATTAAATGCAATCCATATGTAAAGACAGTACAGAATCCCATGAAGAACGATCCTGACCCTGTTCTTTTTATACCGGCCATTTACCCGGATATCGCATTTATTCATGTTCAGCAGGCTGATAAATTCGGAAATGCTAGAATTTATGGACCGGCAGTCAACGACATTGCCATAGCCGGTGCAGTAAAAAAACTTGTTATAACAGCTGAAGAAATTGTCCCTGAATCAGAACTAAGATACAACAATAAAGGTGTGGTAATCCCTTTCATGTATGCTGATGCAGTGGTAGAGCTTCCGTATGGCGGTCTACCAGGATCAGTTCCAGGTTGTTATTACTGGGCTCGCCAATGGTGGGAAGAACTTATGAGATTTGCTGCAAGATCTCCTGAAAATGCTAAAGTTTTCTGTGAAAAATGGATCTTTTCATGCAAAGATCAATACGACCTGATAGATAAACTCGGAGGCCCAAGATTCATGGTGGAATCCAGAAGACAGACGAAAGTGGCCGAGTACGATAATGAAGAAGACGGCTTCGACTTCAGCTATGAAGAGTGGACCGAACAGAACCCTTCAAAGGTTTATTATTAAAAAGGAGGTAAAAATCATGACAGAAATAAAACCAGCCAATCCTCTTGAAATTCTATCTTACATTATATCAAAACAGATAGATGATCATCAAATAGTTTACGTTGGAACAGGATTACCCATGGTAGCTGCGATTCTCGCAAAGAGAACACACGCTCCAAACATCACAATGGTTTATGAATCCGGAGCTCAGAACCCCATGGAAGGCGATATGCCATGGTCAGTTGGTGGCCCATTCACATGGAGAAAAGCACCGCTTATTCAGGAGATGTCATACTCTTTTGGACAATGCTATAATGGCTATGTAGATATTGGTTTTCTTGGCTTTGCCCAGATTGACATGTATGGAAACGTTAACACAACATTAATTGGCGATTATCACAATTACAAAGCAAGACTTACCGGGTCAGGAGGAAACAACGATCTTTCATCGCTTACAGAGAACATGGTTCTTGTTGGTCTGCAAAGTCCGGATAAATTTGTAGAAAAGGTTGACTTTATAACTTCACCCGGTTATTTGACAGGTGGTAATGCAAGAAAAGAAGCAGGACTGCTTGGTAATGGCCCACAAGCAGTTATCTCACAGGTTGCGGTTTATGACTTTCATCCTGAAACTAAAAAAATGAAAGTTAAAAGCCTACACCCGGGTGTTTCATTTGAACTGTGCCAGGCTGCATGTGGTTTCAAACTGGACAAGCCTGAAGGTGATATTCCAGTTACTTCAATGCCTGACAAAAATGTGCTTCAAATATTAAGAGAGCAGGTAGATCCCAGGGGAGTATTTACAAGCATCCCCGGGATGTAATATACCTTTACTTCATGTTTATTTATGGTTATTTACGGGGCCGTTAATACCGGCCCCTCTTTTTTTTTCAGCCATTTTATTTTATCAAAAGAACCTCTTTCAACAATGGGCCAAGATCATCAATATAATTAATATCTCCTGTTAGCTTCCACATAGTAAGAGCCCCTTCATAAAGAAGAAGAATTTTTCTGGAAATAAGTTCGCTGTCAGCGTCAGATGAAACCGTACCTTTTTCCTTAAGATCGTCTATAGAGCCCCTGATTGAGAGCAACCACCTGTCGATGTTAAGATTTATCTGATTAAGGATACCCTCATTATCTCCATCAATATGGAAAACTGCTTCAGCCATGGGACAGGCATTACAGCCATGCCTGATTTGGATCTCAATCTTCATTAATTCAATCCACTTTTCAACAAATTCATTAAAATCAGAAGTTTCACTTAGAATTTTTCTGAACTTGTTGCTTACATACTTGTCATATTCTCCAATACATTCCCGAATGAGGTCATTTTTCGATGGGAAATACTGATAAAAGCTTGCCTTTGCAACTTCAGATTCCTTGATTATCTGATTTATTCCTGTTGCTTTCGCTCCTTGAATATAGAAAAGTTCTGATGCTTTTCTTAGAATCCTTTTTTTTACGCTCAATTTTTTCGACATAAAATCTTTTTGATTCATAATAATCCCTTTGTCATTATCAATTACACGAAATTTTTATACTCATTCAAAGATCCTGTTCTCTTCTCAAAAAAGCAACCAAGCATCTTCATGCATTGTTTTAAAATAAATTATAAATAACAAAATCAAAACTTTTTATTTTAATTGACATAGCCCCAGTATCGTTATACGAGTGTACAGAAATCAATAGTCCGTATGACTTTCGGATTGTTAAATATATCTTAGAGGTCAATCCACTGATTAAATATCTGCACATAGTTTTGTTGAGGATGGATAAAATTGCAAGCTAAATAAATGAATCCGATACACAATTTTTAATAATTTTCTTTAGCGATCCTATTGGAATAAAGAAAAAAAATCTTGCAAGCTTATATAATAGAGTAAAAAATTTGATTTACACTCACAAGGAGGATTACATGGGTAAGTTCGCCTATAATGAAACAGCCCTAAAAAATCTAAAAATTGATGACACATCCATTCTTGATCAGCTGGTCGACTACAGAGGTGCAAGAAAACTTCACCTCGCCAAAGACCACTCTCAAAGAGACAAAAGGATGTCTCTTTCTGAAGCCGTTGCAGAATATGTCAACGATGGAGACGTCTGGGCTGACACTGGATTCGGATATGTCAAAACTGCAATGCAGGGCTTCTGGGAAATCATCAGACAGGGGAAAAAGGGTCTCCAGTCAATTGGATCTCCAAACACAAATCAGAGCTATGGTGTGACATTCGGAAACACTCCATATACTCACGCATCATATGCCGGAGCGGAAATGCGGGGCTACGACAAATACCATTCAAAGAATATAAGGGTTGGAAAACTTAAAATTCTTTCTGATTGGAGTCATGGACTCATGGCTGAAGGTTTCAAAGCTGCACAGCTTGGGCTGCCCGGAGTTTTTTCAAAACAGGGACTGGGCTCGGATATAATAAAGCATAATCCCTACCTTAAGGTAATGCAGAATCCAATGTCATCAGAAAACGATCCATGCGTTTTCGTTCCTGCACTTTTCCCGGACATAACCATTATACATGTCAATGCTGTTGACATGTATGGTAATGCAAGATTCTTCGGACCCGCTGTAAATGATGTAGCTCTCGCCGCTGCCAGTAAAAAAGTAATTATTACAGCAGAAGAAATTGTCTCAAACACTGACATGAGATGGAACAACAAGGGTGTTCAGATAACGTTCCAGAATGTGGATGCTGTTGTTGAACAGCCATTTGGCGCAGCTCCCGGATATATGCCCGGCTGTTACTACTGGTCTAGAAGATGGTGGGAGAAAGCTTTCAAGATGATGGCATATGGCGATGAAGTAATGGAAAAGTTTATTAGTGAATGGATACTTGAGACAAAGGATACAGCGGATGTAGTAAAGAAACTCGGCGGAATTGACTGGCTCATAAACAACAGAAGACTCGCCAAGGCAGCCGAAATGAACAACGAGGATGATGGTGTCAGCTTCGATTATGAAGCATGGCATGAAGGCCTTGGTGATGTATATGACTGATACAAATCCCTGAAAAATAATCTATATCAAAGGAGGAAATCATGACAGAAAAAAAACCCGCCAATCCTTTAGAGATGCTGGCTTACGTTCTATCAAAACATATCAATGATCACGAAGTAGTTTACATCGGCACAGGACTGCCAATGGTGGCTGCGATTCTTGCAAAAAAAACACATGCGCCGAACATTACTTTTGTATATGAATCCGGCGGACAGGACCCCCTGCCAGGTGATATGCCATGGTCGGTTGGAGGACCTATGACATGGAGAAAATCTCCAATGATTATGGAAATGGCATATTCTTTTGGTCAGGCTGCCGGAGGTCTCGTTGACAAGGGATTCCTCGGCTTCGCTCAGATTGACATGTATGGAAATGCCAATACAACATTCATTGGTGAAAGCTTTACCAACTTCAAGGTAAGACTTACAGGTTCCGGAGGAAACAATGATGTTGCTTCGCTTACAGAAAAAATGGTCTTTGTCGGCCTTCAGTCTCCGGATAAGTTTGTTCCCAACGTTGACTTCATCACCAGTCCTGGACACCTCACTGGTGGAAACAGCAGGGCTGAATCAGGACTTCTCGGACAGGGGCCTGTCGCTGTTGTAACATCTGCCGGAGTCTATGACTTCGAGCCAGAATCAAAAAGAATGAGAATCAAAACCCTGCATCCGGGCGTTAGTCCTGAACTTGCTCAGCTTGCTTCTGGTTTTGAACTCCTCAGGCCGGATGGAGAAATTCCGGTTACTGAAACACCTTCAGACGATATTATTGAAATCCTCAGGCGTGAAGTCGATCCGAGAGGCGTTTTCACAAGCATCCCGGGTATGTAACATCTCACCCGAAAGGGCTGGCACATCCATGTCAGCCCTTCTCATTTTTTCAGTATAGATTAGCCAATCCATATTCAACAATTTTCATCCATTTTCCCCCCGAAATTTTTTTATTTTATTATGTCCCCAAAAACAAAGAAAACCTGCCCTCTCAACCGAAAATATAAAAAATAAAACTATTCGATCATATATGAAATAATCACCGATTGTTCCCTGTATGATATAACCTGGAGGAAAGACTTGAAGATCACTAGAAGCAAAATATCAACCGGTACGCTCGCCTTGGCCCAATATGAAATTTTCAAAAATAAAATGAACGAACTGAAACAATATATCGAAAATGAAATTGAAGTATGGGGATGCTATGAAAGCATCCCGGAAAGAACAAAAATCTTCATTGACAGAGAACTCCTGACCCTTGGGAAATACGGAAAGAGAATCGACATAAAAAACATTGAAAAAAAATTTGAACAAACAGAGGTTTAGATTTGCCTTTTCAAAAAAGCGATCATTTCATCCAGAATGAATGATGGAACCGGTTCATCCTCTGAATAAAAACCTATTTTTTCATCCTTATCTCCATGAAAATCGCTGCCTCCGGAAACAAGAAGATTGTACTTCCCGGCAATCCTTGCAAACTCCTCAACCTCGCTTTTGCTGTGCAGAGCTGCAAATGCCTCAATACCCTCAACACCCTCTTTAACAAAACCCTTCAGCATTTCCTCAAACCGGGAGAAATCATCGAAATTTAACGTTATCGGATGAGCGATAAAAGGAATCCCTCCCGAGTTTTTAATAAGCTGAACCGCATGCGAAAGAGATATTCTCTCTTTTTTAACATAGCCCGGTTTCCCTTTTACAAGATAATTCTGAAAGATTTCATTTATTGAATCACCAAATCCATGTCTTACCATAACTCTTGCCACATGTGGCCTCCCGACAGCACCACCTCCGCTCTCCTCAATAACCTCTTCCAGCGGTATAATAATATCATGAGATGCAAGGTCTTCAATGATTCTTACAGCCCTGTTGTCTCTTATTTCATTAAGCCGGTCAATAACATCGAGGAGTTCAGGATTTTTATGATCAATAAAAAGACCAACAAGATGAAAAGTTCCGCCTGTATAATCAATACTAAACTCTATACCGGGAATCAGTTTAAAACCAATTTTTGACGCATATTCAAGCGCTTCATCAATTCCTCCGACAGTATCATGATCCGTCAATGCAAGGGTTTCCACGCCCATTTTTACAGCATAAGCTATTAAATTACTCGGTGTATAAATTCCGTCTGACGCAGTTGAATGAGAATGCAGATCAATCTTTTTCATTTTACCTCTTAATAAGCGTCTGGAGCTATTATGTTTTTTAAATAGTAATGATGATACAATAATTTTCAATGGACTATAAGCAAGTCAAATTTCTATTTAAGCAATTGCTATACAAAACCATTTAACTCAACATTATTATACATCATAAAAAAGCTGAAGGGAACCTCCAAAAATTATATTTATCAAATTCCAAAAAAGTTATAACTACTGTTAAAATCAGTACTTAAGTTTTCCCGCCCGCCGAAGGCGGGCGGGAAAACTTAAGTACCGGATATAGCCTGAACATAAATAATTATACACGATATGAAAAAATAACTTTACTTATATGTCGGTTATTTTTTCATATCCATAGATAATAAAGATAAAATGTAGTGCTCAGGTGCTTATACAAATCCTTAATAATTAAAATGTTCCTGTTACAGCTGAGTAAAGACATCCACCATAACAAATTAACAATAAACTGCACCGACACTGAAAAACAGGAAAATTGATGAATTATTCCTGTTTTCATAGTATCATGACCGGTATAAATACTGCCGGTTAAAAATAAAAAAGTTGCTCCATGGGGGAAATGATGTTTGTGGGAATTGACATAGGCGGAACGGCAATAAAAGGTGTTTTGACCGAAAAGAATGGAAAAATCCTCAGCTTTAAAGAAGTACCTACTCCTGATTCTGCAAAACAGATAGATAAATCCATATACGAGCTTATCGAAATTCTGGCGACATCCATATCGATATCAAAAATTGACATTAAAGCCGCAGGTATAGGAGCAGCAGGATCAATTGATAAAATCAAGGGACAGGTCATTACAAGTCCGAACATTCCTTCCTGGAAACGGTATCCCCTTGTAAAGAATCTGGAAAAACTTACAGGCATTAAAATTTTCCTGGAAAACGATGCAACAGTAGCTCTTCTTGGGAGCTGGTGGAAAGGCAATGGCAACAAATTCAGAAACTGGATAATGCTTACTCTTGGAACCGGTATCGGTGGCGGAGTTATTATTGACAATAAAATCTATACAGGCAAATCCGGGAACTCAATGGAAGTCGGCCATATGACAATTGCCCATGACGGCAGGGAGTGTAACTGCGGAAACCAGGGCTGCTTTGAACAGTATGCTTCTGCATCAGCTCTGGTAAATTATGTAAAAGAGAACATCAAATCACATAAAAAATCTTCGATCAATGAAAGACTCAAAAATGAAACCCTTACAGCCGAACTCATTCATGAAGAAGCACTCAAGGGAGATGAACTCGCTCTGGAAGCATTCAATGATATTGCTACTTTTCTCGGGATAGGTATTGCAAATCTTGTAAACATTTTCAATCCTGAAGCAGTGATAATAGGAGGAGGTTTATCCAATGCTCATAAATTTCTCCTTCCAACAGCGAAAAAAGTAATCGATAAAAGAGCTCTGACAGGTCTGAAGGAAAACATCAAGTTTCTGGTTGTAAAAGATCAGGAAAAAATACCTGCTCTCGGAGCCGCCAAACTCGCGATAAATTCATACTATGCATCAAAAGAATAGAATCAACATAACAGCACGAAAGCATTTTAAACATGAAGATCTCTCCTAAAAAAGAAAATTGTTTTTCTTGACTTTTCTGTCCGATTTTATCTCTATTGTTCTTTTAAAACAGGTTTCCTGAATCGCATTTAAGGTTCATGGAACCTGTTTCTTCCATAAATACAAACCTCCAACCGGGATATGCGAAATGAAAAACGAACTTGAAAAAATCAAAATCGAAACCATTGAATCAATCAAAAAAACGGAGGATGCACAAGAGCTGGAAGAGATTCGGGTAAAGGTCCTTGGAAGAAAAGGACTTCTCACGAAAATACTCCGCACCCTGTCAGACCTTCCTCCGGATGAAAGATCAGCAGTCGGGAAGCTTTCAAATACTGTTAAAAAAGAGATAGAAAATATCATCAATGAAAGAATGCAGGAGCTCAGCTCATCATCCATAAGCAAACTTCTCAAGGAAGACTGGATAGATGTAACACTAAACAGTGAGACATCCACTCTTTCAGAAAAAACCGGGCATATACATCCGATATACCAGATGCAGTATGAAATCGAAGACATCTTCACATCCATGGGTTTTGAAATACTGGATGGACCAGAAGCCGAAACAGAATACTACAATTTTGAAGCCCTGAACATTCCTGCTCACCACCCGGCAAGAGACATGCAGGATACTTTCTGGACCGAGGACGGTAATCTTTTACGAACACATACTTCAGCAATTCAGATAAGAGGGATGGAAAAGATGCAGCCCCCTTTCAGAGTCATGGGCCCAGGAAGAGTTTTCAGATATGAATCGACTGACGCATCTCATGAAAATACATTCTATCAGATCGAAGGAATGATGATCGACAAGGACATCTCAGTTTCACACCTGATATTTGTAATGAAAGAACTTCTGCGCCAGATTTTTAAACGGGATGTAAAAGTAAGACTAAGACCCGGCTACTTCCCGTTTGTCGAACCTGGATTTGAACTCGATATCAATTGCCTGATCTGCGGCGGAAACGGATGCAGTGTGTGTAAAGGCAGCGGCTGGGTTGAACTTCTTCCATGCGGACTGGTTCATCCCAATGTACTTCGCTATGGAAATATTGATCCTGAAAAATGGTCAGGTTTTGCTTTCGGCCTTGGCCTCAACAGACTGGTAATGATGAGATACGGAATCAATGATATCCGGCATTTCCAGAGCGGCGATCTCAGATTCCTATACCAATTCTAATCAGGGAGTAATAACATGTGGTTATCATTGAATATATTATCAAAAATGGTTGATATAAACGGTATCAACCCTGAAGAACTTGCCGGAAGACTCACAATGGCAACAGCGGAGATAGAGGATATAGAAGAGGTAAATCATCACCTCAAAAATATCGTTACCGGGAAAATACTTACCGTTCAGAAACACCCGGATGCCGACAAACTTACGCTTGTCGATGTTGACATAAAAGACGAAACACTCCGCGTTGTGTGCGGAGCTCCAAACCACAAAGAGGGTGATATCGTCCCAGTCGCGAAGGTTGGAACAAAATTCTCAGATGATTTTGTGATTAAAAAGTCTAAAATCAGAGGAGAAGAGTCATACGGCATGTTGTGTTCAGAAAGGGAACTGGGATTCTCAGACAGCCATGCAGGGATCATGATTTTACCGGAAAACACTGAAATTGGAATTCCCTTAAACAAACTTTTCCCCGAGTGGATTGATACAAAACTCGAAATCGACAATAAATCAATTACACACCGGCCAGACCTCTGGAGTCACATGGGATTTGCAAGAGAAGCGGGAGCTCTTTTTGGAAGGGTTGTGAAAAATCCTGTTAACCACGATCTTGAAAAAACTTTCGGCAACGAAGACAACATATCCATAAGTATTGAAAATCCTGAAGCAGCACCCAGGTATTCCTGTCTCTGCATAAAGAACATTAAAATAGCTGAATCACCCGAATGGCTTAAAGCAATGGTTTCGTCTATTGGGATGAGGCCAATAAACAATATTGTCGATATTACAAATTATGTTATGGTAGAGCTTGGTGAACCTTTGCATGCCTTTGACAGAAAAAAACTGAGTGGCAATGAAATAAAAGTCAGGATGGGGAAAAACGGAGAACTTCTCACAACCCTCGATGATCAAAAGCATGAACTAACGGACGAAGACATTGTCATTGCTGACGAAAGCGGAGCAATTGCACTTGCCGGAGTTATGGGTGGAGGCAACAGTGAAATTGACGACAGTACAGAAACAATCATACTAGAAGCCGCCAACTTCAACCCTGTAAATATAAGAAAAACCGCCGGAAGGTTCAACCTGAGAACTGAAGCTGCAATCAGGTTTGAAAAATCCCTTTCTCCGGAACTAACGAAAGATGCACTTCTCAGATGTTATGAACTCATTAAAGAAATAATCCCTGAAGCAGAGGCTGTGACTCCTGTTATTGACGCCTATCCGGTAAAGCCACAATCCATCAGGATTTCAATATCATCTGAAAAAATAAGACAGCAGATGGGTGAAGATATCCCCGACTCAAGAATAGAACAGATAATATCTTCACTCGGGTTTGACATAAAAAAAGATGGCTCCGTTCTGAACATTAGAGTTCCTCATTACAGGGCAACCAAGGACATTTCGATTCCTGCGGACATTGTTGAAGAGGTCGGAAGAATATACGGTTATGACAATATTTCACCATCATCCCCTTTTGTGCCATGCATGCCTCCAGAAGGTAACCCAAAAAGAACATTCGAGAGAAAGGTCAAAGAAATTCTCAGCTTTGAATGCGCCATGACTGAAGTAAGCGCATATTCATTTGTTGGAGAACAAACCCTTGAAAAGCTGAAAATAAATCATGACCTCGAGCTAAGACTCAGGAATCCGCTTTCGAAGGAACAGGACAGACTGAGAAGGAATCTCATACCAAACGTTATGGAAATGATAGCCCTCAACCAGCGTTATCAGGAATCCTTTTCAATCTATGAACTAGGCAGAGTATACCTCAAGGATGACCGGAAATCAAAAGATCTTATAAACGAAAAATTTGCAATTATCGGTGCATTTTACAAAAAGAAACCGGAAACTGCTCTTTTTTATAACGCAAAAGCGGCTGTAGCAACACTTCTTGAAAAAACCAGAATAAAAAAAGCATCGTTTAGAACAGTTGCATCAGATCTTCCTGCATATGTTCACCCCGGAAGAGCCATGGAGATAATCGTTAACGGAGACAGAGCAGGACTTGTATATGAGATTCATCCGGCAATTGCAGATGACTTTGATCTTAATGGTAAAGTAGCATTTTTTGAAATTGATTTCGATATGCTGTTTTTATCTGACAAAAAGGATTATTCATTTGCAGAACTTCAAAAATTTCCAGAGGTTCCCTTTGAATTATCAGTACTCGGAGACAGGAATACTTACGCAGGAGAAATATGCAGCATAATCCTCGGAGCAGATCAAAAATACATTAAAACTTCTGATGTTATATCGATATATGAAGGAGAACAGATTCCTGAGGGTAAAAAATCAATATCAGTCAGAACCGTGTTTTCTGCAAAAGACAAAACACTTGAGTCTTCAGAAATTGAAGAACTTCAAAAGAAGGTTATAAGCGCTTTAAACAAAAAGGGATACAGTCTGAGATAGCCGGATAAAGTCTGAGAAAAAGGGTTAATGGCGTATAATCACTATCCCTTTTTCTCAAGAAGCATTTCCAGATAGGATTTTCTTTCGAATTCGTTCAATCCCAGACTTTCAGCAAGAGAGAAGAGTTCTTTTTCAACCTCTTCTCTCGAGGCTGCAATTTTTTCAAGCTCAACAAAAATACCCAGCCCTGGAACATTGTCGATACATACCTCTATATCACCAATTTTGTATACATCCCGTGTTTTTTCAACTCTGCCTGATTCAACAAACCCGAGTTTGAAAAGAATCTTCTCCATGGAGCCATAGTCTTCAATCATGACCTCCTGTTCAAACCTGGTCTTTGATCTTTCGCCCAACTTTGGCCCTTTGTAGGTGAGAATATTTTTCCCTGACACATGTCTGATACGCAGAGCTTCATCTGTTCTGGCAAAATCACGGGAGGGATGATTGAAGTAAGTATCTTTCTGTATTTTCTTTCCTTTATGATCAGAATTCATTTTCTCAAGAAGGGACACTACATAATCAGGATTATCACACCTGGATTTTATTTCAATTTCAAGAAGTTCCATTCTCATCTCCTGTGAAGGGGGCCACTGATTGATAAACCATCACTGCCGAGTGTTTTTCTGTACTGACCGTTAATCCTGATTCTTACATTTTCAATTTCATCAAACTGTGTTGCAGTGTATACAATCTGATCGATTCTTTTCAGAAGCATCGATCCTGTTGCACCGGACTCAATTGCAGTATTAAAATCAATTACAGCTGTTTTCCCCCTGATATCAATTCCTCTGACCCTGATACTGTCAGGGACAGCGGTAAGCACTCCTGCCTTTTTTTCATATGGGGATGGTCCCTGTATTAGAGACAAAAGAGAATCCCTGATCTTTGTTTTTCTTTTTACCTTTCTTTTTACAGAAGAGAGATAGAGTTTTTCACTTTTCTCATTCAATCTTACGAAATAAACTTTAACAGAAAGATCCTCTGCAATTTTTTTTGTCTCATCCTTATCACTCTTTTGTTCAATTATTTTTTTCCCGGTCTTTTCACGCTGGTCTTTTTCTTTCCTCTTTTCATGATTATTGTCAGGAGGATCATTTTTCCTGGAGTTCTCCTCTGAGAAAAAATTTTCAGTTTTTATTATTTTCCCGCTGCTGCTGTTTCTAAAAAAAGACAAAAGCGATGAAGTCTTATTCTGCTGATCATTAACCAGAAGGAGAATCACAGTGAGCAGCCCCATTATAATCAGAATAAAAATCGGAGTTCGGTTTTTTTCCTTCTTTTCCTGGTGGGCAGATTTGGGTGCTGCTTTCTTTACGGGCTTCTTCTGCGGAGAAGGGGTTTTTACAGCAGCTTTTTTTGTGGCCGGAGCCTTTCTGGAAACAGTTTTAGATACTGCCTTTTTTGCAGCAGCCTTTTTCTTTTCAGTATTAACTGATTCTTTCTTTGACTCTTCTTTTTTAACCATTTTTTAACCGTATACTGTATAGCAGGCAATCGGATACTCTTTTTTTACATATTCATAATATAACCGATTGATTCATTGCTGCCATTATTCATCCAACAAGATATCTCATAAACTATCAATAAAATGAACTGATTTTTTTAACAAGTCTTTTTTTATTGAAACAAATATCCTTAAAACTATTATTTCAAAAGCAATGAAGAAGCCTCAGAGTCAAACAGAAGCCTGATATTTGAACGATTCTCTAGTACTTTATTTATTGGAGTATTTACATCAAGGTTATAGACAAGATTCCTTACTGCCTCAGCCTTATCTTTCCCGGCAGCAATCAGAATCAGATTTCTTGCTTTTCTAATAACTTTCATACTCAAGGTTATCCTTTCCACTCCATCAGGGCTCAGAGTTTCACAAACATTTCTTTTTTCGTGAACGTTAATGTTTCCCGGAAAAAGTGAAGCAGTGTGCCCATCCACTCCAATCCCGAGAAAAATAAGATCAAAGACAGGAATCTTTTTTTGACAAAGGCCATTTGTATTCATGATTTTGCTTTCATATAATTCAGCATCCTTACGGGCAGATCCTGATTCGACCGGAATCGATACAAGAAGCTCTTTGTTCATCCACGAGCAGTCGTTAAAGCTTTCGACAATCATTTTAAAATTACTCAGTTCAGAGTCACGATTTACATATCTCTCATCTACCTGAAAAAGAACAACTTTACCATAATCATTCAACGTGTCTTTCTGGCAAATATCTCTATAAATCATTCGGGGAGTTTCTCCTCCTGATAAAGCAGCAAAAAACTGCCCGCGTTTTCTGATGGATGAGCATCCGATTCTGTGCCATTCTTTAACGGCAAAATCCGAAAGCTCCTCCATCGAATTGAAAATAAAAACATTATCTTTATAATTATTTTTTTTCACAATGAAACCCAAAATTTTATTTTGTATACCAATGATTTCCCTCTTCTTCTACAATATCATCTGCTGCGGCAGGCCCCCATGTCCCTGGTGAATACGGATACGTAACAGACAAATTGCTTTCAGAATATTCAACAACAGGATCAACTATATCCCACATTGCTTCGATTGAATCCTGCCTTGCAAAAAGAGTAAGGTCACCACACAGACAATCAAGAATTAGTCTTTCATAAGGGGGATGTTTTCGTATGTTGAATATATCGGGATAATTAAATTTTAAATCAGCCATAAATATTTTATTATGATCACCCGGGAATTTCATTCCAAGTCTCAGTTTTATTTCTTCTTCAGGTTGAATTGTAATCACAAGAAGGTTCGGATATGAAGAATCACATGTTCTGCCAAAAAGTTTGAGAGGCGGTTGTTTAAACTGAATACAAATCTCCGTTATTCTTTTTTTCAGCCTTTTGCCCGACCTTATGTAAAACGGAACTCCAGCCCAGCGCCAGTTATCTATATAAAATTTGCCCGCAGCAAAGGTCGGTGTAACCGAATTACCGGGAATATTATACTCATCCCTATATGAAGAAATTAACTGTCCGCCATACTCCCCTTTTGCATACTGTCCGAAAATAAAATTTTTACATGATTCAGGGTTAAGAGGTCTGAAAGATTTAAAGACCTTCAATTTTTCATCCCTTACAAAATCAGCTTCAAACCCCGCAGGTGGCTCCATTGCAATAAGGGATATAAGTTGCATCATATGATTTTGTATCATGTCCCGTATAACACCGGCATTGTTGTAATATCCTCCTCTTCTTTCGATTCCTATAGATTCAGCAACAATAATCTGAACGTTGTCAATGTACTTATTGTTCCACAGAGGTTCAAGAATACTGTTGGAAAATCTGAAAAAGATTATATTCTGAACTGTTTCTTTTCCAAGATAATGATCAATACGGAATATATCATTTTCAGAAAAATTTTCTTTCAAAACATTATTCAGATGAGCAGCACTTTCTCTGTCGCGTCCAAATGGCTTTTCTACAATCACTGAGACCCTGAATGAATCAGATCCTGAAAACAGTCTGCCTGCTGAAAGGATCACTTCTTCAAAAAGTAATGGAGATACAGCAAGATATAAAATTACCCTCTCTGGTCTCTTTTTCATATTTCCAAATAAAAGTTCAGCCTCTTCCCTGAGTTCGCTATAGACTGAATTGTCTTTAATATCCATTTTAAAATAATTTACCTTTTCAATAAAACTCTCAGACACTGGAGAGTCATTACCTGAATCAGAAGATTCTGATATTGATTCACGAACAAACATACGGTATTCATCAGTTGTTTCAATGGATCTCCCTGTTCCGATCACAATAAAATCATCATGTAATTCGTCATCCTGATACAGATGGAAGAGAGAAGGAAGAATCATTCTTCCGGCAAGGTCTCCGGTTCCACCAAAGATTATGAATGCAAAAGGTGTAACAGGAGACGGAACTTCTATTGCATTGCACTTTTTAAGAAATCTGCTGTATATGACTTTTTTTGAATTATCTTTCCCACTTTCAATCTCCATAATCGTCCTTCCTGTTTAATGAATGACCACCAAATTCATTTCTTAATGATGCAAGAATTTTTCGTGCATATGAATTGTCAAGCCTGGAACTGAACCTTTCGAACAACGACATTGCAATAACCGGCACAGGGATTCCCTGCTCAATAGATTCATGTACTGTCCATCGTCCTTCTCCTGAATCCTCGACATATGGTTCTATATCCGCAAGATCTTCATTTTTTTCAAAAATATTTCCAATCAGTTCAAGAAGCCATGATCTTATAACACTTCCCCTATTCCATAATCCGGCAATATCACTACAGTCTATATTATATTCCTTCTTGTTTTTAAGAAGATCGAATCCTTCTGCATAAGCCTGCATGATAGCATATTCAATTCCGTTATGAATCATTTTTACATAATGCCCTGCACCGGAGCTGCCCGCATGAGAGTATCCCGCTTCACCGGCAAGCACTCTGAAAAAAGGTTCTGCCTTTTTATATATAGTAATATTACCCCCTACCATAAGACAGTATCCCTTTTCCAGCCCCCATAGTCCACCGCTTGTACCAACATCAAGATAATGAATGTTCTTCATTGAAAACATCTCTGCCCGTCTTGCAGAATCCTTATAATATGAATTACCCCCATCAATCAGCACATCATCATAAGAGAGAAGTTCATAAAAATCGGGTATCATTGCCTCAACTGCATCAGCCGGGATCATAAGCCATATAAACCTCGGACAATCGAGACTCTTTACTATCATTTCGACAGAAGATACTGAAGTTACATTAGCAAGATCCAACCTGTCCGCTAATCCGGTATTTCTGTCATATACAATAATTTCATGTTCTTTTGAAAGCCGGGTGACCATATTCATACCCATTTTACCAAGTCCGACAAAACCAAGTTTCATAGACACCTCTCATCGCATACATCTTTGTGTTATATGGTAATACAAAAAGGAGCAGACTCAACACTTTTTTATCTCTGCAAAAATAGTTCAGCATTGACAATAACAACGGATGAGGATAAGATATGGAGTACTAAAGCAAGGAGAACCTCATGTTAACTGATGGAGAAAAAGGTGTAATAATTCAACGAGACAAAACAACTTATGCGATTGCTCCTCATATCCCATGCGGAGTAGTTAATCCCGCGACCCTGAGGAAACTGGCAGATGCTGCAGAAAAATACAATGCTGCGGCTCTTAAGATTACCAGCGCTTCCAGAATTGCCCTGGTCGGAATAAAAGAAGAAGATATTGACAGCATCTGGGAAGAACTTGGCATGGATGCAGGAGCAGGAACAGGACTCTGCGTCAGAAGTATAAAAGCATGTCCGGGAACAACATTCTGCAAGAGAGGACAGCTCGACAGCCTTTCAATGGGGCTTGAGCTCGATAAAAAATACCACGGCCTTGAACTTCCGGGCAAACTCAAGATAGGAGTTAGCGGATGTCCGAATCAGTGTGCTGAAACATGCATCAAGGACATAGGTCTTATAGGTAACAAGAAAGGATGGATTCTGATGACAGGAGGGAATGGTGGTGTTAAACCACGACTGTCAACAGAACTCACAAGAGAACTTTCTGATAATAAAGCCCTCATAATAATTGAAAATATAATTTCATTTTACAGGGAGAACGGAAAAAAAAACCAGAGGCTCGGAAGGCTGATTGAGGAAATTGATTTCGATAATTTCAAAAAGAAAGTATTATAAGTGAACCTTTGTAGAATAATAAGTTAAGGCTACCTCTAAAATTATGTTTTCCGCCCGCCTTCGGCGGGCGGAAAACATAAGTACTGATTTTAACAGAAGTTATAACTTATTGGAATTTTAAAAAATACAATTTATAGAGGTTCGCTTAATGTTTATTTTCTTTTGTGGAGCTTATTGTTTTGATTTAGCAAAAGCTGCTCGAATTCATCAGAAGGCAAAGGCCTGCTGAAGTAAAAACCCTGATATTGATCGCAATTGTATTTTTCAAGAAAATCGACCTGTTCCTTCTTTTCAACTCCCTCTCCTACAACAGTGAATCCGAGGTTATGCGCAAGCTCAATTATTGAAACAGCTATTTTACCTGACCTCACATCCTCCGGCAGATTGTCTATGAATGTCTTGTCTATCTTCAGAATATCCACAGGATAATCACGTAACTTGCTAAGAGATGAGTATCCTGTCCCAAAATCATCAATCGAAACTGTTATACCCATTTTTTGAATTAAAGATAGCTTTTCAATACTCTCTCTTTCATTTTCCATAATACCTGTTTCAGTAATTTCAAGATCAAGCAGTAGTGGAGGAACAGAGGTATAATCCACAATATCTCTTATAGCATCAATAAGCAAAGGATCTTTGAATTGAGCCGGGGAAATGTTTACAGAAACCCTGAAGTTCACCAGTCCCATATCATACCACTTTTTAACAATTACAGATGTCTCTCTTAAAATCAATTTGCCTATTTCTGTAATCATCCCATTTTTTTCAGCAAGAGGAATAAATTCACCGGGAGAAACAAGACCTCTTTCCGGAGAAAGCCACCTGACAAGAGCCTCTGCTCCGATGATATTTCCTGCAGAATCCACCTTGGGCTGAAAAAACGGAATAAACTGATTCAGAAAAATTGCATTTCTCAGATCCTTCTCAAGATTGAGATTGGCCAGCAGCTCTTCATTGAGGCCTGCATCATAAAGATGGTAGGTATTACGCCCTCTCTCTTTTGCAGTAAACATAGCAGCTTCACTACAGGTAATAAGTTCATCAGGAGATACAGCATCATTGGGGTAAAAACACACTCCTGTGGAATTGGTTATTACAATTTCCTCGGAAGCGATTGCAAAAGGTTTCTCCATAACAGTACTGATCTTCTTGATAATCCCGAGAACCCCATTTGTACTGTCTATCTCTGAAAAAAGAATCGAAAATTTGTCACCTTCCATTTTTGACAGAAAATCATCATCCCTGATTACATGTCTCAGCCTGTTTGAAATAACTTTCAAAAGGCTGTCTCCAACCATTGGCCCGTACATATCATTTATATTTTTAAAGCGGTCAATCCCAATACACATAACAGCAAAAAGTACCACCCTGTTTTTTCTGTCAGTCTTGGATATTTCCTGGTTCAGTCTTTCAACCAGCATCCTCCTGTTGGGAAGCTCGGTAAGGGTATCATAGTATGTAAGCCTGTGGATATTCTCTTCTGTCATCTTTTTATCAGTAATATCAGTGAGTACCACTTCTGTAATCTCTTCATCCTTAAAATACTTTGCCGATATTTCCGCCCAGAACACTGATTCGTCGGCCTTTCTTAATTTCAGTTCATAACTCTGGATTTCCCCTCTAAAAAAAAGCTCTGTTAAAAGCATACGTCTTGATTCAGCGTCATAATAATATTTTCGAATATTTGCTCCCTCCATAGAACCTGTATTTGACAGAGCAAACATATCAGCAGCCCTTTTATTCAGCCTGAGGATATTACCTGATGGCTCATCTATTGTCAGCATCCCGACAAGTGCATTGTCATACAACACCCTGTATTTTTCTGCTGTCTGTTTGATCTCCTTCTGGGACTGAAGCAAAACCCTGTTTATTGCCTCGAACTGATTTTTGGAATCATTTAAAACATCACGCTGTTCTTCAATTTCTTTCCTTGCTTTTTTAAATAAAAAAAGTATCCGGTTACTTGTCTTAAAATTGAGAACAGACACGATCCCGGTCAGCAGCATACATGCAGCAATACCTGAGATATATCCATAGAATGAATCATTAACAGAATATTCACTTTTTATAATAATAAAATACACTGCCATTAATACAATATTAGCAAACAGGTAAATGACAATAGGGAGAGTTCTCCTCAGGATCAGCATAGGGAGGATAACCATTATAAGAATTATGAAGAACAGGGGTATGGATATAATGATCAGATCCTTTCTCTGCAGAAAACAGATAAAAGCAGCAGCCCATAGAACAACAAAGTGGCAGGTTAAAATAATGTTCGCGGCAACACCATACCTTCCCTTTCTGAGGAAGAAAAGAGAAAGCCCGCAAAAACAAAAAAGCACCAGTGAATAAATGCTGTTGAAAGAATCACCAAAAAGAAGCTGGATAACGATGAGAAGTGGTTCTGCAACAAACATAATAACCAGAGAAAGACCTGCAAGAAGTCGGGCCTTTTCCTGTAGTATAATCCCGGCAGATCCATATGGCTCTAAAAAATAGTTCCTTATTTTTTTCATAACGATTCTCAGCATTGTATCTTTTTGACAGTCTGTAATTTAAAATTAATATATTGCAGGCTCTGATCCGATATTTTTTTTCGCATATAAAATACATAAAGGAAAAAAGGAATCCGGCTAGTACACAATATTGTCACAGGAATGCAATAACAATTTAAAATTCATGAATAACAGATCGGTTCCTTCCGGTTCTTTTTGCTTCATAGAGAGCTTTGTCTGCTTCAGAAATAATTCTCTCCGGATCAATTTCATTAGATAAATTAAGCACTGAAGCTCCGATACTCATAGTTACACATTCTGCTGCAACCGATTTCTTATGTTCAATGTCGAGCATCCTGACTGCATTGAGGATATTCTCTATTACTACCTCTGAACCCAAACGGTCTGTCTGCGGAAGCATCACAATAAATTCCTCACCACCATATCTTGCAACAAGATCTCCCGGCCTGCGGATAACCTGTGATATTGCAGATGCAATTTGATGCAGACATTCATCACCAAGAAGATGACCATAGTAATCATTGTAATTCTTGAAAAAATCAACATCACACATCAAAACTGTTATTGAGCCTTTATTACGTCTGTTGAAAAGCAGTGCTTCACGAAACTTTTCATCAAACTTTCTCCTGTTTGCAATACCGGTCAGTTCATCAATAGTTGCAAGAGTCGCAAGTTTTTCATTGGCTATCTTCAGCTGTTCTTCAGCCTTTTTTCTCTCTTTAACTTCATTGTTTATTTCTTCAATCTGATCTATCAACCGGTTCTGGGTTTTTTCAAGCTGAATTAAAAGCTTATTAAATGTTGATGACAGCACCCCAAATTCATTTTTACCAAAAGACTTTACCCTGAGGGTAAGATCTTTTGAATCCATTATTTTTTTTATACCGCTGTT
>CAZEJW010000009.1:0-20073 GCA_964512685.1 uncultured Leptospirales bacterium | reverse complement strand
AAAAAGGAATACCCTTTGAAAACTGAAATAAATAATGACTGTAAGAATAAAAGCCAGAAGAAGAGTGAGAAACATAGACATCTGCATTGACCTGATTTCGCTTTGTGTAATGAGCCTTGGAATAAATGCCTCAACAAGAAAAACCTCATTGCTTCCAATATCCACAAAAGTTGTATATGCCATAATATTTTTTCTGCCTGTTTCTATATAAAATTTATCTTTTTTGTCACCAGAGAGTTTAAATATTATTGAACGAAGACGATCATTCATTACTGATGGCCTTACATGGTAAATTCTGAATTTAATGGTGGTTATACTGTACAGCCTCTTCATCATTGCATCATCGAAAACACGACCCATAACGAGAGTGCCCCTGGCAGGACCTTTGAATCCAGATGTAAGAATTGGCCTGGCTGCAATCAGAACAGGATATTTATCAGTCAGGAAAATACCGGTGATTTTATCCTTTTTTTCCACCTTTCCGTTTCCCGCACGTACAACAAGCAGGTTCTTTCTTTTGAAAAAATCATCGGATATTTCCGAAGGAGTGATAAATTTTTTTAAATTCAGGTCATAGTTCCTCCCTAAAACAAGACGTCCCGTTTCATCAAAGGCATAAAAATGATTGATTTTCATAGTTTCAAAAGATTCTGCGATTAAATTTCTGTTAATGTATTTTTTGTTTTTATCCTTTATAAATCCATATGTGTCATCCCAGGCTGCCCAGTCATGACAAAGTGCATCAAGATGTTCAATTTCATTTATTATAGCATCAACAACAGACTGAGCGCCTGATATGGCCTGTCTTTTTTCAATACCCTCATAACCGGGTATAATAACCAGTCTGTGAATTACTATCTGACCGAAGAGTAAAAATATAAAAAAACTTCCAATGATAAGAGTAGCTTTACATTTTATTGACATAAAAATATTCCCGTTTTATTCATATTTTCATGCCGAACAATGCAGATATATTACCAGTATTCTTTGTTATGATAAACATCAGTTTTATTCCACCACCCAGCAGATTGATTCAAAAAAAAATCAGGAATATAGCACCTGTTATGATTCTACATCAAAACAGGATTCATTCAAGGATTAATACCCGGAATTATTATGATAATATCAACCTTTCAGCAATGGCAGGAAACGATCAGTTCTCAATAAGAGATGGGCAGAAAAAAACACCGTTAATTTAACTGAGATTATATCTTTAGCCAAATACTGGTTGCACAACAATATTCATTCTATCCAACTGGATATTTAAAACAAAAGAATGGAGGTCATTATGAAAAAGTATTTTTTTATATTGCTAACGGTTACATCAACCCTAATCCTCTCTCAGGCTCTTCAGGCAGGGGATTCCATCATTCATAAAGAAATTTCTCCTGAAGAAGCAAAAAAACTTATAGAAAAAAATCATTCGAATAAAAGATTTATCATTCTTGATGTCAGAACCCGGGCGGAATACAATCGCTATCACCTGAAGAAAGCCATCCTTATTGACTATTATTCCACAGACTTTATTTCTTCACTAAAAAAACTGGACAGGAACAATACTTATCTTATATATTGCCGCTCATCCAACAGAACCCGAAGAGTTCTTTTAATGATGAAGGATCTTGGTTTTAAAAGAGTATTTGAAATGAAGGGCGGAATCATAGAATGGATAAAATCCGGATACAGGGTTGAATAAATGTTAACAATTGAAATCCCCGGAAGGGAAACCCTTAAAATTGAAAATCTCGTACTCGACTACAACGGAACTGTTGCAACAGACGGAATCCTCATTCACGGAGTAAAGGAAAAACTTACAGAGCTTTCAAGACTGGTTTCTGTCTATATCATCACTGCTGATACATTCGGCACAGTAAAATCCCAGCTCCCGGAATTCGAGACAGCAATAATCCCCAAAGAAAACCAGAGGCAGAAAAAACTCGATTTTATAAATGATATCAATGCTGAAAAAACCGTAAGCATTGGCAATGGAACAAATGATTCACTCATGCTGAAACATTCGGCACTTGGAATAAGCGTGTTACAGGATGAAGGCCTTGCAGTGGAAGCATTGATCAATTCGGATATTTCCGTTCCGGGAATACTACAGGCTCTGGAGCTACTTACCAATCCTCTAAGGCTCAGGGCCACACTGAGGTCCTGATCAGAGAACCCATGGTTTTCTTCTTTTTGATCTGCTTTTTTCACCGGGCTCTCTGTACTTTCGGGCTGAACTTAAGTATGAAACAGCGCCAACAAATCTTTTTTTCCAGTAGCTGTTATCCATTCTTGCGTAAGACACCCTCTTTCCTGTTCTTGGAGCATGGATAAATCTGCCATTACCGGCATAAATCCCTACATGAGAAATCCTTCTTGATCCGGTATGAAAAAAAACAAGATCTGCCGGCTGCATCGAACTCCTGCTTACCCTTTTGCCCCTGCAATACTGATCCCTTGTTGAACGCGGAAGGTTAATGCCGTTTTTTCTGTAAACATACTGCACAAGCCCCGAACAGTCAAAGCCGGATGGACTAACACCGCCATACCTGTATTTAACCCCGAGATAGTTCTGTGCAGTGCTGATAATTCCACCTCTGTCAGAAGAAGGAGAGAAGGAAACCCTGCAATTATTTACAGAAGGACTGCATGATGAAAAAATAAAAAGGCAGAGCAGCATTATAATCATTTTAAGCTTCATATAGAATCCTCTGTCTGTCATATTTCAAATAATAAACTCCGGATCGTCAATAAATCCCGGTTTATTAAAAATAATCAATAAGCGGATATTTTCGTAGTGTTAAAATTATTGACGAAATTATCCTTCAATAATATTTATCGGTCTTTGACAAGTAATTACTCAATAACCTTTGGAGATTATCTCATTCTCCGGCTATCAGCAACCCGAAGATATAATTTACCCTATACAAGAGCAATTGCTTAAACAATGCCTGTAAAAAAATGGAGGCTGCAATGAAAAAACTCGAAAATGGCCTGAACAGTGTTCCGGGCTATAAATTTTCATCATTAAAGTGCGGAATCAGATACAATGACCGCCTTGATTACACAATGATCTACTCTGAAAAAGACTGTAATGCAGCAGGCATGTTTACAAAAAATCTGATAACTGCCGCTCCCGTAAAACTCTGTCGCCAGCGAATCAATATGGCCATTAGAGCCATTCTTATAAATTCAACCAACGCCAATGCATGTACTGGAGATCAGGGGTTAGCTGATGCAGTTGATTTGACTTCTGACATAAGCTCGAAACTCAAAACAGATCAAACATCAGTATTGATGGCTTCAACCGGAATCATTGGTCACAATCTGCCTGTCGAAAAAATGAAAAACAGACATTCTGATCTAATAAAAAATCTCAGGGAAGGAACCGGAGATCAGCTTGCGCGCGCCATAATGACAACCGATACAGTGCCAAAGGAAACGGCTTATTCTTTCAGGACAGATATGGGAGATTTCACAATCGCGGGAACTGCAAAGGGTTCGGGAATGATAGCCCCCAACATGGCCACTCTTCTTTCTTTTATTCTGACGGATGCTCCGGTTAAAAAAACCGATCTTGACCGCATATTCAGGGATGCCATCAACAAATCATTCAATGCACTCACTATTGACGGGGATACGTCAACAAATGATACAGCGGTTATTCTTTCGCCAGCTGCAGATGAATACCTTAGCAAAACCGGTCTGGACGAATTCGAAAAAGCGCTCAACCAGGTGCTCTCTGACCTGTCCCTCATGCTTGTACACGATGGAGAGGGAGCAACAAAATGTGTAAAAATAATTATAAAGAACGCTGCGGATGAAGAAGACGCTAAAAAATTATCAAAGACCATTGGGGAATCTCTGCTCGTAAAAACAGCATTCTTCGGGAAAGATCCAAACTGGGGAAGAATTGCAATGGCAGCAGGCAACGCAGGAGCAAAGCTTGTCGAGGAAAAACTCAATATTGCATTTAACGATATTACCCTGCTGTCAAACGGAAGACCAGTGAATTACGACAAGAACAAGATGAAGGAAATTCTTGAATTACATGATTTCTCAGTTATTGTTGACCTTCAGATCGGCGAAGGCAACGCCGAACTTCTCACATCAGACATATCATATGACTATGTAAGAATAAATGCTGAATATTCAACATGATCAATGGCGTAATTATATACAAATAACCTTGACACAGCAGAAATAAAACAGTATGCATTGAAAAACTTATTTCATTGTACGGACATTTTAATAAACTGCACAATGTAATAACCCTGAAAAGGCATATCAATGAAAACAAAAATCCATATTATAATAATGCTGCTCATATTTTCGACCCCGGTTTTTTCAAAGACAGCTGAAAAGCCCTTAATTGCATTATATAACTTCAAGGTGACAGGTGATACTGAAAACTTCCAGTACTATTCATTCATTGTGCCTCATACAATCTCCCGAAACATACAGGCATCAAATCGAATCAGGATAAAACGTATAAACACACTGTTTCCTCTCAACACAAACAGCGAGACTTCAACTGAAGAAAAAATGGATCGTTTCTTTTCAAAACTGAGCAAAGCGCACAAGGATATTGATTTCATTGTAACCGGATCCTGCCATGCGGAGGCAGATAAACAGAGTAAAAAGAACATACAGGTTTTTGACTTCACAAAGAAAGCCAAAAAAAAATCCCATCATGAGCCAATAATAAAAAAACTTTCAATCAAATTAAACATTATTGATATACAGGGCGGAAACATTCTCTCAATGGAACAGGAAAGCACTGAAACCGGTGTCATAATGAAAGACATAATTGATACAGTATCAGACAAAATCACATCAGCAACGATTGAACTCAACAGGGAAAATGTTGAACGCTATGCATCATCCTCCTTTGCCGATTTTTACAGAAGCCTGTCGTTTATGACCTTTGGTTTTGACACAGGACAGGTAAGGTTTACAGGCTCATGGGAAAATCTGTATAATAACACTCAGTTCATCAGGGGATTCCTTTATTTTGATACAGATTCAGTTATTCCCTATACAGGCTTATCCCTCAATGAAGAATACTTCTCAAGTGATAATGATGACAAAGAATCAGCCAATCCGTCAATACTTTCAACATGGAATACAAGCCTGGATTTTCATTTCAATATAAAGTTTTCAGAATTCTTCAGACTGTCACTTTCGGCAGGAGGCGGGCTGGCATTCTCGCAAATAATGATTTCACCTCCGGGAGGAGGAGATCCTTTTACAGAACCATTGTCAGAGGAAAAATCAACAGACCCATATGTTTCATCAGGCCTATGTATGATAGTAAGTTTATCAAACATAGAAATAAGAGGGGGAGCTTTCTATAAGGGAATTTATTTTAATGACAAACCACTCCATATGTATACCCTTCAGGGTGGCATTGCATTCCACCTTTAAGCAATGAATGAACGCTTCCGGTAAAGCAATGTTCATTGAGCTTGCCGAAATGAACATTGCTGAAAAAAACCAAAGGGATTACCAAAGGCATTTCTCCAATATCTTCAAAAAGTTTAATAATAAACACCGCAATATTCCTGAATTATTATTGACATTATTATGACCCGATTGAAACATCATGTATAATCGGGTCAGTCGTTCACCCGATTTTATTTTTTTTTGGAGAGTGAATAAGTTGATTACTAAAAAGCTGAATAAAATAATCGAAGAAGACAATGAATACCTTTTTCAAAATTACGGCAGCAGACTGCCCGTTTGTTTTGTCAGGGGTGAAGATTCTGTTCTCTTTGATCAGGATAATAACCAATACATAGATTTTCTGTCAGGTATAGCTGTATCTGCACTTGGTTACGGAAACAGGGGTTTCCTCAAAACAATTCATTCTCAGATAGATTCTATTATACATACATCTAACTTTTTCTTTAATACACAGCAGATTGATGCAGCCAAACTTATTTCAGAGCTGGCTTTTAAAGGCAAGACCCTCTTTCTTAACAGCGGAACCGAAGCCAATGAGGCTGCAATCAAACTGTCAAGAAGATACGGCCTCAGCCAGTCCAGGAAAAAATATCAGATTATAACATTCACGAATTCCTTTCACGGAAGGACATTCGGCAGCATGTCAGCCACCGCTCAGAAAAAAATACACGGTGGTTTTGGACCCGTATTAAAGGGCTTCACTTATTTGCCCTTCAATGACAGCGAAGCCTTCAACAAAGAAATTGACAGCAACGACAATACTGCCGCTGTAATGCTTGAACTCATACAGGGAGAAGGCGGAATAAACATAGCAGAAAAAGAATTCGTTAAAAATATAGCTCAAAGGTGTGCAGAAAAAAACATACTTCTTGTAATTGATGAAGTTCAGACAGGAATAGGCCGAACAGGCAAGCCCTTTGCCTTTATGCACTATGGAATAAAGCCGGATATCATTACCCTTGCAAAGGGCCTGGGTGGCGGAATCCCTGTAAGTGCTCTTCATGCAAAGGCTGAACTTGCAGAATATCTTCCTGCAGGAACACATGGCTGTACATTCGGAGGAAACCATCTGGCTACAGCTGCCACAAGTGCAGTACTCAAGGAGATGAAAAAGGATTCTATATACAAAAACATAAGCAAAGCCGAAAAATTCATAATAGAAAGGATGAAGAAGCTCCGGGAAAAAACATCCATCATAAATGAAACAAGAGGAATGGGCCTGCACATTGGAATCGAACTCAGCATACCCGGAGGGGATATTGTCAGAAAAGCGCTGGAGAAAGGACTTTTAATAAACTGTACTGCCGGGAATGTTCTGAGAATAATGCCTCCACTCAATATAAAAATGTCAACACTAAAGGCAGGAATGAAAATTCTTGAAGATATCTTACTTGAAGAGGACAATAAAAAATGAAAATTCCATCAGTAAAAACCAAAGACCTTCTGACGGTCACTGATCTCAGCAGAGATGAAATCATCGATATATTCGAACTCTCGGAAAAACTCAAGAGAAGACTTAAAAACGGCCTGCCCCACAGACACCTGAAAAGAAAAACCCTGGCAATGATATTTGAGAAAAGTTCAACCAGAACCCGGGTTTCCTTCGAAACAGGAATATACCAGCTGGGCGGGCATGGCCTTTTTCTGAGCAGCAATGACATTCAGCTTGGACGCGGAGAAAGCATGTCAGACACAGCAAAGGTAATGTCTCGCTATGTTGACGGTATAATGATCAGAACATTCTCACAGGATCTGATTATTGAACTTGCTGAAAATTCAACCATTCCTGTAATAAACGGCCTTACTGATATGTTTCATCCATGCCAGGCTCTCACAGACTTTTTCACAATATATGAAAGAGAAAAGGACCTGAATCGTGTGAAATTCGCCTTTATCGGAGACGGGAACAATATGGCACATTCTCTTCTTCTTACAGCTGCCATCCTGGGCGTGGATATATCCATTGCCACTCCAAAGAAATACATGCCGGACATTCACATTGTGGAAGAGGCATACAAGCTTTCGTCAGTATCCGGGGCAAAGATCAACATCACGAATCAAATCGATGAGGCTGCTGAGGGAACAAACTATATCTATACTGATGTATGGGCCAGTATGGGCCAGGAAAAGGAAACAGCAAAAAGAAAAAAAGATTTTGCAAAATTCAGAATAACAAGGGATCTTATGAATAAATGCGCTCCTGACTGCAGGGTTCTTCACTGTTTACCCGCCCACAGAGGAGAGGAAATTGACGGAGATGTAATGGACTCTGATCAGTCAATAATATTCGACCAGGCTGAAAACAGGCTACATGTCCAGAAAGCAATAATGTGTACACTAATGAAAAAAAAGAGGTAAAAAAATAATGGATATCAAAAAGGTAGTTCTCGCCTATTCAGGCGGACTTGACACATCGATCATTTTAAAATGGCTCATAGAAACATACAATTGCGAAGTCATTGCTTATGCAGCAGATGTTGGTCAGGAGGAAGAACTTGACGGCCTTGATGAAAAAGCAAAAAACACAGGCGCAAGTAAATGCTACATTGAAGATCTGACCGAAGACTTCGTAAAGAACTATGTCTTTCAGGCAATAAAGGCCAATGCGATCTATGAAGACAGATACCTGCTTGGAACATCCCTTGCACGTCCTGTAATTGCAGAAAAACAGGTTGAAATTGCTCTCAGAGAAGGAGCTGATGCAGTATGTCACGGTGCAACAGGCAAGGGGAATGACCAGGTCAGATTCGAAATGGCATTCAAGTCACTCGCTCCTGAACTCAAAATCATTGCACCATGGAGAATATGGGATCTCAATTCAAGAACAAAACTATTTGATTATGCTGAGAAACATAACATCCCGCTGCCTATTACAAAAGACAAGCCATACAGTATGGACAGGAATATCCTCCATATTTCATATGAAGGCGGAGTTCTCGAAGATCCTTACCACGAGCCAAACGAAAACATGTTCATCCTCACAAAATCGCCGGAAAACGCTCCTGATGAACCCACCTATATTGAAATTGATTTCGACAAAGGTGAACCGGTTGCAATAGACGGAGTAAATCTCGGTCCGGTTGAACTCATGAAGAAACTCAACAAAATTGCCGGCGAAAACGGTGTTGGAAGAATCGATATCGTTGAGAACAGGCTGGTTGGCATAAAATCAAGGGGAGTATACGAAACACCGGCAGGGACCATACTCATGATTGCACACCGCGATCTCGAATCAATCACCCTTGACCGCGATACACAGCATCTCAAGGACAAGCTTGCAGCAGAGTATGCAACACTGATATATAATGGGCTGTGGTTCTCCAGGAAAAGAGAGGCATTTGACGCATTTATAAACGAAACCCAGAAGCACGTAACCGGTACAGTGAGACTCAAGCTCTACAAGGGGAACTGCATTGTTGTAGGCAGAAAATCGCCTGTAACTCTGTATGAACCGGATATCGCAACATTCGATGAAAGTGAACTCTACGACCAGAAGGATGCAAGCGGATTTCTCAATATATTTGGTTTGCCTTCCAAGGTTGAAGCAATGCTCAGAAAGAAAAGATAGAAAAAAAAGAGAGGCTTTCGCCTCTCTTTTTTAATATTCAACCTTACCGCTCTTTGGGCCACCCCACTTGAAGGAAACTATTTTTTTATCCTTCCAGCCGAGCATGAATATACGTATAGTGCCCTCAGCAGATTCAGATCTTTCACATTTCGCAACCCTGGCTTCAACAGTATAGACTGTTTCTCCATCTTTGGTTTCCTGCTTTGTGATGACCGGTTTCTCCAGATCGCAGAGTTTAATCTCCTTTGGAAACACGCCCTCTTCTGCATACTTTGAAATGGCTGTTTCAAGTTTTGCCTTATCGCCTATTGCAGCAGTAAACTCCTTCATCTCAGGGCTGACACTTACAGCCTTGCATCCGATAAAACAATAGAAGAGAGAGAATGCTAAAAGAATCTTCAACAGTTTCATATTTCACCTCTTTATTTTCTTTGGTTATACCCCAAAGCTGATAATATCCCCATTCCCCAGATACGCTGTATCCTTTGAACGGAACCTGGCAGTACCCCTGATAACAGGATAACCTGCCTCAATAAATTTCTTGGCACAGAGAATACCTGTACAGTGATTACATCCTACTTTTTCAAATCCATACTTCCCAAGTGATATTACAAGGTCATCATACTTTGGATCCCAGTCTTCAAATGGAGAAATATGAAGTCCTCCATAGATTCCAAACAGGTTATCCTTTTCATACTTGATTTCCTTGTATGCTGTCTCGGCAAACTGAATAATTCCCTGATGACAGCATCCGGTAACGCTCACAAGCCCCTTATCCTTCACATTGAAATAAAGGGACTGCTCTCCATATACACGGCAGATAATCGGAATAGCAAAAACAAATGTAGCCATTCCCGGAATAATCTTGTTAAGACCGGGCTTAACATAAGTTACTTTCCCCCTGTGACCGCTGTCCTTGAAATACTGCCTGCCTTCCTCATAGAAGCCCTCAGGCGCATATATCGGGATAGTCGGATCATACTTCATTGTAACAGGCAGACCCCAGTAATGGTCAAAATGCTCATGAGAAATAATGAGAGCCTCTATCTCCCTGTTTTTGAGCATTTTGTCAATACCCTCCCTCTTGAAGCACTCATCCATCCACTTGTAAGACCAGCCTGTATCGAGTAAAAATTTTCTCTTCTTTCCGCTCATTTCCTCAATCTCTACAAGGCAGGCAAATCCACCTGCGTTTTGAGGGCTTACGGAATTCTTTTCGACAATTTTCCAGGCGGTTTCAAGATCGTGTGGAATATATTTTCTGATTTTAGCCATTCCGTCTTTATATGATCCCTTACCCAGGCCCTTTCCATTGCCGAATGGCGGCCAGTTAAAATCATACTGGTTTACCAGAAGCCCCCCTGCATTCTTAATGTCATGCATGAGAGTTCCATTGTCAAACCAGCTGGTTTCGGAAATGTTTGTCACTTTAATACTTTTACACACCCCGATATCTGTTCCTTTTCGCTTAACCTCAGCAAAATGTTTCTTGCTAAGGGGAGAATAGGAATATATTCCCATTGCCGCAAGAGCCCCGGCTCCGGCTCCCATTGCAACGCCCTTTAAAAAATCGCGACGATTCGTTTTATCACCTTCAGCCATATCATGCCTCCTTTTCAATTACTTTGGAATCAGATCGATCGCCTGGTAGAAAACCGGAAGCAACCACACTGTAATAAAGTAAAAAGCTATCCCCGCGAGCACGCCAAGGCCAAGCCCCTTTGCAACTGACGGAGTCCATTTAACATCATCAACCATTGCCCTGTGTTCGGCTTTCTCTTCAGCAATCTCTTCTGCTGTCATTGGAACCATCTTCCATCCGGGCCAGTTATCCATAAACCAGTGATGCACCAGCCAGATATCTATAAGCCATATCGTTGGTATCATAGGAAACTGCTGAGGATGAGAAAAACCCTTCTGAGTTCCAAGGAATGTATGTGATGTCATGTAATAAAACATATAGAGCAGAATCCCTGCGCCGAGCATTATCAGGGTTCTTATCATTACATTCGCAGGAAGGCTGAATTTCTTTGGCCAGTTATTACAGTAAAACTTGAGAAACAGTGCAGGCACGAGAAAGAAGACAGCCATTTCTCCAACGTGCAGCCATCTCCAGTCAGGAGCAAAGTCTCTTCTGGTTCCCCTTATTGCAGGCCCCCATGTCAATTCCTGAATGAAGTAAAGGAAGAAATGCATACAGAACGCTATTAGAATAATACCGAAAAAGGCTGTAACGCGCCTGAGTCCGGGCCGCTTTATAAGACTGAAGGGATAGCGTTCCCATATGGTCTCAACAAGCCACACCGTTACAGTACAGCACATGATCCATGCCACATGGAAGTTACCTGAAACAGTATTTGCAAAGCTCTCCCAGTAAGGAGGCGCTATTGATGCGAAATACTGCCACGGATAATAGAGAATACCCATATGAGGGTGCATGGTAACAAAATATATTACAGTACTCAGGAAAAATGTCATTACCCACATACTTATACCCTTGCCGGGCTGTTTGAGGTTCTGCCATGGGGATTCTTCCATGGCGACAACCCATGCAGGACTGAGCCAGGATGCAATGGCAGCAAACATGAGACAGGCGAGTGCCGCATACTCTATCGCAAAGAACTCGGTTATTCCGGGCAGTTTTGTAAGCTGATCAGGATTGAAATAAGCAAGCCCGAAATTTCCAAGAAAAGCTTCAAAGAAAAGCTTGATCAGCACAAGAAGGACACCGATCGAAACTGCTGTCATTACAGCTCCCTTAACAAGAGGGTGGGCTTTTTCAAGCCATGCTCTTTTAAACGGCCAGTAATTAAAGAGGTATACCATCCATATAAGAACAATAAGCCACCACCTCGTATACATGTATCCAACATAGGGGGTGTACATTCTCAGAAGTCCTCTTGGATCCTGAAAAATCCACCATGTTATATAAAACAGAACAAGAGTGAAAACCAGATTAACAATTGCCGGTACAGGACCCTTCCACCTTTTGACGAGTTTTCGTTCTTCAAGGTATCCTGTTCCAAATCTTTCCTGGGCATCCATATTTACCCTCCTTGATATAGTGTTGTAAAACAACTCTCTTCACTGCATCATAATAAGAGAAATCTTCTGATTATGAACAGAATGAAGTTTATATCTCAACCTGATTCTTTTTTCAGGATGAAATCTCTCAGCTGGCTGTAATCCATTGTTGCAGGATCAATCCCCATCTCCATAGCCTTTATGAAAATATCATCTCTCTTCAGGGCGGAAGATTCACTCCCTGCATTTTTTCTTACCTTTTGAGAAGCGGATTCTCCTTTTAACTCATCAGGCAAATCAAGATGAAGAAGCTGGTTCAAAAAATTCTTTCTTGTCTTTAACGAATCCAATTCAAACCCCACCTCAAAAAAGCAATATTCTCTTGAGATAAATTTTCATGTCATTCCGTTTCGGCAAAACCGATACCGGAATCTCATACAGTTAATCCACAAACGGACTCTATGAGATAACCAGCATTAGTCCGGCATACTGTGCTGACAGGCGTTCACAGAGAAGCCGGCACAGAAAAACAGAGCGATGGAATATTCTACTTTGAAGAAAAACTGAGAAAAGAGTTAAATTATCGATTTAATTGTGGTACAGAGGAGGAAAGCTGTAGATCAAAAGTCTACATTGATAAGTGATGAAGTTTATAAAGAAAATCCTCCCGAAAAGGAGGATTATCTTTATAATAAAACTATTATATATCAGTTCCTGTCTGCCAGGTCTGAATCTGTTTCCCTTATTTCTACACGTCTTATTTTTCCGCTGATTGTTTTTGGAAGCTCTTCAACAAACTCGACAATCCTCGGATATTTATACGGAGCAGTTACCTTCTTTACATGATCCTGAAGTTCATGAACAAGCTCATCAGATGCTTTGTATTCTGAAGTGAGAACAACCGTTGCCTTTACCACCTGCCCGCGAACCGGATCAGGTACTGCTGTAATTGCACACTCCATCACAGCAGGGTGCACGATGAGGGCACTCTCCACCTCGAACGGACCTATCTTGTAACCTGAACTCTTGATTACATCATCAGCACGGCCTATGAACCAGTAGTAACCGTCCTCGTCCATCCAGGCCATATCACCGGTTCTGTAATATCCGTCACTCCACGCTTTCTTTGTCTGGTCAGGATCCCTGTAGTATCCGTCAAACATACCGGCAGGCATTTCCCTGTCTGTATTCAAAACAATCTGTCCTTCTTCTCCTGGATCACAGACCTTACCTTCGGGAGTATGGAGTTCAACAGCATAACCCGGAGAAGGCTTGCCCATTGAACCGGGCTTGGGTTCCATCCAGGGATAAGTAGCAATAGCAACAGTGAGCTCTGTCTGGCCGAATCCCTCCATGAGCCTGATTCCTGTATATTCCAGGAATTTATCATATACCTCGGGGTTGAGAGGCTCTCCTGCAACAACACAGTATTTAAGGCCTGAGAAATCAAACCTGGTTATATCATTCTTTATTAAAAATCTGTAAACTGTCGGAGGCGCACAGAATGTTGTTACTTTATATTTCTCGATCTTCTGCATCATCTTTTCAGCATCAAAGACCTCATAGTCATAAACAAAAACACTGCTGCCTGCGATCCACTGGCCGTATATCTTTCCCCATACAGCCTTTGCCCAGCCTGTATCTGCTACAGTGTAGTGAAGGCCGTCTTCCTGAACATTCTGCCAGTATTTTGCAGTGAGTATGTGGCCAAGCGGATAAGTATAATTGTGCTGAGCCATCTTTGGAAAGCCTGTGGTTCCTGATGTAAAGTAAAGAAGAGAGATATCACTGTTCTCTGAAGCCTGGTCTCCTGTTGGCCTTTCGAAAACATCTGATGCGGCTTCCATTTCTTCGTCAAATGAAATCCACCCTTCTCTCTTTCCTCCAACACAGACCTTTTTTTCGAGAATACCTGCACACTCTTCGTGTGCCCTGTCAACATAACCGTTAAGGCCATCATCGCTAACGCTGATTACCATCTTGATGTCAGCGCGTTTTATCCTGTATACGAAATCCTTGTCTGTAAGCATATGGGTTGCAGGTATTGCAATGGCTCCGAGTTTATGAAGAGCAATAATACAGAACCAGAACTCATAATTACCCTTGAGAATAAGCATTACAGGGTCTCCCCTTTTGATTCCCTGGGATTTCAGAAAATTCGCTGTCTTGTCGCTGTAATATTTCATATCTGCAAAAGTCAGTATTTTTTCATTATCCGAATCATCGCACCAGACAAGGGCCTTTTTGCCGGGTTCATTTGCTGCAATAACATCAACAACGTCATAGGCGAAATTGAAGTTATCAGGAATATTTATCCTGAAGTTCTCCCTGAAGTCTTTGTATGATTCAAACTCTGTCTTTGGCATATAGGTGTCTAATAAGGACATTTCATTCTCCTTTCTGTTTTATCAAATATTCAGAACTGAACTAAAAAATAATCGCGAGAAATCTGGCTGGCTTTCCGTCAAGTGATTCCATTGCATGGGGATAGTTTGAATCAAAGAATATACTGTCGCCTTCTTCAAGAACAATCTCGTTTTCATGTATATAGTATTTCATTCTGCCTTCGAGGATATAGTTGAATTCCTGTCCGGGGTGAGAATTTTTGCTTACATTCCCCTCTGAAGGTTTTGGCTCAACAGTAACAAGAAAAGGTTCTGCTTTTTTATGAATAAAGTTGGCAGCAAGATTCTGATATTTATATGCCTCTCTTCTCTCCACACTCACGCCCTGACCTTTTCGGGTAACGGAAAAAATATGCATCCTGGGGCTCTCTCCGGTAAGAAGAACAGCCATGTCAACATTCAGCTTGTGGGATATCTCGTAGAGTATACTGGCAGGAATATCTTCCTCGCCCGATTCATATTTAAGATACATATCAACGGCTACATTGAGATCTTTTGCCATTTTCTCTGCCGGCACATCAGATATTTCACGCAGCTCTTTTACGCGTGCGGCAATTTCCTTTATTTTCTCCTGCATAATACCACCCTGTTAAAAGTTATATATTTCTGTGCTGTAGGTTTTTACCCAGTGTTTCTTCAGTACTTCCTTTGCAGCCTTTATATTGTCAACTTCCATAATTATAATCGCTTCATTACCATGAGGGTTGATAAAGGGATAGAGGGTCTCGATATTGACCTTTGCCTCAATCAGCGGCCTCAACACAGCGTTAAGACCTCCCGGATGGTCCGGAGTCGCAATGGCAATAACTTCATTTGTAGTCACCATAAAGTTATTTGCCCTGAGCACGGTTTCGGCTTTTTCAGGATCGCTCAGAATGAAATGGACCTGTACCGGAGCGAGAACAGAGGCTGCCATAATGGCTTTGATATTGATATTCTCTTTTTCGAGTATCTCGCAGATTTCATCGAGTTTTCCCGGTGTATTATCAACTGCTACGCTTACCTGTGTTACTGGCATAATTTATCTCCTGAATTAGAACCTTTATTTTTTAAAGGGGAATCCCTCATAACCTTCCATTACGGCTTTTTTACTCATGTCTATGAGTTTGGCCTTGCTTCCCATCATCTGTTCGATACTCAAGATAACAAGATCGATATTTACAATACTGGAAAATCTTATAAACGCGCCAAGCATTACCATATTTGACGATCTTTCATTGGCAACCTTTACGGCAAGTTCACCTGCCGGCACTGTGTGAATCTCGATATCTCCCCTTATGGGATCAGTCTCAACAAGACTGGAGTTGAACATCAGAAGGCCGCCCGGCTCAAGCCTGTTTATAAAACTGTCTACTGAAGGCTGATTCAATGCAACAACAAAATCAGGAACTGATGCCACAGGAGAGGCTATTTCCTCGTCAGAGATACACACAGTACAGTTTGCAGTTCCTCCCCGCATGGCAGCGCCATATGACGGGAGATACGTTACATGAAAATCTCCATTCATAGCCGCGTTCGCGAGCACATTTCCCATGGTAAGTACACCCTGACCGCCTGAACCGGCAAAAAGTATTCTCGCTAGCATCTTATTTTTTACCTCCCCTTCGATCTGCTAATACACCTGTAGGGAATTCTTTTGACATTTCATTTTTGATCCATTCAAAAGATTCTTTTGATGACTTCTTCCAGTTGGTAGGGCATGGTGAAAGCACTTCAACTATTGAATATCCGAGGTCATCTATCTGCACCTGGAAAGAATTTCTTATGGCTTTCTTTGTCTTCTGTATTCCTGCGGGACTGTCAATTGCCACTCTTTCTGCATAGACCACAGCAGGAAACTGAGAAACAATATCGGTAATATGCAGGGGATACCCTGCAAGTTCAGGATTTCTTCCTGCAGGACTCGTTGTTGTCTTCTGATCCACAAGGGTTGTGGGAGCCATCTGACCGCCTGTCATCCCGTATACTGCATTGTTTATAAATATTACAGATATATGCTCTCCCCTGTTTGCAGAGTGGATAGTCTCGGCAGTACCGATTGCAGAGAGGTCTCCATCCCCCTGGTAGGTGAACACAAAGAGATCAGGTCTCGATCGTTTTATTCCTGTAGCAAAAGCAGTTCCCCTTCCGTGAGCCGACTCGATTGTATCGAAATCGAAATACTTGTAAGCGAGTACCGCGCATCCCGCAGGGTTAACACAGATTGCCTTCTTGCCGATATCCATTTCCTCGAGAAGTTCAGCTACGATCCTGTGAACAATCCCGTGTCCGCAGCCCGGACAGTAATGAGAAACAACGTCCTTTTTATAATACTTTGGCCATTTATTAAGTAACTTCATATTTAACTCTTTTTGATTAGTTCAAATTCTCTGTACATCACCCTGGCAAACTCCAGAGGCGTTGGAACAACCCCGCCCGGACGTCCATGAAAATATATGGACGCCTGTCCCTGAATCGCAAGCCTTACATCCTCCAGCATCTGCCCTGTGCTCATTTCAAAAACAATAAAATTATTTACCCTCTGGGCCAGCTCCACGAGTTTGTCTGTGGGGAATGGCCAGAGCGTGATTGGTCTGAAGAGTCCGGCCTTGACGCCCTTCTCTCTCAGACGCTTTATCGCGGCCTTTGCTATTCTTGCTGTGGTTCCGTATGCAATGGCGATTATCTCTGCATCATCGCACATATATGTTTCATAGCGGGTTTCGTTTGCCGCTATTTCTTTATACTTTCTTACGAGCTTCCAGTTGTGCTGTTCCATTTCATTGGCATCGAGAATCAGTGAAGCCATGTACCTGCTTGGACCGTTCCCCCTTCCCCTGAGAGCCCAGTCCTTTTCAGGAAGCGCTTTAACTTTTTCAGGAAGCACAACAGGTTCCTTTACCTGGCCGAGCATTCCGTCAGCGAGCATCATTACAGGGGTTCTGTACCTGTCTGCAACATTGAATGCCTCAAAGGTAAGGTCTGCAATCTCCTGAACTGAGCTTGGTGCAAAAACAGGCAGCCTGTAGTCGCCGTGTCCGCCGCCGCGTGTTGCCTGAAAATAATCTCCCTGTGCAGGGCATATGTTTCCAAGGCCCGGCCCGCCTCTCATGACATTTACAATTACAGCAGGCAGTTCGAATCCGCACAAAAATGAAATTCCCTCCTGCTTAAGGCTCACTCCGGGACTTGAAGAAGAAGTCATGACCCTTGCACCTGTTGATGATGAGCCAATAACCATATTTATTGCAGCAGTTTCACTCTCTGACTGAACAAAAACGCCGTCAGACTTGTGAAGGTTCGCTGCCATATACTCTCCGATTTCATTCTGTGGTGTAATCGGATAACCGAAATAGCACTTACAACCCGCTCTTATGGCTGCTTCTGCAAACGTAAAATTTCCGCTTAAAAATACCTTATTCACCATAAACCTCTATTACCAGATCAGGGCATACAAGAGTACATAACATGCAGCCAGAACACTCATTCTGAGGGTCAGCTTCCGCATAAAGATATCCCATCTTGTTTGGCTTGTCTGAAAGCTTCAAAGCTTTTGTTTTACAGTAATCAATACACAATGTGCATCCCTTACATCTTTCCGAGATGACTTTTACGCTATATTTCTTTTTTTTCTTTTCCATACGCGCCCTAAAATTATCTTGCAGATAACATCCTTAAACAATGTATATCCGCTGAGTTAATTTAACATGTAGTGAAATACTCAAAATGCTGTCAAATATTTTATTTGGTTTTATTGAATAGCGTTTGTGATTAAAAAGACGATTCATGTGTATAAATTTTAATAACAGGCTGATTTACAAAATTATTAAGAATCAAGGGGATGAGGATATGCAGGGGTTCAAAATCTTGAACCCCTACATATCCTCACAAAAAACCGACGGATTAAATGGCGGATTAAATGGCGGATTAAACGCCAACAGACAATCAATAATCACCATAATAAATTCACAAAAACACTTGCAATTTTCATACTCATATAGAGTATCAATGTCAGCTGACGTCTAAAAGCAATCCATCAAATACGGAGGGCAGAAATGACTATCAGGTACTCACTTCATCCAAATAATCTAAAAAATAAAAAGAAAGACTTCTTTGCAAAAGTACAGTTAACCGGTTCTGTAGACCTTGAGGATATAATCAACAGAATGGATGAGCTCGGCTCAACAGTCACAAAAGCAGACAGTATGGCTGTTATAGAAGACTGTACAAGAGCTGTTGAATCATTCCTTCTTGAGGGCTACAGGGTTAACATTGGAGGGCTTGTTCAGATATATCCAGGCATAAAAGGCTCTTTTAACAATTACGAAGATTCATTCAAAAAAGGAAAACACAGACTCCATGCATCTGCCAGGCCAGGAGCAAGGATCAGTAAGAAATTACAACTCAAAGGAAAAGCAATAAAAGTGGACAGTTCAACTCCCTGGCCTGCCCTGTCAGAATTCAGAGACATATTCACAGACACAAGAAATACAATACTCACCCCTGGCAGCATAGGGATGATCTGGGGAGAAGACCTGAAATTCAATCCAGAAGAAACAGATGAAGGAATTTTCTTTGTGAACATAAATGATAAAACCAGAATAAGAATTAGCCAGGTACAGAAGAATCAACCCAAAGAACTGGTATTCCTTATTCCTCAGGATCTTGAAAAAGGGGCTGAATATTCATTAATTGTCAGAAGAAGAGCAAAAAACAGCAGCAGTCTCAGAACCGGAACACTTTCAAAAACACTCAGGCCTGCATAATAAATTCACACCTTTTAGAAATCATATGCTTCACCAGCATTTGATTTTACCCTGGCATAAACCAGTACACCAGGCTCATTCCTGTGTATCAAAAGTCTTCCAAAGACCGCAAGCTACTCCACAGAAAGAATCAACACCCCCTGATTCTGCATCCAGACTCGTACGTGTCCGGATACTGGACTCGTACATGTCTTATCCCTGGACTCGTACATGTCTTAAACCTGGACTCGTACGAGTCTTATATCAATACACGTACGAGTCTTAGGCATGGACTCGTACGAGTCCTGATCTGAAACTAAACGAGTCACAGCTCAACCACAGTGGACATTCATCCTCAACACAGCCTGCCTTGGAGTATCAACACACCAGCTTTACAATCCCAGCCCCGAAAGGTGTTTGACACAACGGACTGCTGTGCAATGATCAGGGGAATCTGCAGGTGTGAAAATAAAAATCAGGGAGATGCGCCATGTCCAGTGATTTTATCAGATACAACCGGCATTCAATTCGCCTCAGAGGTTATGATTATTCCAAACAGGGGGCATTTTTCATCACCATCTGTACCCAGAACAGGGAACATTTTTTCGGCAGAATTCGTAATACAGCTATGATATTAAATGATGCAGGTAAAATTACAGAAAAATGGTTTTATGAATTAATGAATAAATACTCCGGTCTTTATTGTGATGAATTTATATGCATGCCAAATCACGTTCATTTCATTTTTTTCAATGCCAGCATTGATTCGGATGCGCGGGATAATTCAAATACGCATTTGGATATGGGTGTGGATTCCCGTGATGGTGTGGATTCCCGTGATGGTGTGGATTCCCGTGATGGTGTGGATTCCCATGATGGTGTGGATTCCCGT
>CAZEJW010000008.1:60247-62566 GCA_964512685.1 uncultured Leptospirales bacterium | reverse complement strand
CTGCTGAAGCATTCAATGGTTCCATCGAGTCTCTGTGTAATAATATTATATACAATATACAGACCAAGGCCGCTTCCCCCGCTCTGTCTGTTCGTTGTAAAAAAGGGTTCAAAGATATGCGCAATGACATCTTCCGGAATACCCCTGCCATTGTCTTTATATACAAGCTCGATCGATCCGGTTCTCTGCCTGACTGTAATTTTCATTTCTCCAGGCTTTTCATCAAAGGCATGAGTTAGTGAATTCATAACAAGATTTGCAAGGAACTGAGAAAACGCTCCCGGATAACTTGAAATTTCCAGGCCGTCAGGACAGTCCAGTGTAATCGAATGAGGAGTGGTTCTGATTCTGGGTTGAAGTGTAAAAATCAAATCACTTATCATTGAGCCCAGGTTGAACTTTCTTTTGTCTCCTGATGCCTGGTCAACCCCAACCTTCTTGAATACGGAGACAAGTTCCACTGCCCGGTTCAGATTCTTATGGATTATTGAAGATGAATCCACTGCAGTGTCAATAAAATCGCTGAGAGCTGATCTTGACAGATGGTCCATGTCAAAATTTTCTTTGAGGTCTTCGACCTTTGACTGAAGATATGTAACAGCAGTGACACCCACTCCTATTGGAGTATTTATTTCATGAGCGAATCCTGCAACGAGATTTCCAAGAGCACTCATCTTTTCTGACTGAATAAGTTTATACTGGGTTTCTTCAAGTTCTGCCAGAGATGCCGCTAGTTTATCATTAGTTTCTTCAAGGCTCTTTCTGTACTCCATATTCTCCAGAATCAGCCGTCTTCTCTCAATGACCTTGTCTACAGAATGTTTTAACATCGACATGTCCTGTATTGGCTTCAGAATAAAATCCCATGCTCCAAGCCTGAGAGCTCTTACTGCATCAGAGACCATACCTGTTCCGGAAATAATTATCACTCCTGTTTCAGGAATATCCTTCTTCAAAACCGAAAGGACTTCGAATCCATCCATCCCGGGCATTTTGAGATCAAGCATAACAAGATCAGGAATTTTTTCTCTGGCTTTTTCAAGTCCCTCCCGACCATTATCAGCAGTGATAATTTGATACCCGAAATCTTCAAGAAAATATGTAATTGTTTCCCTCATGATTTCTTCATCATCAATAATAAGAATCAGTGCAGGATTAAATTCAGTTTCTGTCATCTGTGCTCCATTTAATACAGCTGATCCATATTTTTATTTGATCAGCAATGTAATCTCTAATAAATATTCTCAATGAAATAGCGAGAAAAACAAGTATTTTTCAAAAATAATACTGGTCAATGACCGAAATTAAATATTTTCCGGCAGCCCCCACCTGAAACCATTATCATCAAATTTCATTATTGACCTGAGCGTCAGTCTTCAATACTTTATATCTGACATCTGAAGAAAATCAAACCTGATTATTTAACCAAAAACGCGGAGGAAAAGATGACAGAGATAATTGAAAAAGGCGGGATAATGATGATACCGATAATCGCATCATCTGTTCTTGCCTTTGCTGTAATACTTGACAGAATATATGTATTCTTCATCAAAACCAAATTTCTCGAGAAAGAAAAAATCCATGAAATGTTTGATCTTGCTGAACAGGGGCAAAGAGAGGAAGCAATAAACCTCCTGGAGGGAGAAAACTCGATATTCAAAAATCTTTTTCTTTCTGTTCTCAGGGAAAAGGATGCGGCTGAGTATGAAAATGCTGCAACAATTACCGGAGATGATATTCTCTTCTACTTGAACAGAAGGCTGAATATTCTTTCAGTCCTTGGAGCGGTTCTTCCCCTTATGGGACTTTTGGGAACTGTACTTGGTATGATAAAAGTTTTTTCAAGAGTCGCTCATGCGGGGGATGCTGCTGACATCACTTTGCTTGCAGGTGGAATATGGGAAGCTCTAATTACAACAGCAGCAGGCATGGCAGTTGCAATACCGGTGCTTTTGATTTATCATTACTTCAACCGCACAATAGAAAAAATTGCTCATTCAATGCAACAGAAGATATCAAGCCTGATCTCAATACTCAAACGGAGTAAAGGCAATGGTTAAATTCAACTACAGGAAAACGGGGGATGACGAGGTAAAAATAAATCTCATGCCCCTTATTGATATCATCTTCAATCTGCTGATATTCTTCATGATTACTGCGGCAATCACTACAAAGGGTATAAGCCTTGATCTGCCGGAAGCATCCACATCAGAGAAGATGCCTTCAAAAAGCTGGGAAATTGTAATAACGATGCCTTCCGCAAGGGCGACAGCAACGAAGTCATGCGTTTGATGAATACGTCCTTTGACGAGCGAAACT
>CAZEJW010000008.1:0-60237 GCA_964512685.1 uncultured Leptospirales bacterium | reverse complement strand
GAGAAGATGCCTTCAAAAATCTGGGAAATTGTAATAAATGAAAAACAAGAAATTATCTTCAATGAAACGCCTATAAGCATAGACAGGCTGGGAATGATAATGAAAGCAGAAAAAGAAAGACCGGAAAATGAAAAAGTTGCAAACATAATACTCAAAGCACATAAGCTGGTCCCCTTTGGAACATTTGTAATGGTAATGGATATGGCAAGGGAGAATGACCTTCTGAATCTCGTGATTGCAACAGACTCAAAAAAGGATAAAAAAGAACTTTGAAAGAAAACAGATTTTTTATACTCGCTGTGGTTTTTTCATTAGTACTGCACTTTTATCTCTTCCGTTTTGATAACGATTTCTTTTCGGAAGAGGAAGCAGGAATATACATACCAGTAACCCTGACACCGGAATCAAACATTGTGAAGGAAAAACCGTCAGAACATAAAGAGCTGATAGTACCTGAACTTCCGGGTGATATTGACAAGACCGGTGCGGTATTCAGAAGAGGCAGCCTTTCACGGCTAACAAAAAGATATATTGAAATCGTGGCAAAGGAGATTGAAAAGAGAAAATTCAATCCTCCGGACTCCAGGTACTACGGGCTCATTGGGAATGTGACTGTTGGGTTCACGATCGGTCCGTATGGAAGATTTCACAATATTATAATTATAAGCTCTTCAGGGGACAGACTCCTTGATGCAACAGCCCTGAGAGCGGTTAAAGATACTGACGGCAGAATAAAAAGACCTGCCTGGGCGGGGAGTAAAACATTAAAGATATCACTTGTTATCAAGTATCAGTACAGGCTTTAAGGCAGAAAAATTATCTGCCTTTTACTTATAAAGGCCTTTAACAAAACCTTCAGCAGAAAATACCTCATCCATGTTCTGGCCAATAAAAATAAGGAATCTCTCATTTGTCTTTGACATTGAATATTCGGATATTTCATACCTGCCTGCTACATACTGAAAAAGCAGCGCGCTTCCTTCTTCACTGAAATCTATTATTCCCTTTACCCTGAAAACTTCCGGAGGAAGAGATGCAATTCTTTCAAGAAAAAGACCCTGGTCAAGAGGTTCATGAATATCGATTTTTATACTGGAAAGAGAATCAAACTGATGTGAATGGTGATGGTGATCATGCTCATCATCGTGTTCATGATGAGAATGTTCATGAACATCCGTTTCATCCGGCTTTCGCTCAAAATTATCCGGACCATATATCAGTGCAGGATTTATATCTCCCTGTTTGACAAAGACAACCGGTGCACTGGGATTATATTCACGAACCATTTGCAGAAGTTCATCCTTCCTCTGGTCATCTATCAGGTCTTCCTTATTCAGGAGAAGAATATCAGCAGTCCTGAGCTGTTCTCTTGCCACTTCATATTCATTAAGAGTGCTTTCAACATTGAGAGAATCCACTATAGCTGTTACTGAATCAAACCTGACCTTTTCCTCGAGTTCACATATCTCAGAGATCAGGTTTGCAGGATTAGCAACCCCTGTGGTTTCGAGAACAATATAATCAGGTGTAAACTCAGAAAGGATCTCACTTATTGCGGTTTTTAGATTACCCACAAGAGTACAGCAAACACAGCCTTCGTCCATTTCAGTAACAGCATAATCCTGCTCGAGAAGCTTACTGTCAAGGCCGATCTCTCCAATCTCATTCTGTATTACTGCCACAAAAAGATTTCTCTGCACCTGGTACTCTATAAAATTCTGAAGAAAGGTGGTTTTACCTGATCCGAGAAAACCGGTTACAACTATAAAATGAGGGCGGTCATCCACACCCAGAATGTTCTTGTCAAGAGTCTTGTAGTCTGAAATTTTATGAGAATTCCACCACAGGGCTTCTTCATACTCTTGAGGGATAGCCTCTCCTTCTTTCCAGAAAACAGATTCAGTTTCATCCTCAATTACAAGCTGTTCTGTTTTGAGTATTTCCAATGAGGCATTATCCCCATAAAGCAGAACAAGGGAGATATCCTTTATTTCATCAGACTCTACTGTTTTAACGAGCCTTTTGCTGTCATATGCTTTAATAAATCCAGGCTGGATCTTCTCCTGGAGCAGAGATGGAGATTCCGCGAGATTGAAGGTAAAGGAGGATGCTATCACCTCAAAGAAAGGAAACAGAATATTCCACGCAGGAAGTCTCTGATCAAGATCTCCATCCTCAAGAATCCTCACCTCTTCTCCCTCTTTGATTAGATTCAATCCCTCTTCAGCTATGATTCTGCTTTCGCTGAGTGCTTCAAAAACGAGTCCCAGGGATTTATTCTCACTGTCAGTTATCATGCTGAATTTTCCAATATTAAACAGTGCTGTGAGATCCTGATGCTGGCAGAAATCTCTTACTCTTTCAAAATAATTATCATCATAAACAGCCAGTCCTGCAGGTATAGAAAAAAGCTCAACGAGCTCCTCTTCAGGATGAGGAAAATAATAAAGAGAAAAAACAGAGGTATAGATATTATTTTTTATAACAGCCCCATTATAACTGATACCATATATTCCATTCATTCCCCTGACCTTTGCGGTCCAGGCATCAAACTCTCCTGAAGAATCCTTCAATCCCCGCCAGCCGATTACATGACGCACTCCCGGCACAAAATTTGTTTTTATAAAAACATTTCTCAAAAGCTCCTGGAAACCGGTTTCATAATCATCTATTCTGAAATCCGGATGAATGCTGTTCATGTTCATGGCAACCGCCTTTTGTTTTTTTGACTCATGCGAAATCCTCCCTCCCCTCAGGGGGAGGGAGTGAGGGAGGAGGGGGATTCGGCACAAATCGTATAGTTACGAAATCTTATCTTTATCAAATTTTAATACAGAAACAGATATTCTTCTTTCATACCTGAAAATACTTTTAGAACAAATAGAACAAATGAAAGAAGATTATTATCCCCGCCGCTTTTGGCGGCGGGGATAATAATCTCATTCCTTGTATAATAAAGTTTTAAATAAACATTGATCTTTTATATAAGAAACTGCAAAATATGCTCTGAGTGCGTAATATATAATAAAAATAAAATAATTGCAATAAGAAGTTATTTATAAAAAAATGTTCGGGTGTCTTTCAGACATCACACTCCTCCTTAAAAGAGGAGTGTGGTCTTTAAGACATAAGGATCTAAACTCAGAGTCGGGAGATGCCCCTCCTTGCCGGGAACACGGGCATCTTCCCTCTGTCATGAAAAACAGTTTTAAACTTTCTTCATTCTACACGCCAAATGATATAGTATCACCGTTTCCGAGATATGCAGTGTCTTTCGACCTGAACCTTGCAGACCCACGAACAACGGGATATCCTGCTTCAATAAATTTCTTGGCACAGAGGATACCTGTGCAATGGTTACAACCGATTCTTTCAAAATTATACTTACCAAGGGAAATAACAAGGTCATCATACTTGGGATCCCAATCCTCGAATGGAGAGATATGGAGTCCGCCATAGATTCCATGGAACTGATCCTTGTCATACTTGAGTCTCTTGTATGCAGTAGATGCAAACTGAATAATTCCCTGGTGATTACATCCGCTCACGAGAACAAGACCCTTGTCTTTAACATTGAAAGCCATAGAAATCTCGCCAAAAACACGACAAATGATAGGAACATCAAACTTGAGCATTGCAAATCCGGGAATGATCTCACTGACCTCATCATTAAGAACAGTGACCTTGCCCCTGTGGCCTGAATCCTTGATGTACTGAAGGCCTTCTTTGTAGAATCCCTTTGGTATATACATAGGAATAGTCGGGTCATACTTCATTGCAACAGGCAGTGCCCAGTAGTGGTCAAAGTGTTCGTGACTGATGAAGAGAGCCTCGATTTCATGGTTTTGAAGCATTTTGTCAATGCCCTCTCTCTTGAAACACTCATCCATCCACTTATAAGACCAGCCCACATCAAGAAGGTATTTGTGTTTTTTACCATTGAGCTCTTCAACCTCTATAAGGCAGGCAAATCCACCCGGGTTATCAGGATGCACACTGTTTTTCTCAGCGATTGCCCATGCTTCTTCAAGCCTGTGAGGAAGAAGATGTTTGATCTTTTTCATACCACTTTCATAAGACCCTTTACCAAGGCCTTTACCATTTCCAAAAGGAGGCCAGTTAAAATCATACTGGTTTACAAGGAGTCCCCCTGCATTCTTGATATCTGACATAAGAACTGAATTATCAAACCAGCTTGTTTCTGATATGTTTGTTATTTTGATACTTTTAACTGCACCAAAATCTTTTTGGTCTCTTTTCGGTTTCGCAAAATGTTTTGCCGCAAAAGGAGAATAAGAATATATACCCATTGAAGCAAGAGCACCAAGTCCAATACCGGTAGCGGTTCCTTTCAGAAACTCTTTCCGGGAAAGGTTTTTATTTTCTTCTGACATATAATCCTCCTTCCATTATTTATAAATCGGTATAATATCCCCAAGATGTGGCAGGACATTAATTACTATGAAATAGATTGCTATACCGATCACTGCTCCTACAACAAGACCGTTTCTGAGTTTTGGAGACCATTTAACATCACTTTTTACCATATGATTTTCTCCTTCAACCTCTTCAACTTCTTCCTTGGAGAGTTTCCAGCCCGGCCAGTTATCCATAAACCAGTGGTTGATAAGGAAGATATTGATCAGCCAGATCATTGGAATCATCGGGAACTGCTGCGGATGAGAAAAACCTTTCTGTGTTCCAAGGAAAAGGTGAGCAGTCTTGTAATAGACAAAATAGAGAGCGATTGCCGCAAGTATACTTACTGTTGTTCTTACGAGTATGTTTACAGGCCTGCTCCATTTTTTTGGCCAGTTGTCACAGTAGAATGCTATGAACAGACACGGTACCAGCCAGAAAATTGCCATTTCACCAACGTGCAGCCATCTCCAGTCAGGAGCCATAAGTCTTCTTGTTCCCCTGATTGCCTCGCCCCATACGAGTTCCTGGGCAAAGTAAAGGAAGAACGCAAGTCCAACCGCCATTCCAAGAATACCAAAGAATGATGCAACTCTTCTCAGCCAGTTTGTCTTTATCAGGTTAAAAGGATACCTTTCAAAAGTCGATTCAAAGAGCCATACAACAACTGTACCACTCATAATCCATGCGATATGGAAGTTACCTGAAACAGTATTGGCAAACTGTTCCCAGTATGGCGGACAGATAGCAGTGAATTTCTGCCATGGGTAAAAAAGAATCGCGAGGTGAGAATGCATTGTCAGAAAATAAACAATTACACTGAGGAAGAATGTTATTACAAGAACGGAAAATCCTCTTGCAGGCTGCTTCATCTTGTCCCATGGTGAGTTTTCTGCGGCAACAACCCATGTTGGGCTCAGCCATGAAGAAATAGCAGCAAACATCATAATTGCTGTTGCGGCATACTCAATAGCATAGAACTCAACTATTCCCATCTCTGTAAGACGATCAGGGCTGAAATACGCGAGTCCGTACTTACCGAGAAGTCCTTCAAAAAAGCCCTTAATTACGAGAAGCATTACACCAACACTCACAGCTGTAAGAATACCTCCCTTTACGAGCGGATGCTTTTCTTTGAGCCATGACCTCTTAAAGGGCCAGTAATCAAATATGTACGCGATCCATATAAATATGATCAACAGCCATCGGCAGACCATATAACCTACATATGGAGTATACATACGCATGATGCCCCGGGGATCCTGAAAAATCCACCAGGTGAGATAGAAGAAAGCCAGCATAACTGCAAGGTTTACAAGGGCCGGTACAGGACCTTTCCACCTCTTCTCCAGCTTCCTCTTCTCCAGATAGGTCATTTCAGATTTCATTATGTCCTCCTGAAAAAAAATTTAAAAAAACCGTCTCCAGGCGCCTTTTATATATTTTGCAGCGCCGGGCTCCTATATCTATTCCGGGTGAAAATTCCCGGTTAAGCTGTCGCATCACTTTGCATCTTTTGGGTAAGAATTTTTACAAGTTCCTTTTCCGAATAACACGAGGGATCGATTCCGTTCTTCATGGCTTCGAAATAAAGCATTTCTCCGGAAAATTCAAAAAATGGCGATTGAGAATCATCCCTGACTGCAGAAGGCTCAATCCCGCCCGCCTTTTCTTCCTTTCCGGAAGAAGAGAAAAGTCCTTTAATTAAATCTCGTCTGGTTTTCATCCTCAACACCCCTATCAGTCATGTCACTGCAGGTTCTTATCTGCTCCTGAAGATGCTCAGGAAATTCCAGACTGGAAAACTCGCTCAGAAGAGAACACATGGTAAGAATAGTATTCTCCATATGCTGCTGAACCTGAGCCCTGTCCCTGCTTCTGATAGCGTTGAGAGTCTGCACATAGCACGCGAAAATCCTGTTCATGCCCTCTTCAGGAAATTCAGTAAACAATTCCCATGTGAGGTGATTATTCAGTTCGAGCTGGCGTACCATTTTGGAAATAATTTTATTTCCTGTTGTTTCTGCGAGGATTTCACGAAAACGGTTGTCTTCAGTGATTATACTGTTGAAATTTCTATCAATGATCGCCCTGCTGAGCCTGACCATTGTTTCCTCCAGTCTCTTTATATCCCTTTCATTTATCCTTTCCATGGCAAGAGCTCCGACCCTTGGCACAAGCATGAACCGGGCCTCAAGCTGGTTTATTATAATTTCCGGATTCTGGGAATGCTTTATCTCTTCCCATGAATTTTCATTATCTATTCTTTTTTTCAGATAACATCCGCTTCCCGGGTAAACTTCAACCACCCCCCGCTCTTCGAGTATCCTGATCACTTCTCTAATGCTGTTTCTGCTTACATCAAAACGCTGAGCGAGCTTTCGTTCAGCAGGAAGGTTCTGACCCGGACGAATATCCTCCTGCACAACAAGAGTAAGGAGTTCGTTAACTATTTTTGTCTTCTTTTCATTAAGTTGCATTTTGGACCTACCAATCTTAATCATTCTGAACCAATTGAATCCAATGTATTGATACTGGTTACAAACATCCACCAATTAATCCAAAATAAGCATATTTTTTAACTATTGGTTGGTCCAATTAAAAAATGCAAAAAAAAGCACCAACCGGTTTAATTCAGATCAGAAGAATCAAAGCGGAGAGAAGCTTACTTTCTGAATTTTCTCCAGATTTTCAAGCCTTCAAGGAAAAGAGGTAAAATGCTTTCGTAGGATGGAATATTTTCGTCATTAAAAACTGAGGTTTTCTGAGAACAGAAGACCAGCACAGTACGAACCTCGCCCCTCTCATAAAAGGGGCGTCCGTAGTATGACTTTACATCCCTGGGGATGAAGAGGGCCCAGTCAATGGGCTTGATACTCTGAAAGGTATCTTCAACTATTATGCTTTCAAGACTATAGTCCACAATATTCTCAGCAATAGTACCTTCAAAAGGATAAGCCATGCCTGGCTCAAGAGATTCAAATGAAGGCCCTACTCCATAGGTATAAACAAGTCCTTCCTTCTCATACACATCCGAATAGAGTATTGAATCAGCAAAATTCTTCTGGGGCTGATTCTCAAGAAGTATTTCAAGAATCCTGATCATATCTCCATTTTGAGCTGCATCCCTAATCTCATTAGAGATGGAGGAATCCTGAAACGAGATATCATTGATATCCACAAGAAGATCTTCACCGGTGATATGCTTTTCCTCAAAAATATCATACACAGATATCCAGAGTATCTTTTCCACGCCTTCTGTGACAGCTCTTACAGCAACCTCGCCACTAAAAATTTTATTATCCCTGCCTGAGAAAGATAGTTCCCCATTCCATCTTCTGTGAAAGATAATCTCCTCATAAACCTTTACCATATAGTGATCAATATTCCCCCTGAAAATGTCATCGAGGTAGAGAGCTTCCAGCTCTTCGCCGGAATAACCAAGAACTTTCACAGCTGCCGAGTTGGCTGCAACCACTTTCCTGTTCGAAATGGTTGCGAGAAGCACCGGGTTATTGAAAAGGTCGATCTCGGACCTCATACCGCCCCCGCCATGGGAAAGCACTCTTATTGAATCAACAACATCTGTTATCTCGAGAATATAACCTGCATAGTATGTTGAACGATATGGATCGGGGCCGCCCGCTATCTTGAGCCAGCGAACGGTTCCATTATCTATTTTTATTCGAAAAATCGATACACTTGATTTTCTGTCTCTGACTGATTTCATGAAATTTTCGAATATATAAAAATCCTGCTCGAGTATCACGTCTCTGCTGAAGGTCATATTTTTCAGAAGCAGGGTGGATTTTTCAAAAAGCCCGGGAAGCTCAAATGAATTCATGTATTCTATGCGGTTCTTTGCAACCTCGATCCGCCAGAACAGGGCAGGGATTACATTTATGCAGCAAAGGAGATCTTCATAACTGATGGAATGGCTTCTGTCAGACGCCCTCAGAATTCCTTCATTTTCTTTTATATCTCCATCCATCAAGATTCCCCCTGTTATTTTACGGCTTTTAGATAAAATTCTTCAATAAGAGAACTGACCTTCACAAGATCGTTATCATAAAGATGCTTTCGTGAGGAATAATCTCCTATCAGTGAAAAAAGTTTTTTTACAGATTCCCTGTCAACCCCGGATTTACCGGAAAGAATTTCATAGAAATCATCCGAAAAACTTATCTCATCTATATGGTAAAAAGTTCTGACATGCTCGAAAAAATACAATTGCTTTTTTTTAAAAATGTCAAGGTGGTCCTTTTCCTGGAAAAAAAGTTTTCCCACGGTTTCTATAAAATCTCTGCTTGTGTTTGGCAAAGGTTCGATAACAGGGATAATTCTCTGCTTCCTCTTCGCCCTGAAGATCACAAAAACAAAAATAAGTGTTATAAGGATATAATAAGCCATCTTAAGAGCAGGTGCTGAAAGAATATACCGGAGAGGCGTTGCAGGCACTGCAGAATGGGGCTTGTAGTACTCATCCCATACAGACGGTTTCACCGGAAGATAAGACATGGCCCTGCATGCATATGTATAATTCTTTTCATCTGCTATATAGTAATTGGTAAACGCAAGAGGAATAGTCGAAAGAATAACGTTTCCTTTTCCGTACCTCACTTTCACGAGATTGGCCCTTCCCTCATTATCTGTTCCAAGAAGGGTTGCCCTCTGTCTTCGAAACGAGGCAAAATAATAGCAGCTGCTCATCCTGCTGAAGGAATAATCCTTCATTGTTCTGAGCCTTTTATTAACAAAATTAACCGTGGATGAGGAAGAAGTGAATGGCCTCACCCCGGTTTTGAGTTTAAGTTCGTCTGCAAAATCACCCCTGAAAAATCTCGATGCAATGAACATGGTGTTGCCCTTTTTTATAAAATGCAGAAGGGCAGCTGATTCATCCTCATCAGGAGAAAAAGACGGCGAAATTATAATATAGTTCATGCCGGCTTTTGCATTGACCAGAACTTTATTGGCAGGATCAAATGACTCCACTACTTCCATTCCGGGGAAAATATCTGGAAGGATTTCCCTGAGAAGAAAAGATCCATAGGGCTTTTTTGATTTGCCCGAGAAGGTCTCTGTCCAGTCAAGAGGTTCGGGAGAAAAGAGTTCAATCATTACAGCCATAACAAGCAGGGAAACAAGGACAATTATATACCTGAGATTTGATTTCATCTTTCAATGCCCTCACGGTTACGGGACATTTTCAAAAAAACAGATCTCATTGAAGAAAAAGCCGATTCATCTATGTCAAAATTGCCATACCACACATAGTCAAAACAGCGGGTTGCCTCTGTGAAATTTTTTTTTAGCCCCGGATTTTTAAGCTCGTGAAGATATTCCCTGTTTGTTTTGTCAATCTTCAGTGTAATCAGGCCACGGTCTCCAAGATCATGAAGCAGTTTCACATACATGACCCTGACAGCATGCCTGAATTTTTTTTCTGAAATATACTGATCAATAAGAGAATCGTAATCCCTGTGTTCTTCTTCGGGGAGGAGAGATGTAGCTGCACCCAGGGTTGGAATTCTTTTCCTGTAGAACAGTCCCTGAAGGTCAGTATTGAACAGTTTTACTATAATGAAAATAAATGCCGCTGCAACCAATCCGTATACCATGATCTTCCAGATATGATATTCTGCGCCAAAATAAAAAACATCCATTATTCTCTGAAGAAGCCAGTATTTCACTTTCTGCAAAAAGGTGACAGGCGGCCTGTCCCTGCCATAAAAGAAGTCACTGTTTTCCCTGAATTCCTTCATCTTGGCGGCAGAGGGCGCCCTCACTACAATACGCGAAGAATCCCCCTCCACAGTACCTATTCCCTTCAGGGAATAGTTTTTCCCGGCAACCGGAGCACATAAAACGAACAGAACCGGCACAAGACAGAAAAGATACAGTTTAAATCTCTTCAATTTTTTCAAGCAGACCCTGCCCTTCATTTTTCTCGACGAGGCTGAAGAAATGTACATACATGCCTATTGTTGGGATCGAGTAGATTACATAGACGAAGCTGTAGACAATCCCGGAAAGAATAAAGAGTGTCCTGACTACAGTTCCTCCGAGATCCTCCATGCCGTGAAACATAAACCAGAAAGTCAAAGCAGTCTGCGGTATAGACACTATCATTGCCAGAATCATTATAATTATGCCAAACACAATTAAAAGTCCAAACGTTAGCCACCAGCTGCCTCCGATAAGTTTCATAACCCGCTTAAGAGACTTAAAAAAACCGCTTCTTTCCTGAACAATTGCTACCGTCAGAAGAGAACAAACAACAGCAAAATATATACCGGGAATAATAAGAAAAAGCATGCTGACAAGCACAACGAGGAAAATTCCAATATTGGCAAAAAAAAGTCTCAGGAAATCTTTTCTTGTTTCCGCCCAGACCATTTCAACAGTATAATCAGTGCCGTGTTCGACATAGAGCCTTACAGACTCAAGAGTTACAATAGAAATCATAAGAGATGCAAAAAGAGATGATATAATTGTAACGAAATATGTGATTCCGAATGTTGTAAAATCGGTGGAAGGATTTCCCCCGGATACATTCATCCTCATCTGCTCAACAACCCCTGACTGCTGAATCCCCGATGCAACAGCAGAGATTATCATAAAAGGGCCTGCAATAAAAATCAAAGATTTAAAAAGAGTTTTGAAGTTCTGTCTCACAAAAGCAAAAGTATCATTGATCACATCACCAAATTTCTTCACCTGCCTGAATTCAATTCTTTCTTCCATCGTTACCATCCAATATTTTTTCTTCTTTGTCAGTTTTTGATTTTGAGAGCTTAAAAGGATACACAATAAAATAATAAAACACCGCTGCAAGAGACAATCCTATTATAACAAGACTGAGGGCCAGAGGCATTTCAGTATGCCTGGTAACAAAGCCCTCCAAAAAACCTGCTATGATGAACATGGGAACAATGCCTACAAGAATTCTCAGACCGTTTGCAGCCCCCAGCCTGAAAGAATGCAGCCTGGAAAACGTTCCCGGGAACAGAATACTGTTGCCTATAACCATTCCTGCTGAACCCGCAAGGATGATTGCAGAGATTTCAAGAACCCCGTGAATCCAAATACTTAACATTGCAACAGAGAGCAGGCCCTTTTTATAAAAGAAATAATGAAAGGCCCCCAGCATAACTCCATTGTTGAAAAGAATATAGCCTGTTCCAAAAGAGAAGAGAACCCCTGATACAAAGGCAAGGGCCGCCACCATTATATTATTAAGGGTTATGCCAAGGAACATCTCGACCTCATTCATGGATTTATAAACAGCCATGGGATCGCCTTTCCCGATATTCTCCAGAGTCATCCTCACATAACGGTCACCCATTATCAATCGAACAAAACTTTCATCCCCGGCAGCGGAAATCCAGCCGATGAGTACTGAGACAACAAAAACGAGAAAGGCGAAAAGCAGTGTTTTTTTCTTTTCAAAAACAAGGAGGGGAAGATCGTTCTTCCAGAACCTGAAGATTCGCCCTCCCTCTTCTTTCCTGTTTTTATATATCTTCCTGTGTACTCTTGCGGTAATACTGTTGAGATACATGGTTGTTCGGCTTTCAGGGTAAAAGGTTTTTGAATAGGCAAGGTCATCAGTCAGTTCGATGAAAAGTTCAGCTGTCTCATCCGGGCCGGCGCCTTTCTTTCCTTTCAGAAGAGACTCGAATTTCTTCCATTTTTCAGCATTCTGTTTTAAAAAAACAATCTCTTTCATTAAATCAGCATCCTTAAAAATCTGACAAAACATTATAAAATCAACATTTCTGCATTATTGTCAATAAGAAAAATAAACAGCCATAAACTCAGAAAACCAGTTCAGATGACAAAGCCAGCTTAATTAAATTCAATATGATAACATTCAGGTTGATCCTGATCATACTCTATTCTTCTCTTACCCTGAGCAACAGCAGACCTCCTGCAAGAAAAAGCACAAGGATTGAAACAATCCCCATTCTGGCATTACCTGTGAGAACTGTAATCCAGCCCATTAAAACAGGCCCGAGTACAACCGCGAATTTTCCAAGCATATTATAAAAGCCAAAGAACTCAGCAGAGCGTTCATGGGGGATGAGAGTGGAATAGAAACTCCTGCTGAGAGCCTGAATGCCCCCCTGGAAGAGAGCGATTGCCCCTGCAAGCACAAAGAAATGCCACTCCTTTGATATAAAAGCGGCAAACAATGTTATAATGGAATATGCGATTATTGCAATGAGTATGGCCTTTTTGGTACCAATAAAGGATGCAGCTTTTCCATAAAAAACTGATGCAGGAAATGCAATGAACTGTACCATGAGAAGAGCAGCAATAAGAGAACTGCCTTCAAACCCGAGAGAAGCCCCATAGTCAACAGCCATTCTTATAATTGTATCAACACCGTCTATATACAGCCAGTACGCGAGCAGAAAAAGCCCTGCTGTTTTATGCATTCTGAATTCGCGAAATGTTGACATGAGCTGCCTCCAGCCCAGAACAAATGACTCTGCAGGGCCTGCCCTGTTATCTGTATCTGGTTCTTTTACAAAGAAGAAAACCGGCAGAGAGAAAACAGCCCACCACACGGCAACTGAAAGAAAAGATACACGTATTGCCTGTGATGAAGAATCAAAACCAAAGCCATGGGGATACATGTACATGAGAACATTCACCAGGAAGAGAAGACCGCCGCCGATATAACCAAGCCCGTATCCAAGAGCAGAAATAAAGTCAGCACTTTCCCCTGATGCCACTCCCGGCAGAAGGGAATCATAGAATACATTACCGCCTGAAAAACCAATAACAGCTGAAACATAGAAAAAAACAGCAAGCATCCACCTGCCCTGTTCAACAAGGGAAAGAGCTCCTGTCATGATCACACCCAGGAACGCAAAGAAGAAAAGAAATTTCTTTTTTCTGCCGCCGCAATCAGCAACAGCGCCCAGGAAAGGGGCAAACAGGGCAACAATCACTGATGCAGCGGAATTTGCAGCTCCAAGGTAAAAAGTACTCAGATCAGGATTGGCAGGGTCTGCCCAGTATGCCCTGAAAAACAGGGGAAAGAAGCCTGCCATAACAGTAGTTGCAAAAGCGGAATTTGCCCAGTCATACAACGCCCAGGATAGTATGCTTTTTGTTTCATTCACAGTCTTCTCCATTTTCTGAATCAGTTAAACCAGGAAATAACTCACATCCTGCTTACAGTTTTGCTTTTTCCTTTTTCAATGCCCTTTTGTTCAATTTTTTCAGCAAGTGTCATTATATCTTCTCCTCCCATAATATAGATATCAGAATATTCATAAAAACTCTTTGTTTTCCAGCCTTTTTCTCCACCATAAAAAATTTCAGGCAGGACCGGGTGTGTTTTTACCTGTAGGGGTTCAAAATCTTGAACCCCTACAGGTATCTCATGGTAGCCCTGCTTACAGGAAAGTGAATAAAACCTACAGGAATACCAGATATTGCTACAGGAACGTGAATCCCGCCTACAGGAATGCCAGATATTGTTACAGGAACGTGAATCCCAGCTACAGGAAAGCCAGATATTGTTACAGGAAAGTGACCAAAACGAATCAGAAGGGCAAAAATATCAGTTTGATATAGAAAAATCACAGGCCGGTCACCATTAATAATCCCTTGACTTGAAAATATAATGAATTCAATAATTCAGAAGAAATAATTACCCGGTAAAAAAGCTGCAGCCCCTTTATAAGGATATAAATCATGAGACTGGAACCTGAAACCTGCGGTATTCTGAAAAATGAAAATGAAACCTCATACATACTGACCACTGACAATAAAAAACTTTTCACAGGAAGAATCTGGAAGGGTTACCTTACACACTGGAAGGACAAACAGGTCTGTGCTGCTGAACTTCCTCAAAAAGACTATAAGACCGGAAAACCCATAATTATTGTTTGGCCAGAGGCGGAAACTGACACCACTCCATTTATTGAACTGTATTACAATGAAAGACTTATAAAATACAGGGCATCCCTGCTTGGCCACATTGCCATAAATATCAACAATACAATCTATAACTTTTCAAATAAACTCAATGAAAATGAAATTCTCACTCCTGTAGAATATTTTTACAGGCCTGCACTTGGTGAATTCGCGCCCCACCCTGAAACAGGCAGGTATAATATCACTAACCCGAAAGAGCCATACTATGACAAATTCGGCAGGCTTTTCATGCGTACCATTCATGTACTGAGGATAACAGGCATCAAGACATCAGCAGCAGAGGATTATCTCAAAGGCGAAATGAACAGGATAGATCAATACAAAACAAAATCTGCCAGTGATAACTACACCGAGTTCAGGCTTTTTACACGCAACTGCGCTACAATAATAAGGGATGCTCTCAGGGAAAACCTCTCCGGTAAAATAAGGGGAATATTTCCGCTTGACCTGTTTATAAGAACATCATTTGAAGCAGGGAATCTCGAAAAAGAAAAAGGATGGAATGTAACTGTCTTTGCAATGAATCAGCTGAAAACAGATGAGGCTGAATTCAGCAGGCCCGGGCATCTCATTAACCCTGTAAACATAATAAGAAAAAAGAGAGCAGGCATTTTGATATAAAGATTCAGAGAATCATGAATCCTTCTGCTTTTTTTTAACTGCAATCACCCGGTTTCTGCCGCTTTCCTTTGCCCTGTAAAGAGCTCCGTCAGCACGGTTCACAAAAGAATCAGGATTGTCCTGTTTCACAAAAGAAGCAACGCCAAAACTGCATGTTATCCTTTCAACTTCCGTGAAATCATGACTCATCACATGCTTTCTCAGCTTGTCTGCCAGTTTTGCGGCATTGACAAGTTCTGTTCCAGGAAGTAGAATCAAAAACTCCTCTCCCCCCCAGCGGCAGAATACATCATAGCGCCTTATCTTTGAGCTGATAAGTGAAGAGAGTTCCTTTAAAACATAGTCACCGGCCTTATGGCCATATGTATCATTGACTCTCTTGAAATGGTCTATGTCAAAGAATATTACAGACAGGTCTTCCCCGGTCTTCTTGGCTTTAACAACCTCAAGGGTAAGAAGCTCATTGAATTTTCTCCTGTTGTATATTCTCGTAAGCAGGTCAAAGTTTGCCTTGTTCTCGAAATCCCTTGCCCTTTCCTCGAGTTCTGTTACATCCGAGAATTCAACAACAAAGGTCTCAGAATCAATGGAGAGCCTGTTGAACTTAACAGAGAAAATTCTTGAAGAGCCTCCTTCGGGCTGAAAGGTTACGAGATTGTATTTTTCCTGGTATTCGAGAATCTCACTGAGCATTTTGTCAGGATTCCCGGATTCCGGCTCTGATCCGTTAATATTGAGAGTCTGATCAACAATACGGTTGAGATTTTTTTTCATATCGTCGAATGACCTGAAACCGAAAAAAACAAGAAAGCTGATGCTGGCGAGGAGTATGGCATTGCGATTAACGACAATAATCATATTGTCCTGGGAATCTATTATTGCCTGAAGATACCTCTTTTGATCCTGAACCTCTCTTTCTGCAACCTTGAGCTGTGTAATATCCTCTCCCATGCACTGGTACTCAATAATCTTTTCCTGCTGATTAAAGATCGCCTGGATTGTCCATATCTGCCATCTCTGATTCTTACCCTCGCCTGTGTACATGTCAAAGGTTGTAACCCTGTTTTCATAAGAGAGAGCTGCTATTCTCTGTTTTGCGTCACTGCCTATATCCTCAGACATAAAATCAAGGATATCCTCTCCAAGCACATCAGCCCTTTCAACATTGAAATATTCACAGGACGAGTTATTTACAAAGGATATATGCCCGTCAGGGAAAAACCTGAGAATGAGAATCGGAGAGTTTTCAATAAGGCCCCTGTACCTGGCTTCTGACAGCTTGAGCGCTCTCTGGGATCTCTCCCTGTCCTTTTCCCTGTCATAGGTTGATATTGCCTTTTGTATTGTAAACTGAAGCATTGAAGAAAAGTCAGGATTTGAAAGCAGGCGTTTGGGCAGGTAGTCATAAGCGCCTGCCTGAAGAACTCTTACAGCAAGAAGATCGTCCTCCTGCCCGGTGAGCATTACAACCGGAGTGTCATATCCCTTTTCTGAAAGGCTTCTCAGCATATCAATGCCATCAACATGTTCAAGAATATAATCGAGAACAATACAGTGAAACATGCTGTTTTCGAGCTTTTCGAAGACCTCTTCAGCGTTTGACGCGCTGTCAACAGAAAGCTCTTCATTGGCTGACAGCATCTTTAGAAGAGATCTTCTGATGATTGCATCATCGTCTACAATAAGTATATTGATTTTTTTCATTGCCATTTCAGTATAATACATCATCTCCCGTTAGAATCAAGCAAATCTGTTTCAGTCAGATGTGTCAGACAGAACCACCTGTATCAGTTTTTTTTAAAAGGCATAAAAGAATTAACCCTTTTCCCTGACAAAAGCGCCAGAGACGAATCAAAGATCACTCTCATATAGTTTTTCATTGTATCATCAAAAAACAACGGGTGAAAATCCTTCTTTGAAATCCTTTCTGTAAAAATACGTTTTCCATCAAAAACTTCTGCATCAAACTCATGCTCTTCATAAAAGAGCCTTTTGAAATCCTTCACCCTCACCCTGTAAAGACCTGTAACCTCACCGTCATTGAAAGTATAAGAATCAAGGCTTCTGTTATCATAAAGAAAATAAACGTGCTGAATCTCCCTGTGAAAGCGCCCGCCGGCTTCATGTGCCTCATAACGGCAATAACCGAGATCAACAAGAGCAGACTCATCAGGAATTATTCCGATTTCCTCCCATGCCTCTTTTGCGAGCTTGCTGCCTTCGAGCCCGAAAGGCACGTGTCCGCCAACGGTAATGTCCAGAAATCCGGGATAACTGTCCTTGTGAGAGGCTCTTTTCTGAAGCAGGAGGCATGGTTCTCCCTGGTAAAGCGATGCAATCCACAGGTGAACCCCCTCGTGCGGAATTCCCTGCATATGGGCGGTATTTCGGCCAACTTTTTTACCGGTTGGTGAAAGGGTCTCCCAATCCCAGACTTCCAGAATTTCCTGTTCTTTGCTGTTTTCCATGCTTCAATTTTTACCAGGGGGGCCTCAAAGTCAAATCTTTTAACCCGGGTTTTAGCTGAGGATAACAGACGAAAGATTCATTGCCTGTCATCGTATGTTGAATTGCCGGTCATTCCTGCGAAGGCAGAAATCTGTCAGAGGTTTTTTCCTGAAAAAAAGACGGCTTACTTCCGATAATATTCAGGACATGCGGTTTCATGTCAAAAAAACAGTAGCTGTTTTTCTATACAAAAAAGCTAATCATACAGAAATCAGTCACTGTTATACATATATGACTTGAATCAATGACATATCAACCGGCAAATAAATCGGGAACAGCAAATACAGAAATGAAACAAAAAAAACAAAAGAAGAAAGGCTTTCCATTCGGTATCATGATTTTTCTCTTTCTGATACTTGCAATGATATCCGCTGCTGCAAACACATGGTTCTTTATTAACACGGGTAAGCAGAGAATTGCGGATATCGGGACCTATACTGAAAATTATTCAATAACCCTGGCTGATGCATTTGCTGAAGTGGCAGAGCTCAGTTACAAAAAAAGAAATTATTACAAACTGAGACGGCTTTTTCAGAAAGAAAAAAAAGAAAACACCATAGACGAAGCTTTCTTTGTTCTCAAAAACGGAAAAATAATTGCACACTCAGACCGTGAAACAGAAAAACGCCTTAACTGGAACCTTGCAAATGATGAGTTTGCATACAACATGGATCTTATACTGAAACCGGCTAAGAACAAATCAAAAAAAATACTCTTTACAGATTACAATATAATTGACCGCTCTGTCCCTGACTTCACAATCCCCTTTCTTACCAGAAGGGAGGCCAGAAATCTGCTTAAAGAATATCTCTACCCTGAGATAAACAAGGTAGGCTGGATGGTTGGACGTGCTGTTTTCAAAGGCAGATATACGGTTGGAACTGTAAATTTCATAATAAGCAAAGAAAGAATATATAATTATATTACACTCCATATTAAAGAGACAGAGAAATACCTGATATGGTCTCTTGCCGGAAGTTTTGTCATCTCGCTGTTAATATCACTTGCAGTATTCATCCAGTACAGAAAGATTGAAAGAAAATCACCAGCAGGCCAGATTCAGCCATCCGCTGTAAGAGAATCAGCAAAAGAAGAGGATATTGAAATTGACATAGGGGATGATTACAGTGAAAAAGGTTATTCTGAGCCTGATGAAAAGACAGGATATCCACCTTCAATAGAGGAAGAGGAATTCATAACCATTGAACTCCTCGGGGAAACCGGGTCTTCCGGGGAAAAACAAAAAGCAGCAGAACAGGAAATAATCCGCAAAGAGGAAGAGATTAAAACCCCTGAACTGTTTGTTGATACTGCAATCGATGAAACAGAAAGAGAGATCCTCGATGCAATACCTGTAGAAAAATAAGAGGTAATAAATGATTTTTATAAATCACACAGAAGTTCTCGACGGGAAGGTGGTAATCATAGAAGTGGAAGGACCGCTCAACAGTGAAACGAGTCCTGATTTCGAAGACTACACAAATAAGCTTCTAAATAATGGAATAAAATACATTCTTCTCGATGCAGGAAAACTCGCGTTCGTAAGTTCAGAAGGGATTGGGATAACCCTGCTTCTCGAAAAACGAATATCCGAAAAAAACGGCTACTTCATCATGTTCGACCTGCCTGAAGAAGTAAAATCCCTCTATGAAATCATAGGCTTTGACAAGGTTTTCAGAACCGCTGAAACACGCATAGAAGCCATGCAGATAATGGACAAGCAGATAGAGCTCAGAGAAGAGGGAACGGAAAGCAACACAGAAACAGATGAAAACGAAATTGATCTCACTCTTGATGAATTCTCAGAAATTCATATGGGGGATGAAGAAGCCGCTTTCACGGAAACCGATAATTTTTCAGAATTCGATGACAATTTCATAACCCATACCCCGGAGAAAGAAGAGAAAAAAGAGAAAGAAACAGAAGAACCGCAGGCGGAAAAGAAACAGCGCTTTGAGATAACTCCCTTTGTTGTTGAATGCGCAAAATGCAACTCCCTTGTTCGTGTAAAAAAAAGCGGGGACTACCTCTGCCCGTCATGCCGTGCAGAATTCACTGTGCTTGAAGATTCCACTGTAATCTTCTGACAAAGGCACAGGCTGCATCATACCAATTTACCCGAATGCCCCTATTTTACTTGACTTGCGCTGAGTTAAAATTAATAATTAGAAAAATCACAATATGATGAACAGGAATTTGCTGTATCATCCAAAACACGAATGGAGCAGACCATGCCTGTAGCAGAAGGAAAAGAATTCAGCTTTTTACCTGAAGATTCAATAGATTCCGGATTTCTTGAATCCATTGACTATACCGGAAATCCGCAGGAAATAAAATACGAGACAGACGAATTCAGCGCAGTATGCCCGTTTTCAGGGCTTCCTGACATTGCAAAACTCACGATTCTCTATATTCCCCGCAAGAAAATCGTTGAGCTTAAATCTCTCAAATACTACATAATCTCATACAGAAATGTCGGGATTTACCAGGAAGCTGTCACAGACAGACTATACAAAGATCTTTTGAAATGCCTTGAACCGGAATATCTGTCAATAACTACAGTTTACAACATAAGGGGCGGCATTCTCTCAACATGTACAATGGACTCGAATATGGTTTCCAAAAACCAGGCTTCCATATAAACCGGGGACCAGCAAATGAACTCAACCCTGAAAAAAATACTGTTCTCTCCATTCAGACTGATCAGTGCGGTTCTCGACAGAATAGTTGCTCTTGCAGGCGCGCTTGTGTTTGCGCAATACCCTGCATTTTTTGACCAGTACATTCAAAGGCTGGGAGGACATGTTGATGAACTTGCAAAAATCACCAGGCAGTACAGCAGTGCAGCAGCAGAGCATGGCAAAACCCTCACTGAATACATAGCAGTTCACCTGAAATCAGGCGCGCAGGAATTTGTCAGTACCGGAAAAATAATGCAGCACAATCTCGAAAGATATTCATCTTTACAGAACTCACTTGAAGAGCTCAAACAGGCAGACCCTTTTACCTCACTTTTCGTTTTCATTAAAGAACTGAACATGGACATATTCAGGGCAGCTTATGAAAATTTCACACCCGGAATACCCCTTTCAGGAACCGCAGTTCTGTATGCTTTAACCGGCCTCATTACAGCAATGCTTTTATTTTGGGTGTTAAAAAAGGCTTTACAAAGCCTGTATATTAAATCATCTGGCAGAGGCAGGAAAAAACCGGCCGGGGCATCCCACTCCTCTATAAATGATTATTCAATTTTTCCGGGCGATCAGATCTGACAACAGGTGGTTAAATGAAAAGGTTTCTCATACTGTTAATTTTTTTGACAATAACAGCCTGCTCCAACCTGAGTAATCTAAAAGAAGCAAATTTTCAACACTTCAAAGTAGAAATATATCAGGACGGACTCAAAAGAAATACCGAAGGGCAGCAGGTTATTCTCGAAAGAAAACCATTTGAGATTTATGTCCATTTCACAGGGCAGGACAGCATCTTCGTAAATGCATCCTACTCACCTGAATCATATGAAAAATCCGTCAATGGATCTGTTTTTACTGACATTACCGGCTTCAGAGAAACAGAAATAACAGAGAGTCTGTTCAACAGGGATGAAATTCTGTATATATCGAATAACTCGCCTCACTTCTGGCACTATACGAGCGACAAAGAACACAGATTCAATGAAGTTCTGAAAAACAATGGCATAATAATCTGTAAAAGAAAAATATCCAATATTGTAAATCTTGACGGTGAGATAAAAAAAATATCCATATCAGATATGGATGAAGATGTAATATTCCTCGTAATAATGAAAATGCAGTGGAGCCCGGACTTCAGCACCCGCATGGAACTCAAAAGGCAGTCCATGAAACTGATTTTCCGGAATTCATCCGAAATACAGGGAGCATCCTCACACATGCTCATGCCGCTAACAAGCGAGGGGGTAAATTGAGTCCTGAGAAACCAGACATATCCTATGACCGCATGAAAGAACAGATCGAAAAGGAACTGCTTCTGTTCTTCAGGGACGGTTCACCTGATGAAATCGCTCCCCCGGCGATCGCATACGAGAAAGGCTCTACAAGAATATCCTTTAAACCACCCTACATGAACGAGAAGATTCTCCACGACTGCATAATTATAATAAAACAGCATATCGAGAATATCAGAATAATATCCTTTGAAGACGGCCACTGCTCTCTTCAGGCTTTAAACCGAAATATATTCAAACCTGAGAACCTGCTCGACAATATTAAATTCGACATTTACAACCTGGTGAATCCGCGAATAGATATCTCGAGAAAGGGCAACCTGTCTCAGGAGGAAGTAAACACAGTAATTGTACTGTTCAAGATGCTTCATTCATTTATAAAAGAAGACCCGGCACTAAAACTCAAAAAACTCGGCGCAGCGCTGATCAAACCAGATGCTTCATACACCTGGGATTATTTTGCAGGATACGAAGACGTAAAAAGAAATATCCGCGAATCAATAATAATGCCTCTCAAAAATCCCGAACTATACGATTCAATAGCAAGGATGACAAGACGGATATTTGAAACAAACCGGCCAGGAGCCATACTCTTCCAGGGGCCTCCGGGGGTGGGAAAAACAACAGTGGCGAGAATAATCGCAGGAGAGGTCGATTTCCCTCTGATTTATGTACCGGTTGAATCAATAATGTCGAAATGGTATGGACAATCCGCTCAAAACCTGTCACAGATATTCGATGCAAGCGAAGAAATGGGAGGCTCTATCATATTTCTCGATGAAATTGATTCCCTTGCAGGCTCGAGAAACAACAACATGTTCGAGGCAACACGAAGAATACTCTCTGTTCTGCTCAGAAAACTGGACGGCATTGATATGGCGGAAAACACCATAACCATTGGCGCCACCAACAGAAGAGAAGACCTTGACCACGCGCTGATAAGCAGATTCGACCAGACAATTACATTCCCTCTGCCCGAAAAGGAAGAAAGAAAATCAATATTCTCAAACTATGCCAGGCACCTTTCAGGTGACGAGCTGGCGGCTGTTTCCGACTTAAGCGAAAATCTTTCGGGACGGAATATCAAGGACATATGTGAATACACAGAAAGGAGATGGGCCAGAAAGGTTATCATTCAGAAACTCGATCCGTCTCCTCCCCCGGCTGAATACTACAGACATTCAATCAGGCAGTGGCAAAACTGAATCTATTGCCTGCACAGCCGTAAAATATACCTCCGGCACAAACACTCTTTCCGGACGTAAGGGCCGTCAGGAACTTACAGATATTAACTTTTATGAGGCTTATGATGATTTTCAACGAGAACAAAGGGATAAACAACCTCTGTGACTTTTATACTTCAAGGTGTGAAAAATTTCACAACCATGATCTTTTTGACAGAACAGTATCATACGGGCAGGCTCTCAATACAGCAAAAGCAAGAGCTGCCTTTTTGCAGAAGAAAGGATTCAGAAAAAATGACGTAATAGCCATACTTTCTCCAAACTCAGCTGAATGGTGCATAACTTACATGGCAATTACGATAATGGGAGCCATTGCCCTGCCAATAGATGCCAATTATCCGCCAGAAGCGTATCCTCCCATGCTTAAAGCTGCAGGAGCAAAGGCGGTTTTTATATCAGAAAAACATGATATATCAGTAAAAAGAATCAGAAAATTCAGCATAGGGCTCGATCAGAACATTGATAAAACTGAAAATTTCAAACCGGTAAAAATAATCGAAACAGACCCGGCATCCCTGGTTTTCACATCCGGCACAACCGGAAACCCGAAGATTGTTGAGCTTACTCATGCGAACATTTTCAAGACAGCCACTGCAAACGCAACGTTCCTTACTGCATCACCGAAGGATGTTTTTCTTAACATTCTGCCACTGAACCATGTCTACGCGCTCATCGCATGTTTTGCCGGGCCAATGTCTGGCGGGAGTTCCATAATTATGCAGAATTCACTCAAGGGGCCGGATATAATGAAAGCTCTTAACGACAATCCGGTGAGCATATTCCCGGCGCCTCCGCAGCTCTGGGAAATGTTCTTTGATGCGATTGCTGCAAGGGTAAAAAGCGAATCAGCCAATAAATACAGGCTTTTCATGTTCATTGCACGCTACGGGCACATCCTCAAATATGCCGGAATGGGATTTATTGTAAAAAAAATATTCAGGCCGGTTCATGAAGTCTTTGGGGAATCCCACAGATTCTTCATAAGCGGTGGGGCAGCTCTCAAAAAACAATATGCCGTCTTTTACAGGAACATGGGGTTCAATCTTATCGAAGGCTACGGGCTGAGTGAAACAACTGGCCCCATTGCAGTATGTCACTATAAAGAGAACCGGATCGGTTCCATTGGAAAACCTCACAGGGGCAATGAAGCAATACTCAAAAATATTCGCGAAGATAATATTGGAGAGCTCTGGGTAAAGGGTGATGCCGTTATGCCAGGCTATTTCAAAAACAACAGGGCAACAGCACAGGTATTTGACAAAAACGGATTTTTCAGCACAGGAGACCTTGCCAGGATAGATTCAGACGGTTTTATTTACATTACAGGCAGGCTAAAAAATGTAATAGTCCTCGACTCCGGCAAGAATGTCTACCCTGAAGAGATGGAAGCTTATATCAAAAATTCTCCGAATATTCAGGAAGTTGCTGTTTTCGGTAAAAGGATTAAAGACAGAGAGGTTGTATTCACAGTAATTGTTCCTGTTTCAAAGACACCTGAAAGTTTTTCACTCATCAAAGAAGAGCTGTACAGGCTCAACCAGGACCTTCCTGATTACAAAAAAATATCCAACTTTGCACTTTCTTTTGACCCTCTTCCTGTGAATACTGCAAGAAAGATTCTCTACAGAGAAGTTGAAAATCTTCTTGATCAGGGAATCTATCAGACATCCGAAAGTGATTCAGCGGTTCTTACAAGAGAACTCGAGGCTGTGGAACCGGAAGATGAAAAAATAATTTCCGTCTTGAAGAAAAAGCTTAAAAAGAATGTTCTATACTCGAACAGTACTCTTGCTGATTTCAATATTGACTCACTGGGACTGCTTGACTTCATTGTTTACCTTGAAGAGAACCTTGAAATATCTGTCAACACAGACATGATCAAAAAAGCCGGTACTCTTGAAGAACTGGCAGCCTACCTGAGATCATGCGATAGAAAGATTGATGAAACCATTGACGACCGTATACTGAGAAGCGGAATAATCACCAGGCCAAACAGGTTCTATAATCCCCTTTTTGATCTTCTTATCTCTGTTTTCGGTTTCATATCAAAAAAATGCTGGAAACTCGATGCTGACGGGCTTGAAAAATTAAGACCGGATAATAATATGATAATAGCAAACCACCAGTCATATCTTGACATGATATGGATCTCGGTTTTCATTCCTGCAAAGCACAGGAAGGATATCTATATTATTGGCAAAAAGAAACTTTCTTTTATGAAATACATTTTTCCCATGCTGCCTGTAATATTCATTGAGCAGGAAGATCCATACCCTTCTCTCAAGGCCGGGGCCGATCTCCTGCGGCAGGGGAAATCCCTGATTATTTTTCCTGAAGGAACCAGGTCTTATGATGGCACAATAAGAGACTTTAAAACAGGCGCTGCATACCTGGCAAAACATCTCAATAAAAAAGTAATTCCCATAGCCATAAAAGGAGCTTTTGATATTTATCCAAGAAACAGAAAGCTGCCGGAGTTCATCACTGACAAGAAAGGCAAACTCGCGATCTGTGATAAGATTGATCCTGAGGATTATAAATCAGCAGATGATCTCAAAACAGAAATGCACAAAAGGGTTGAAGAGGCTTTCAAAAACATCAATCTTTAACCGGACATTCTGTCGTACAATCCGATCCGGTTTCGAATTCCGCGACTCCGGACCGGACGTCTTCATTTAGTCATAAATATTTTTATATTTAGATCCATCTCTGCTGTTTTTTCAAAGAATTATTCTTGCTTATTAATCTGAAACATGAAATAAATAAATGAATCCGATTTTAATTACCAGATAATATTTGCAGCCCGGAAGAAAAGCTGCTGTCTGTCCTGTTTCGCGGGCATGGACACAGGTTTTTTCAAATAAGAAAATTCAGAAATAAACACTGAAGATTCAGCACAGTGAAATTATAATTAACAACCTCACGGACTAAATAGTGAATACATTTCAAAAAAAAGAAAACGAAGAAAAAACATCGCGCAGCATTGCAAGCAGTCTGTGCAAATTCAGAATTGAGGATGAATATCTCATCACTGACGACAGGGTAAAGGCCGAAATAGCCGTTGCCTTTGAAAAAAACAGGTGCTTTGAATTCTATCCTGACAGGGAGCTCATAGAAAACATAAAACATGGAGACCCTGTTGAACTATACAGAGAAAGACTCATCGACATCAAAAACAGGATGTTCGATACTGTCGCAAAGAATGATCAGACCATACATAATCGCCTCATGCACGACACAAGGCTCACAGCAAGACTTGTATCAGCACTGAAATTCTTCCACCTTGCCATTGCAGAGGGTGAATTTTCCAGCATACTGAACAGACGTATTGTAATAATAAAAGAAAAACCCGGAATCCCCACGATTTTTCATATTTCTCCTGAATCCACCGTTATTGCCCACGTTGGACAGGGCCCTCCCTGGGCGGAGATTCCGACAATCTACCTTGGACTAAATACCTTTTCTGCCCTGATCACCTTTCAGAAAAAAGGCAGCAGAGAGCTCTTTGAGGCATTCAAGCTTCTTCTCCTCACTGAAGAGAGGGCAGTAGAAACAGGATATACTCATCTTGCAGGATTCCAGCCTGAAGTTTCACGGGCCATGATGTTTCTCGTTGATGAAGTAATAAAGAATACCCAACAGTCAGAGGTCGAACTCGAGGAGAAGGCAGAGAGAAAGCCCTTCAGAAAATTCAGCCAGACCCAGAGACTCAACCTCCTGAAAGGTCTTAATGCAAGAGTCACAGGAGACGAACTCAACTTTCACTATGAAAAAAACCTTACCGCCCTTAAAGCTCTCGAAAAAAATGCAAGGCGATATAAAAAGAGCGCTGATATTGAATCGATGAGAGAAATCGTAAGACTTCTCGTTGCCGCATCAGGACACGATATTCATGAAATCAGAAACAGGGCAAACATTCTTCTGGAAAGAATATTTGCACCAAAAGAATTTGACGCACCGCTCGCCACCAAATTCATCAACCTCATCCGTGGAGAATCCTATAATTTCAGTTTTGAACTTCCTGAAGCAACTACAGATTATACTCTCAGAATATACTATAACAGTACCACAAACAATCTGTTCCTTGAAAAGGATATTCACTTTGACGAAATTCAGTTAGAAAAAACAGACGACGGCAGATACGGCGCTGAATACAGATTCACAAAATACGGGCACTACGACTTTGCAGTAATAAAGAAAAAACAGAAGACCATTGAATGGATCGATCTCACTGATACAAATGGCAGAGTGAACGTTATACCTGACGTCAGGGGAGAGATCATGCTCGAGATATTCCCTGACATACACGGACACACAAAGGCCTACTGGCGGGATGAAAGCGGTCATCCCGGTCTTATATACAATGAAAACGGCGAAGTTATAAGACTCGGGAACCTGGGAGATATCACACACCATCTTGAGGATATTCAGGAGAAATACTGCATTACATCCATATATCTGCTTGGCACTCAGAAAAGAGGGTCGAACAGGGAAGACTGGGCGCCTGAAGCGACATCCCCCTCTCCATTTTCACCCATGAGTCTGATCGAAATTGAACCCGCGCTTGGGGGAGAAGACCAGTTCAGGGCTCTCATAAAAAAAGCTCACAGTCTGGATATCAAAATAATCATAGATATTATTCCGCATATAAACAGGAAAAGCGACCATCTTGAGGATGAATACGCAGTAAAAACATATGACCACGAAGGGAAACTCGTGGGCAGATCATCAACTGACGGTAAATACGGTTCATGGAATGACGGCAAACTTCTCAATTACAGAAAGTTCAGGATATGGGAATGGCTGTCGGATTCGGTCTGCACTCTCATAGAAAAATTCGACATTGATGGAATACGCTTCGACTCTGCACACGCCGTGCCCATAATGATGAAGAAAAACAATTACCTGTATACATACAATGATAAAAGAAGCCTCGAGGAGATGGTAGAGGGTGACATAATTGTCAATGACAGGGAAAACGATCATTTCATCACTACAGGGTATTACGATTGCGCATGCCGTGACCAGATAGCGGTTCCGCTTCACTACTACCTGATGCTCAACATTGAAAGAAAACTCAAAGAGAAAAGAAAGGAATTCTTTCTGCATATTGCAGAATGTTTCTGGGGCCACGAAAGATTTTTAACCCGAACAGGGCTTATACCCTATAACTCTTCTCTTTTCAAAATATGTGAAAATATAATTCACGGGAAAACAGACGTAAGAGAGATATATCACATCTATGACAACTACTTCCCGTCAGTGCTGCCTGAGGGAACCGAGCTTCTGGGAATACTTGGCAATCACGATGAGAGAAGAGCACTCAATACCTTCGGCCACAGGGGCCTGAGAGCAGCAGTTGCACTCACCTCGTTCATGAGCAATATAATTATGGACTATGAAGGAAGTGCAGAGGGAGAGGGCTGGAAGGTATTCCTCGACAATGTGTACGTTAACTGGAATCATTTCGAATATGCCTCTCACAGGAGCCTGGAGACATTCTACAGTGAATGGTATAAATTTCACAGGGAGGAGCGAGGGAAAGGATACCTCGTCTGGGCAAATAATAACATGGTTGCAGCCGCAATGAAATTCACTGCATCCACGATCTGGCTTGGAGCTTTCAATTTTGCAGATGAAAACCAGAACATATCGATGCAGTTCGATAACCCGTCCCTTCCAATTCCGGATGACGGCTTTTTCAGACTAAGAGACATCGTCTATTCCGAAATCACCGGTGAATTCGACTATTTCAAAGGAAGCGAACTCAAAATAGCAAGAATCAATTCTGTAGTAACCTACACTGACAGGATCAAGCTGTTCAAACTGGAAAGAATCGACCCCGATCAGAACTACCCTGAACTAATAAAAAAATCCGTTCAAAGGCTTTGCACACTCGACCGCGGAGATTCAATCAAATCGAATTTCTGCTTTGAGGAAATAAGAGAAAGATGCACAAACAAAGACGAGCTAATAACATATGTCAGAGACAAACTCGCTCCGTGTTTCAATGACGAAGAAAAGGGTTCGCTCAATCTTGCACTCAAGAGGATTGTTTTCTACCTGCATAAATTTCGTTATCTGAAAGACATGGATGTCATTGAGCTTGCAGAAGTAATGAAGGGAAATATTGATTCCATAATACGGGATATAGGGAACTACCTGATTTCAAGCAACACAAGGGGTAACATTGTATTCATGTCTGCTGAAGCCAATCCCTTTTCAATGAGTGGCGGGCTGGCCAATGTGGTATATGAGCTTCCAAGAGAGATGGCAAAACTGGGAGAAAAGGTTTTTGTAATAAGTGCTCTCTACAGGAACGGTTCAGAAGAAGCATCACGCAGAATGAACGACGCGATAAAAAAATACAATGTTAAGTACACCGGGAAAAACATCGGCATATACATAATGGATAATCACTATGAAATTGGTGTCCATCATGGAGTTGTTGATGGAATAGAATACTACCTGCTTGATCATCATGAATTTTTTGATGGCCTCTACTGGGGAATAACCTCCCAGGAAAAACTGAGGAGAAGAATTGCATTCTCAAGGGCATGTGCTGAAGTAATCGTTCGTTTCGAACTGAATCCTCACTTTTGTTTTACAAACGATGCGTATGCCGGAATCTTCAACGGCCTGGTAAAAAGCGACAGTTATTACATCAATAATCCCAACTTCGAAAAAGCCACCTTTTTTCACATAATTCACAACGGGGGATGGCAATACTTTGACGCTTACGAAAGATCGGAGAATGGTTTCGACCTTTTCAACCTTTTCAACCTCCCCGCTTTCAGGGCAGGTGAATTCTGCGATCCGGTTCACAATAACCGATTGAGCTGCATGGCAACCGGCATAAGATTTGCCGATAATACCATAACAGTAAGCCCTTCATATGCACGTCAGATTGAATACGCCTGCGACGGTATGGAACATCTTCTTTATAATGTAATCGGAATCAGCAATGCAATTGGAAGTGATTTCATAGACAGGCTTGCCGCAAGGTTCAAAAACTCCGGATTTATTGAAAGAAACTATACACGCTTTTCATATCACCTGAAGGAAAACAAGCACCTGAAAGACAAACTGGAAGACAGGTATCCGGAAATATGCAAAAGCCCTGAAGCAGTGTACAGTATAAGCGATCCTGACAGACAATTCATAGTATCCAGAATGATGAACAAACTCCTGCTTCAGTTCGAAAGAGGCCTGGAGGTGAATCCTGACAGAATGCTGTTCACCATGATTCACCGTATTTCAGAACAAAAAGGTTTCCAGCTTCTGCTCGAGGCATCTGAAGGGATATTCAGAAGACTGGGGATTCAGGGAATCATAGGCGGCGCTGTATCATCCGGAGACAGAAGAGGGGAAGAAATAGCACATGGACTATACCTGATAGGTCAGTACTACCCTGAACTCGCTCATGTGTCTTTTGGGTTTCAGGATGTAACGGTTCCACTGCTGGCTTCTGATTTTTTCTGTATGCCATCGATGCATGAACCTGGCGGAATATCGCAGTTAGAGGCCTTTGCTGCAGGAGCGCCGGTAATTGCACGGGCAACCGGCGGGCTAAGAGATACTGTTTCACAAATATCCCACAACGGTGACGAAATAAAGGGAAATGGATTTCTCTTTTCTGATTATCATTCATGGGCCTTCTATGACGTTATGGAAAGAGCAAAAAATTTCTTTGACAGCAGCTCTGATGAGATTCTCCTCAAAGCAAGGAAGAATGCCCGTGATTCAGTATATTTCTGGGACAGGCCTGCGCGTCAGTATGTTAAAGAGATATACGATTTCACGGAAACAATACGATTTCAGGATTCATAGATGAATGAATAAACCCGTTACTGTAATTTTTTTATCTCTGGCAATAATTTCTTGTGCAAGCGGGGAAAAGGATTCTTCCCCGCTGAAAGATATGTTCGGGAAACTGAACGGAACCCCGGTGATACCAAGAGAAGCAAACAAAATAGTTATTGCATCCTTCAGCAACATAACATCTGTACAGGGTATGGAATCAAGACTTTCTGCACTTCTTAAAAAACACATCAGCCTCGACGGCAGGCTTGCGCCTGTATCACAAAAAGAAAACCCGGATATTCTTCTGAAGGGTTCAATTTACAGTTATTCTGTTCAGGCAACAGCTCACGCAAAAAACGGTGCAGTTATTGAAAAAAGAATCATAATAAAGTCATCAATTGCACTTTACGATCTAAAAAAGAAGAACCTGATATTTCATGACCCTTTCATACAGTCCTTCAGGAAATTTTCTGACAGAATCCCTCCAATTTCTACAGAATCAGCATGCCGTGAATATGTTCTTGACAACCTTGCCCTCAGAATAGCATCAAAGACAGTAAGCGGTTGGTATACGAAACATCTCACTCCCATCGAAAAGGGCAAAAAAAATTGACAGCCAAATATCCCGATTCAAAAAAATTCAAGCAGGGCCTTAATGAAAAAAGCCTTAAGCAATTCTACCTTTTTCTCGGAGAAGAAGAAGGCGAAAAAGATAAGGTAATAAAACACCTGCTCGACATCATACTCAAAGACGAAACTGACCGAGTGTCATGTACCGGCCGTTTCCATATGGATACTGACGATCTCAATGAGGCTGTGGGATTTGCACTGTCATCATCGATGTTTTCTCCAAAGAAGGCATGCATCATGAGAAACATTGATGCAGTCAAAAAAAGCAAAGCCACAGGTCTGGTCTTCGAAGATCTCTTCAGGGATGCGGATTCATCCACGACAGTGATAATGACTTCATTAAAAAATGCCCCGCCCGCTGTAATACCCAAAGATGCTCTTGCATCTATTTCAATAGTACAGTTCTGGAAATACTTTGACCGTGATCTGTATAACTACCTGGAAACAAGCTTTAAAAAACTCTGCATTGAATATGACACAAAAGCACTGTCTCTTTTGATAGAACTCAACGGTAGCGATATAAAAAAAATTGATGAATCCATAGAGATGATAAAATTTTCAGGAATCACCGAAAGACTTACAGAAGATATAATAAGCAATCTCATAACGGATGTAAAGGACGTGAATGTTTTTGATTTTGTAGACTCTCTGTTTAAAAAAGAGAAAAAATCACTCTCCATCCTTGCAAAGCTGTTCGATGAAGGAGCACCCGAACTTCTGATCCTGAACCGTATTATGGCACAGGCCGAAATGATAGAAAAATACCATTATCTCACATCATCAGGCACCCATCAGGAAGAAGCTCTCAAAGAATGCGGAGTCTATTACAAAAAAAAGGACCTGTTTATTTTTTCCGCTAAAAAATTTCAGAAGGATGAAATGAAGAAGGTATTCACACTTATCGCTGAAGCTGACAAAAAACTCAAGTCAGGCGGAAGATCAAAAAAACTCACAGACAACCCGATATTCACACTTGCATCAGAAATGCTTTTCTGAACAACCCCAATATGACACCTCTATAGATCTGGTATTTTTTTATACGAGCTGAGAAAAAAAAGTGAGAGCCGGCACTCTCACTGGTTTTGTTACAGAGAAACAATCCTTTTCTACAAAATCCATATCAAAAGATATCTGAAAAGCATGACTGCATTTAAGCAGGTTCTGAAAGTATTCAAGGTTCGGGTTAAGCCTTTTGTTCTCTGAGGATTTCACTTCAACAATAAACCAGGGCAAACCATCTCTTGTAACAAGAAAATCAACTTCTCTTTGTGATTTATCTCTCAAAAAAAACAGTTCATATTCTCCCAGCCCCATATCTGTCCAGAAATGAACTGCCTTTAACAAATGTGATGCTGCAAAATTCTCATAACGCGCACCAGGGTCAGCAACTGAACTCCAGTCCCACATATAAACCTTGGGCTGTTTTCTGAGCGATTTGGGTACATTGGCAAACCAGGGTCTTACTATGAAACAGTAATACATGGATTCCAGGGTAGAGATCCACCTCTTAATAGTATCTACAGAAACATTCACTGCTGAGGCCAGATTACTGTAATTTATAAGCTGGCCTGCCTGATGTTTCAATAATTCAGCCAGTATTTCAACCTGCTTAACATCGAGAATATGAGTGAGGTCTCTGAGATCTTCATAAAACAATTGCTCATTTCTCAACTTTTTCCATCTGTTATAGAATCTTGTATCATTCTTTAAAAACGGCTCAGGAAATCCTCCAAAGCGGACAAGCTGATCCATGGATTCACTGTCAATTTTTCGAGGTGGCCTTATTACTTTTTCATTTAAATCTGCATGAAGCAGCTCTGCTGTTGTTAATGGATGCATTCTGTAAAGAAAATAACGCCCCATAAGACTGTCACCACCGGGTTTGTAGACATTCAGCCTTGCGCTCCCGGTTACTATAATTCTGCATTCCTTTTCATAAACATCAAAAAAACCTTTTAGAAAAGATTTCCATTTATTGTATTTATGAAGCTCATCAAATACAATAACAACCGGCTCTTCACTGAGCTCATCGAGTTTAAGCTCATCTGCAACCCTGTCAGATCCCATGTTTACGAGCATTCGGTCTGATGAATTATCCCAGTTGAGGTATTCTCTTGTGTTTTTACCTGTCCTGGCAGTAGTTGTTTTCCCTACCTGCCTGGGGCCGGTAAGAAAAGCCATTTGCCTCTGCTGTTCAACGTGCTCCTGCAGAATTGAATCATATATTCTTTTCATAATCAGACTCATTCACTAATTTAATTCTATGAATAAAACAGAGATACAACAGATATGAAAAAATGTCAAGGACCAATTTACGATGGATCGTAAAATGGTCCGGACTGTTTTACGATGCATCGTAAATTGGTCTGCAAAAATTCTATTGACAAACATCCGGCATATGAATACTTGGAATCCATATATTCAATACACAAACCTTACATTCTGTTTTAATGAACTACTAAAAAACAGAATACAATATCAATTCAAATAACGAGGTATAATCATGAAAAAATTATCAATGTATTCACTTGCCCTGCTTCTTATGCTTTCCATTACCGGATGCGGGAACAAAGTTGGAACATCTCCCCAGGGCAAAGAAGCGCCAATAGAAAAAGCTGCTCTAAAACTCGTTTCAGACGTTAAAACAGGCGGCTACGATCTTGTATCAACAGAAAATCTTAAAAAAATGATCGATGAAAACAGGGTCATGACCATAATTTCAACCAGCCCAAAAGCCAATTATGCAAAAGCCCATATCTCAGGTTCAGTTAATGCTGTTATTCCAAAAACAGAAAAAGAGATGACTCCTGATTATAAAGCAAACCTGCTCAAAATCGCAGGAGACAATAAAAACAGGATTATTGTTACATATTGCGGATATGTTGCATGCAGAAGAAGCCATATTGCAGCCAGAATACTTGCAGAAAACGGCTTTAAAAATGTTTACAGGTACTCAGGCGGAATCGTTACATGGAAAGAGAATAAACTGCCCCTGAACTGATTTTCTCCTTCATTTATTTACACACCTCAAACCGGGGATGAATCTCTTTCATCCCCGTAAATTATTCTTTACAAATTCACACCAGCCGGTTTTCTGTTTTTCAATATATTTTCAATTGATTAACCCCTTTCGGAGATCAGCCATGAAGATTGCTGTTGCACAGATAAATACCGTTATTTGCGATTTTGATTCAAATACCGCTAAAATAATCTCTTATATTAAAGAAGCAGAAACCATTGGAGCAGACCTTGTTGTTTTCCCTGAAATGGCAGTCTGCGGACATTTTCCGGACAATCTTCTTTTATATGAAGAAAACATAAACCGGAATATTGCATGCCTTGAGAAAATAGCTGAAGCAGCAAAAAAGACAGCAGTAATAACAGGGTTCATTGACAGAAATAACGAAGGCAACCCCGTAAATTCAGCAGCATTCATTCACTATGGCAAAATTTTATCCGTTCACAACGAAGAGAAAATTTCTGATCCTCAGAAAAAAAATTATCTCTGTAATGGAGAGTCATCTAAAACAGTAAGCTTCATGGACACAGAGATATCCATACAGCCGGGGGACATCAGAGAAGATACCAATGCAGATCTGATTATAAACCTCTGCAGCACATATTATCGTCACGGAATCATCCTGCAAAAAGAAAAAGAAATTTCGCGTGCCGCAAAAAACAGTTCAGCCCAAATACTCCGGGTAAACAGAACCGGAGCGGAAGGACAGCACATTTTCTTTGGCAGGAGTACGCTCTTTAATGAAAACGGCGTCATTCGAAAAGCCGCACCAGCCTTTAAAGAAGGCATCACTCTTTTCAGGGGGGATGAAGAAGCCCGTGAAACAGAATCCCTGCCGGATATGGAAATGACAAAACTAGCGCTTGTAACCGGCATTAAAGACTATGCGCAAAAATCAGGTTTTACAAAAGCCCTGATTGGCCTTAGCGGAGGAATCGATTCTGCACTGACTGCAGCCCTTGCAGTTGAAGCACTTGGCCCTGAGAATGTATCAGGCATAACAATGCCCTCACCATACTCAACCAGCGGGAGCATCAATGATTCGTACAAACTTGCAGAAAACCTGGGCATAAAAATTGACACAATTGAAATAAAAGAACTCTTTGCGCAATTCAAAAAAGAACTCTCCCCGGTTTTTGGAAATCTGCCTGAAGACCTTACAGAAGAAAACATCCAGGCCAGAATCAGAGGGACACTTCTCATGGCAGTGAGCAATAAGACAGGAGCGCTTCTGCTTGCAACAGGCAATAAATCTGAAATAGCGGTTGGCTATGCAACCCTTTATGGCGACATGTGCGGAAGCCTTTCCGTTATTGGAGATCTCCTTAAAACACAGGTCTATGAACTGTCACGTTATATGAACAGAGATCAGGAAATAATACCTGAAGAAATAATAATAAAAGAACCTTCAGCAGAACTGAGGCCAGACCAGAAGGATTCTGACAGCCTTCCTGAATATGACACTCTTGATAAAATAGCAGAACTGTTTCTCAACATGAAAAAATCAAAACAGCAGATAATTGATTCAGGATTCAAAGAAGAAGATGTTGAAAACGTGGTAAGAAGAATACTCATGAGTGAATACAAGAGAAGACAGGGCGCCCCAATACTCAAACTGACTGATCATACATTCGGCCTTGAGGAAACCCTGCCCCTTGTTCACAGATTCAGGGGATAAATTATTTACCTATATATTTGCCGCTTTCGAACATACCATCGAGAGTGGCTCCATCCTCCCAGGTATAAACACCCTTGCCATGTTTGAGTCCGTTCTGCCACATGCCTTCATATTTGGCGCCGCTTTTCCATGTATAGGTTCCCTTACCATGCATTTTTCCGTCTTTCCATTCGCCTGTATAAGTATCACCGTTTTTCCAGGTATAGGTTCCGGTTCCATTTCTCAGGTTATCAGCATATTCGCCATTATACTCTGATGAGTCTTGAAAGGTATAGACTCCCTTTCCGCTTCTTTTGTCGTTTTCATAATTACCGGAATAAGTCTCACCTTCAGCCCATTTATAGGTTCCGTTTCCATCAAATTTGTTGTCTTTGAAATTCCCTTTATAAGAAGAACCGTTTGTCCAGGCCATTTCGCCCTGGCCTTGCCGTTTTCCTTCTTTGAAATTTCCCTGATATTCAGCGTTACTCGCAACCTTTATTTTGCCGGGGCCATTCATACAGTCCCCTTCCACGCATCCTTCTTTTTTTTGTGCAGTTTCACAACCCGCAATAATAAAACATACTGCAAGTGTTACAATAATATTGATTGGTTTCATTGACTTTACCTCCATGAATAAACATATAATAAACAAAGCGGTTTTCACCTGCGCAAGATAAAAACCGCTTCACATAATTCTGTTTCTATAACTATAAAAAGCTATCTACTTGCCAGTGACCATTTTAACCTCAGACTGAGGAGGAATCACGTCAACATAAACAGGCATCTTTACAGTCTGACTTACATTACCCACCTTGTCTTTTGCAATAGCTTCTATCAGGTGATCTCCATTTTCAGTAAACTGAATTTCTCCTGTATAGATATTAAAATCGCCCTTGCTGTCAAGACGATAGAGAACAGCACCAAGGCCTGACTCATCATCTGCAGCTGTTATCTGATATTTGTAGCTTTTAGCAGCTATTTTCTTTCCGTCTTTTTCAACAAATTCCTTGTCTGCCTTGATTTCCACTGTAGGAGACTTCTTGTCAACATTGATTACCAGGCCTTCCTGTGTACCAAGAACATTTCCTTCTTCATCAATAACCTTTGACTGGTATTTGTTGGTAATATTACCCACCCTGTCCTGAACAATAACAGAAAGGTTTGCTGGCTGTTTTGCGGGAACTTCAACCGGGCCAACATATTCTTCATAATTTTCGCCATCAGTAGAATACATTATATTTGCCACACCTGAGAGATCGTCTTTGGCAACAACTGTATATGTATAAACAAAATTCTCTGAAACATAGATCTTATCTCCAGTCTTTACAAATGGAGCAGACATTGTGAGAGTCACTTCAGGAGCTTTTGTATCAACAGTTACATTGACAGTCTTGGCATCTTCTTTATTGCCCATTTTATCAACACTGTGATAAATAACTGAGTGTTTTCCGTCCTGCTCGATATTAAAAGGACCGGAATACTCCTTATCTTCACCTGAATCTATCTTATAGAAGATTTTGTCTTCATAGATATTATCCTTGGTTTTAAGTTCGAACATAACCTTTGAATTGATGTAGGTTGTGGTTCCGTCACTGTACACTTTTGCGCCTTCTGCTGCCTGCATGATTGACTCTTCTTTTGAAACTTCTTTTGCAGGTTCTGCTGGTTTGTCTTTTGCAGCCTCACCAAGAGTCTCATCAGCCTTTTTTTCTTCAGCTTTTACTTCAGCTTCACTGTGTTCTTCAACAGCCTTTTCTTCTACAGTCTCTTCAGCCGGTGCAGGAGCTGCCTCCTGTGAAAAAAGGGCTGTCTGAAAATAAAAAACAGCTGTAAATGCCAGCAACATGAGTAAAAATCTCTTCATCTGTAACCTCCGGATTTCCTTATTATTTATTGAATTATGCGCTCTGCCCTGAAGAAGTATAGATCAGTGGGGCGTGCACACTGATAACTACATATTGATACTGATTTTGAAGAAATGGGGCTTCCGCAAATATACCTTTCTATACAACAGTTTTTATAAAAATGCAATCAAAAAAAAGAAAAGGTGACACTCCCGGGACCTAAAACAGCGGGAAAGACACCTTTTTATGTCTGAGCCGGTAATCAGAAAAAATTATTTTTTCCGAATAAAAGTTATCATTTTCCAAACAACAAAACAAAAGAGCGAAAACAGCATAAGATTTATTGAAATGCCAATCCATGTAATAGAAGATGCATTCCTGAGCATTTGTGAAGGACTCCAGCTTGCGGTTTTTATTATTCGTCCTTCAGGAGCGGAATACTTCTCTGGTATTTCAGGCAGCCCATTGAAGTTACTGTCTTTAAAGCTCCTCACGTATTTCATGAGGCAGACCCATTCCTTCAGTTCCTGAAGTCCTTTCTTTTTATTGTTGCTGTCAATTCTGGCATCTGCAATGTTATTGATAGGGGTGCCATTTTTATCCTTGGGAACAATTTCGAGAATTCCGAAGGTCATGTCTCCCAGCATTTTCATTAGAGTCGCATTATAGAGGTTAAGCGCCACCCTGTAGAGTTTTTTGTTGGATGAAGAGGTGTCGAGCTGCGAATATCCACTTTCATGAGAACCGGTTTCAATATCCGTAACCCTGTCAAATATCATTCTGTTAGGGTTATACGAAAACCTGATGCCTGAAATCTGGAGAAAGAAATCATCTCCCTTTGCAGGCGCGATACTCGCCAGCACTTCGAGTGCATTACGAATTTCAGCTGCGTACACATAGAATGAAACAAGGGAGTAGCAGGGAGTGTCATCCACTCCAATCCCCATGGGGAACGACCTGAAAAGATCCGCAGTGGATATTCTGCCGGTTTTCCCTTTCTTTATATCATCTCTTATAAGGCCATTGCACTCAACACATGCAACAACCCTTGAATCAGGGTCAGAAGAATCAGAGTGATATTTATTGACATACCACAGCATTGAATCCGTTATTAGATTCCCGAGAGAGGATTCACGGTTTTCACCTTTAAGAAGATCGAATTTTGTTTCTGCCAGTATATTGTCAAAACCGGTTCCTTCATACATGAGGAATTTCATGTTAACGCATGACTTATAGAGATTGATAAATCTGTGGATATCCGGATCACCGGATATTGTATCATCAATCTTCTTAAGCTTGTAATCGAGCAGCTTTACATTACCACCTGTTATTCCAAGGTCCATTACACCCATATGATGGCCGAAACAGCCAGCCTGAACGATGAGAGTATTGTTTATCCTTAAAGGCTCTTTCAAAAGATCATGCGAATGACCACTGACAATTACATCTATACCATCCACCTCTTCAGCCAGGGTCTCATCCTCCGAAAGAACCGATGATTCATTAAGCCCCGAATGAGAAAGACAAATAACGATATCGACTTTCAGAATTTCACGCAGCATCCGCACCTGTTCTTTTGCAGTCTCAACAATATCCATAAAAGAAAGAGGAGCTGCAAAAGGAGAAATATCAGTGGCGGCTTTCCCTAGCAAACCGAACACTCCGATCCTGACATCCCCTTTCTCGATTATTCTGTATGGTTTCACCAGACCTGCCTTGAAAACCTTTTCAAGAGAATCATCCTCAGGCCTTTGCGGTGAGAAGACAAAATTTGATGCCACGATGAGCGGAATTCCGCCCTTTTTGTGGCCTGACATGATGATCTGAGCAAGGCCGTCCGGTTTCATATCCAGCTCATGATTTCCAATAGTCACTGCATCATAACCCATCCTCTTCATAAGGCGAAGTTCGAATGAATACTCCCTTGCGACCGTATGGAAAAGAGTACCCATAGTAAAATCACCTGAATCAACAACCAGCACAGGATTAGCACTGGTTTTCCTGACGTCTTTGATTGCAGTCGAAAGCCTTGCCCATCCCCCAAGTGTTGAATCATTGCCTGTGACCATTGGTGAATAATCCACATTGGGTGACATGCCCAGAAGATGAGAGTGAAGATCGTTTGTATGAACGATGGTAAGTTTTTTCTCCTGAGCGGACAGACTCTGACAAAAAACAGAATAAAATAAAATTGCCAGTACAGCAAAAACGGTTTTTTTCATTTAATAACCTCTTAATAACTTCTGAAAATTATATCATATAAATGTCAAACAACTTCATAACAAGATCGATAAGCATCCCCGTGAAGAGAACCGGAGAAATAAGTCTGTTCAGCTTGAAAACCTCTCCGGTAATAATAAGAAAATCCTCATCCTCATCTTTTGCAAGAGACTGCTGTTTCATTAATATTACAGCAACAACTGCCGTACCAACCCAGTAGCCCGTCCCAAGCCTGGCCATGACTCCCCCTGCTGCAAGAGCTGCGATGGCCAGAAGATATGACACTGATGAAATTATCAGCGCCTTTTTTTTACCAAAGCGTGCCGGAACAGAATGAAGATTTTCCCCCCGGTCAAACTCCTCGTCCTGTATAGAATAAATAATATCGAGGCCTGCGATCCAGAACATAATTGCAATTCCCGGAACAAAGGCAACCAGCGCGAACTCGCCGGTAACAGCAAGGAAACCGCCTATTGGCGCAGCAGCCTCGACAAAGCCGAGATAAAAGTGAGAGGTCGAGCTGAATCTTTTAAAAAGAGAATAAGTGAAAAGCAGAACCACTGCCGCAAAAGAAAGATAAAAACACAGGCGATTCAACATGAAAGAAGAACCAATGAGAATAAGACACGACAACAGGGAAACGACCCACACGGAAGTCTTTGTTAGCTCGCCGGAGGGTATGAGACGGTCGTCTGTTCTTGGATTTTTTGCATCAATATCAGCATCAAGAACCCTGTTGAATGACATACCGGCAGTTCTCGCTCCAAAAAGTGCAAGAGTTGCCCAGAGCCATTCGGATGGTTTGCCGCCACCGGCATAGAGCATTCCGATATATGCAAAGGGCAACGCAAAAAGGGTTTGTTCTATCATTATGAGTTTCGCAAATTTTTTGAAATTCATTTTTATTCTCTCTTTTTTCTTAAATTCTCCTGTTACAGGAATTTTCATCAAATTTGCCAAATAAAATTTCACCGTCAAATCAATTTTGACAATTATCAGGCCTAAATATCCGGTAACACAATAAAAAACGAACAAAGTTCAACTATTCTCAGGAATACTTGACATATAAATATCAAATTCATTATTCTGGAAAAGACGAACATAATATCTTCGATATAAATAATTGCTAATATGAACAGGGTCCCTGTTTCATATCATCGCTGATTCAAAACCCCATAATCAAGGAGTACAACATGAACTTTCCCGAAACTATTATTGTTTACTGTTCCCCAAACGGAACCACAAAAACAGCAGCAGAAAGAATACTGAAAATCCTGAAAGATAAAGATGTCAGTGTAACTATTGCAAACCTTGCAGACAGAGAAGAAACTCAGAATGCTGCAGAGAAGATCAATAAAATTACAGAGATGGGAGAAAAATTTCTTCTCTTTGCAGGCTGCCCGGTTTATGCGTCAAGGGCCATCCCCCCTGTAATGGACTTTATTGAAAATCTTCCCCAGGCAGAAGGTTCATATGCTGTTCCTTTTATCACCTGGGGCGGAGTAACTAAAGGATTCGCTCTTTATGACCTTGCACTCGCGCTAAGCGCAAAGGGATTAAAGGCAATTGGAGGAGCTGAGATTCTTGCTGTTCATTCAATGATGTGGAAATCAGAAGAACCGGTTGCAAAGGGACATCCTTCTGAAGAGGATCTCGCCAGAACAGCAGAGATGGTCGAAAAGGTACTGACAAAAATTTCGAACAATGAAATCACAGAAATTAATTATGACAAACTCAAAGAAGGCCGTGAAGGGGATGTAGAAAAAATAATGAACAGGCCCTTTCACATGGTAAGAGACAATATGCCTCCCAAAAAAATCAATGAAGAACTGTGCAATTCCTGCAGCATTTGCGCTGATGTATGTCCTGCACATGCGATTGAACTTTCTCCGTATCCTGAATTCAATGACAACTGCATTGTATGTTTTGCATGTGTTAAAAACTGTCCTGAACAGGCAATTGAATTCCCTGCAGAAGTAATCATGGAAAAAGTTAAGGGAAGAGCAGCAAAATCAATTGAAGAAAGCAAAACCTGCATCTACGCCTAGACACTGCCCCACAACATGGTATAAGTGAAAAATCCATAGTAAAAGGGATCTTTCAGAATATAGTTATTCGATTCAGGAGAGCAGAGATCAAACAGCCTGTTTCTGCTCTCCTCAGATACCCGGGCAGTGTCCCATCTCATATCAATAAAAGCAGCAAGGCCTTTTTCTTCTTCATCTGACAAAGGGGCAAGACAATCTCCACATATTGTTTTTGCCTTTATGTTTTTTATTCCACAATAATCCATCACAAAAGCAAGCCGCATAAAATGAGATTCAGGCTCATCCCCATGAGCAAAAGGTGCAATGCCGGAGGGAGTATTATTCAGTTCAGCTTCAAGATCCGGATGACCGGGCAGAAGAAGCTGGGATGACCATGCAAGAAGTGCAATTCTTCCTCCTGGCTTCACAATCCTTACAAGCTCTTGAATGGCCTTTTTTCTGTCAATTGGCCCATAACCAACGCAGTCGATGCTGATTGCAATGTCAAAGGTATTCTCATCAAAAGGTATATCTGTAACTCCGGCCTTTGTAAATGTGGCCCTGTCATCCACACCCTGCCTGATGGATTCTTTTTCTGCAAAAGAAATAAATTCTTCAGATATATCAATTCCATTAACAGTTGTATCATTACCCGAAACCTGAGCGATCATTATTGACTGAAATCCTGCACCACATCCTGCATCAAGAACCCTGCTTCCGTTTTCAATATTCAGCAGGCCAAGAGCAGGCCTGATTATCTTTTCTCTCACACTGGCTGTTACAATAAGTTTATCGAGATAGTCTGACATTACTGTTCTCCTTCTCTTTATTCTGTAGTTCAACACTCTTTTTTTTACGAATAAATACTGGACAATTTAAAATTTCAATGCTTTAATTTAAAATATTAAAATAGTAAGAATATTTTTCCAGAAGTAACAACACCGGGGAATTTCTTTTCATACTGAATCATCTTATGGGTATCTCTAAAAATCAGGAGTTTCATTGATATTACAAATAAAAACTCCTGGTTTCATCTGATGTTGTACCCACAAGGGAACATCCAAAGATTAAATTATCGAGGTTTCCTTATATTCTGCAGGGTAATGAAATTTTAATATTTAACTAAAGGGAGAAGTCCTATGACAAAACAGAAAAGAATCGTTGTAATCGGCGGATCAGCCGCAGGCCCAAAAGCAGCGGCAAGAGCGAGAAGGATGGATGAAAAGGCTGAAATAACAATTCTCCAGAAAGAACCTGATCTCTCAATGGCTTCATGCGGTTTTCCCTATTATGTTGGAGGAACCTTTGATGACAGAAACATGCTTTTGAGCACACCTACTGGAGTTACCAGGGATCCTCAATATTACCTGAATGCAAAGGGAATTGTTGCTCATACAGAAACAGAGGTTACGTCAATAGACAGAGCCGGCAACACGGTGAGTTATAAAAATCTTAAAAGCGGTGAAACAGGAACCCTTGGTTATGACAAACTGATTATAACAACAGGTTCAAGTCCCAAGGTTCCCCCAATACCGGGTATAGACCTGGATGGAATAACTCCCCTTAAATCAATGCAGGATGCTGACTACCTGAGAAAGATACGGGATGAAAAGAAAATAAAAAAAGCAGTACTTATTGGCGGTGGGCTTATTGGGATAGAGACATGTGAGGCTCTTCAGCTTGCAGGCATTGAAATAACGCTGGTCGAAAAGCTGCCTCAGATACTTACATTTCTTGACTGGCAGCTGGCAAAAGTCGTGGAAAACCATGTCAAGTCTCAATCGGTTAACGTCATTACAGGCAATGGAGTAAAAGAGTTTATCGGCAACAATGGAAAACTCACAGGAGTTAAGCTTGAAAACGGAACAGAGCTGGAATGCGAACTGGCAGTCATTGCCATTGGTGTAGATCCATGTGTCAGCCTTGCGAAAGATGCAGGCATTACAATTGGCGAAACAGGCGGCATAGAGGTGGATGATTACATGCAGACATCAGCTCCTGATATTTATGCTGCCGGTGACTGCATTGAAACAAAAAATATTCTTACCGGCAGAAAGGTACTGGCACCATATGGCGATCTTGCAAATTTACAGGGAAGGGTTGCCGGCGAAAATGCAATAACAGGAAACCATGCCACCTTCCCTGGAACAATTAAGACTGGCATATGCAAGGTCTTTGAATTTCAGGCAGGTTCAACCGGCATATCAGAAAAATCCGCAGAAGAGCTGGGCATAAAGGATATTATCACAGTGGTGAATGCAAGCCCTGACAAACCCGGTTTCATGGAAGGCAAACTTCTTATAACCAAAATCGTTGCAGACAAAGTAACCGGCCGCATACTCGGAGCCCAGTGTGTTGGCCCGGGTGATGTAAGTAAACAGCTCGCGCAATGGGCCATGGCAATCAGGGGCGGCCTCACAGTGGAAGACCTTATCAATTCTGACCTGCCATACGCTCCACCGTTTTCTCTTGCAATAGATCACTTTATAGCAACATCTCATATTATGCAGAACAAAATGAACGGCATGTTCGTGGGCATAACTGCTGAAGAAGTAAAATTAAAATTAGATAAGGGCAAAAAACTATTTCTCATAGACACAAGAGGGCCTGATGAATACGAAGAAATGAGGCTCGGGATAGGAGAAACACTCATACCTGTTGGAGCACTCAGAAAAAGGCTCAATGAAATACCTGAGGATAAAAATACAGAAATAATCTGCTATTGCAAAATATCCCTGAGAGGATATGAGGCGTCTCTTATTCTGAAGGCAAACGGATGGAAGAATGTAAAAGTAATGGAAGGCGGAGTAATGGCCTGGCCATATGCCAGAGAAAAATAGTATGAATGAGGGGCGGAGCAAATCCGCCCTTTTTATTTCAACTGTTTGATCTTCCGTATTTGATTGAATCAACAGGACAAAGGCTGATACATTCCCCACAGTTGTTGCAATTGATCTCTGCCGGCCTTGTGTTCATGCTGCATTTATTTTTACATACCTGACAGTCATTACAATCGGATGTCATTCTGAATTTAAATATCGAGAAACGGTTAAAAATATCAAGAATTCCGCCCGTTGGGCACAGGAACCTGCACCATATATTCGAGAAAAAAACTCCAAGCACTATTGCGGCTGATACAAAAACCGTTCTGCTTATCCAGAGCAAGTTGGCATGATCAAAAGTCAAACCTATAGAAGCAAAAAAATCACCGGTTCTTATTGGCACTGCCCATCTCGGATTATTATATACAATAAGAAGAATTAGAGATAAAATAAGTACAACATATTTTAAATGTGATGCTGCTTTAAGAATTTTGTCATTTAGTTTACCTCTTACAGAAAAAGGTTTGCCAAGCAAATCAGAAAAAGTTCCTACCGGGCAAGCCCATCCACAAAAAGCCCTGCCAAATAATAATGCAGACCCAAAAATTATAATCCATACCGGAAGCCATATTGTTCTGCCCGGACATTGAACAACAGGACAAGATTCACAGCTGACATATGGAATCGCAAAAGGGCATCTGAAAATGCCATAAAAAGCGAATTCCCCAATAAACAATAAAAAACCTGTTCTAACTCCCCACCTGATTATATTTATTCTCTTAGTTATTTTATACATCTTTAACCCCGTATTTTTCAATCAGCCTTTTACCCTTTTCAGAACAGGCAGGAATAAAGCCAATTCTGTCAAAATAAGACTGTCCTTTTTCAGAGATGATAAACTTCACAAATTCCTCTGCAAAATCCATGTTTTTTGCCCATTTCATTATTCCAATAACGAATGGAACAGGTTTTGCCGGGATATACTCTTCAGGGATTTCAATGATATTTAATTTTTCCCTGAACTGAGGGAGCCTTGTAACTCTTCTTTCAATAATGGAAACATCGGCCCCGCCATCTATCAGCATTGGGACATCACGTTGAACGCAATCACCCTTTTGTACCATATTCAACTCGGCCCCTTTTAGGACTCCTGCCTTTTTCATTATCCCGGTTACAGCCGCGCCTCCAGGAGGAGATGCCTTGGGAGAAGAAACAACCCTCACTCCCTTTTTATCAATATCATGAATTCCGGTAATGCCTGCAGGATTTCCCAAAGGGGTAGCCAGAACATATTCAGTAAAACAAAGAGGGTAAAATTTAACCATCTTGCCCTCTGCCCTGAGCTTTTTAGCCAGCCCGAGAACGCGGGGAGCGAATATTTCAGTACGTGCACTCCCCAGAAGAGACTTGCCCAGAGCTCCTGCGAAAGCTCCTGTGTAATTAATGGTGCTGCCGTTTCTTTTCATGAATTCAGCATTTGCAGGGATGAACGCTTCTGCAAGCCCACCACATGACCACACCTGAAGGCTTTCCCCGGAGAAATCATTAGCCTTTAATCCAACAGCAGAAAAAGCAGTTCCTCCGGCAACAGCTGCCGCCTTTGTAATAAAATTCTTTCTGTTAATTTTTTTCACAACATTTCTCCAGACCGGGAATTCCTGCGGCGTCAGCTCTGCACTGCTTGCATTTACTGAAAACATTTATATACTCCGAGCAGGAAACCCGAATATTTTTCATCTTTTGATTCGAAGGCGCTAAAATATTGTTAAATTTTCCACGAGGGATAAGGGGGGTAATGTTATGAATGACACATCCCAGGGAACCGGCCATTCTCGAAATATCTTTCATGTGGATATCGTTTATACCGGGAATAACAACGCTGTTAATTTTAACATAAATACCGAGGTCTCGAGCTCTTTTTATTCCCAAAAGCTGATTTTCAAGTAAAAACGCAGCAGCCTCATGTCCCCGGTAGATAGTCCCGTTTTTTTGAACAAATGAATAAATAGGAGATGTTAAAGAAGGGTCAACACCATTGAGTGTGACACTGATATATTTCAGTCCAATTTCATTTAACTCACCTATCCTTTCAGGAAGCTCGAGACCATTGGTACACAAACAAAGATTAGCTGATGGATAGTCTTTAGCAATCAGATTCAAAGTTGTAAAGGTCTCTTCATTTGCAAGAGGATCTCCGGGTCCCGATATTCCTATTATGGCAGATTCTCCCCACTGAGATAAATATTCCTTTGTCTTTTCCTGCGCTTCATATGGAGTCAGTACAGAAGAACTGAGACCAGGGTATATCTGATGCACATTGGACGGGCATATGTTTCTTTCACAGTAGTTGCATTTAATATTGCAATTGGGTGCAACAGGAAGGTGAAGTCTCGGTATTTTATCATGAACTGACTCATTGATACATGGGTGTTGGGGCAAAACTTTATCATATAAATCAGGAACAACAGTACCAACAACATCGGTTTTTTCATCAATTAGAATCATCACGCGAAGACTTTCCAATAATAATTTATTTTATCAATACATTGCATCGAAAAAATAAATTAACAAAACAACACCTCTTCCTGTCAATATATTTTTGTATTTAAACCAATCCTTCTGGATGTAAATAATCAGCACAGCAACCATATAAAAATTCATCCGCCCTTAAGAATGGTTCCGCTGGTTTTCAATTCATCATAGAGATCATCTGCCGTAATGAGACAACAGGTGGAAAAATCAAATCCGGCACTGTTGAGTGCAAGAGCAACCCAGGTGTTGCAGGTCTTGAATAAGTGATAACAGTGCTCTGATTCAAAAAAAACCACTTCTCCTCTTCCTCTTTCTGAAAGCCTGATCAACTCTCCTCTGTCGGTTCTTGAGAAAGCCCCGTCAATATATTCGCATAAGAGCCTGTATTCATCAATAGACAGTGTGAATTCAACTGCAAAATCACTCCACTTGACAAGATAATCCTTCTCGGTTGAAAATCCTTCAACTCTCAAGACTCCTGACGTTGGCAGAAAAAGAGCTTTTGCTCCCAGAATACATGCAGGCCCATGATGCTGATAGTAATCTTCATCTCCCCAGCCAAAATCTACGAACTGATAACCGCTGAATGATTCTATAACCTGAATATATTCGGCAGATTCTTTGGGATAAAGAACAATACCTGTATGCATACCTCTGTTAACAACAAGCAGAGAGCAAATTTCTGCGTCTGATTGATTGAAATACCGTTTTCGCTTCTCACTAACGGTACATCCCGTAATAAAAAGCAAACAAGTCGTAACTGCACATATAAATATATTGATTCGATCTAACCTTTTTTTAACAAACCTCACCCCAGGCTCCATCTGCAATGCTGAGTTTAAAAAGATTGAAAAATATTCGCTGAGATACCCCTGTTTACATAAATTTGTATTGCATAAATTATAATATCCTGAGATGTGTCGCTATTCAATAATAAAACCGGGGAAATAAAGTGAAAGAAACACTAGATACTATAAAGCAGGACCTCAAAAAACTCGAAAAGAAATCGCTGATATTTAAAAATTTCAAAAGAGAATCTATTCCCGAAAGTACCTATATTTGCACAAACTGCGGGAAACCCACAAATGTAATTTTCAGTTTTGACAGTGAAGATCATACAGCTTTACTGAAAAAGGCCGGAATCAATCTATCATTCGATGTTCTGGAAATGCACTACTGCTATAATTGCCGGCCATGGGACAGCCTCCCATCAAAGGATGGACAGTGGAAAATCATTACAGACATATCCGATCCGGATTATTCAGGCCACAAGGATCATTTTACTTATTCTCTCGAAGACTCGCCCTCGCTTCCTGACTGGGAAGGAATTGACCAGTGGGAGTCTGAACTTTCAGACCTAATGTGCGAAATAGATGATAATCTTCCATGGGAATTATATGATAAAATATGCTGTGAAATAGCCGGAACACAGGATACCAACACCTGCATAGGCGGATACCCAAGCTGGTTACAGTCAGACGCTACGCCAACCTGTTCGATATGTGATGAAAAAATGAGCCTTGTCGCTCAGCTGGATTACGATATTATATGCATTGGTGACATGTCATGCATGTATCTCTTTCAGTGCGAAGAACATAAGGATGAAAAATTCTTTGTAATTCAAAGCTGCTGACAGTCAGAAAAGTTTTGTACTGGCCTGAAGAAAATCAACAGCCCTTTTTTCATGCCAGTACTCCTCGTCTGAAGGTTTTCTCATAAAACCCACATGCCCTCCCTTCTTTGGCACTTCGAGAAATATATAATCACTCTTTTCAGCTTCAGCAAAGGGGTAGCATTCCGGTCCGAGAATAGTATCGTCAGCAGCGTTCAAAACAAGAGTTGGAATTATTATATTATTCAACTCCCCCAATGACGAACATTTCTTCCAGTAGTCCTCCGCATCTTTAAATCCGTTAAGCGGAGCAGTAATCAGATTATCAAAATCACTCATGGTTCTTATAGACGAAAGATCAATGCTTGAGAGTTCGGGGAAAATTTTCTTCTTTTCTTCAATCTTCTCGGAAAGCATAAGAAGAAATCTTTTATGATATATCAGGTTTCTGCGGCTGTGTAACGCCATGGAGGATGAATATAAATCACATGGGGCAGAAACTGCTACGATCCCTTTTATTCTTTGATCAATAACTGAACCCTTTTCACCTGCATATTTCAGGATCAGATTCGCTCCAAGGCTAAAACCCACAAGAAAGATATTACTGTATTTTTTTAAAGAATAAACATAATCCAGGACATCCTGAAGATCATCAGTCGATCCGGCAGTATACATCTTTTTCCTGAGATTTGGCTCACCACTGCATCCACGATAGTTGTAACAGACAGCATCCACTCCTCGTGAGCTGAAAGCTTTAGCCATACCTTTCATGTACGCCCTGTCTGAACATCCTTCGAGCCCATGGCACAAAATCACTGCCGATTTGGAATTGGCAGACAAAAAATCAAGGTCAATAAAATCACCATCACCTACAGACATCCTCTCTCTGTTATATGATACTCCTTCGACTTTCCTGAGAAGAGTCGGCAGTACTGTCTGAAGATGAGTATATCGGTATCTTCCAAGAGGCCTGTATTCTGAAGTCTGAAGAACCGGCATGTTTTCCTCCCAATCTCATGAATTATTCAAATCTATCCTCAGATTCGCCCTGGCATTGTCAAGTATAAAGTAAACGTTTTTTCATAACATTATTCAGGGATGGGTGCTGTCCTGTTTTTCTACAGGAGCCTCTTTTTGCAGCCTGAGATATGCTATCACCTGTTCGAGTTCATCTGCTCTCATTTTGGATTTTATTCTGGCCATAAATTTATCGAGTGTTCCCGGAAGGACATCCATAATTTTGCCGAGCAGCCTCTTATCAGCAGGCCAGCGGTATCCTTCGGAGAGATAATTGAGAAGTTCAATCTCTCTTTCGGAAAGCCTATGCAGAATAACGTCAACAAGCTTTTGTTTAATATTCTTTCGGTCGAGGGCATTCACAAAGATCACACTAATCATTTTGAGAAGCGATATGGCATCTTTACTCCACACCTTTTTTCGCCTTGAATCAAAACCAATAAACCCGATCAGCTTTTCATCGAGGAGAAGAGGAATAATAAGGCATGATTTCAAACCGGCGTTCACCGGCACCTGAATGCTTTTAAGAACCTCCTCCGGCAATCCGGAAAAATCCGACACGTTAATAATTTCACCCCTGAAAAGTATATCACTGAAATAGGGATAATCCAATATATTAATCCTCTTCCTGAAATTGGCCCCTGAATTCCATTCGCCGCTAAACCACTCATGAGTATTCAGCGCATGTACTTTGTCATCCTCCATCTGGAAAACATATATTCTCTCTTCCCGGTTGAACGTTCCGATCTTTTGTATTGCATCCTGAATACATACATCGATCTCATTCAGTTGGATATTTATAAAGCCGGTTGATATTTCAGTAATAATCCTCTCGAAATCCGCTTTGTACTGAAGCTGAATCTGCCCCCGCTTCATTGCCGTAATATCTGTAAGAACGGCCTGGAAGCCACGGTTGTTCCCCATATCATCTGTTACAGGAGACACTGACAGAAGAAGATTTATCAGACCTTTTTTCCTGGAATGAAGATTGACCTGAAATCTGAACTTTCTATTATCAAGAGCGAGTGGAATATTCTCCTCAAGAATTTCCCGGTTTTCCTCATCAAAGAGTGAAAGGAAATTAATTCCCTCCAGTTGTTTCGAATCATTTTCGAGAGACTCCCGCGCTTTTCTGTTTAGATACTCCAGTTTCCACTCCCTGTCGACTATAACGAAGCCCTCATACATTGTATCAACGAGATCCCTGTATCTGGCTTCAGTTTTTATAAATTTCTTTTTTTCTGCGATTTTATCTGTCACATCCCTGATATATACAGCAAACCGAACCACCGCTCCATCAGCATCCCTGACCGGATAATAACTCATATCCAGATCTCGTGAGTATACTCTGTATTTCTGGCGAATCACTCCAGGTGCCGCAAAAATTCTGTCTCTTTCCCCAAGAAAAACCTTTCTCGTTTTCTCGGAGAGATAATCGAATATCCTGGTGCCAATCAGTTCGCCTGACGCTCTTTTTTTCAGGTCAGGGACAAAATCCGACAGCCATTCAAGAGCAACACTATTCATTGCAAGAATTGCACCTTCATAATTAAGAAGAAAAACGGAATCGGTAGTTGCATTGATAAGCGCTCTTACATTTTCTTCATCTTCATGTTTCCTTCTTTCAAGTTGCCTGGCATCCGTAATATCCCTAACAACGGCAATATATCCCTCGACTTCACTGTCTGTATTTTTAATTACTGAAGCCCTTACTTCTATATCGATAAAACCGCCTTCCCTTGTCCGGAATCGGTATTCGCCCTCTTTTTCAATAATTTCATTATCAAGCATCTTTTTGATCAGGTTAACCCTTTCATGCTCGTCAGGCTGGACATAGTCAACATAACTGCTGCCAATAAGATCGTCTCTTGGTATTCGTGATATTTCAACAGCTCTTTCATTCACATTTATAATATTACCCGCGGGATCGATTAGAAAAACAGCGTAAGGCGATGTCATCTGAACCTTCTGGAAGAGCCTGATAAAATAACTTCTGTTTGCAGAAGCATCGTTTGTTCTGATATCATTGCTTATAATTCCGGCAAATCCAACGATTTCATTTGCTTCGCCAGAAACGGGCTTCACCCTTGCGCTTGCTTTTTTTTGTTCTCCCCCCTTGCAGCAGATTGTTACCTCAAAATCTTCCGGAGAGAAATCAGGCCTTTTTTCAGAGGGATTCGTTCCTGCATCATAGAATAATTTTATTTCATCAATAGATTCATATTTTATCCAGAAAATATCTTCCAGATATATTTCCGAAGCGGTGTATCCAGAAAACTCCAGAACCGAATCGCTCACGAACAGGAATTTTTTTTCGGCAAAGGAATATGACCATATAACATCCCCTGAAAGATTATGCAAAAAGAGCGATAAATCACCGGGATTATAAAGAAAACTGTTTTCCATATAAAAGACTCCAGAGAGAAGAAAAAAATAATAACATTATGCAGTAAACCAGTGTAAGATTACCCAAATATATCAACACACCCGGATTATAGCAATTCTTTTTAATGTTAAAAACCACATAGAATCATAAACCATGTCAGGAAATCAATCTCAATCAATTATTTTTTTATAATAGTCACTCCGGCTAAAAAAAAAGAATAAAAATACAATTCATATTATACCATACAAAAAAGAAAACTTGTTCATGACGTTTACGTCTGGAATTTTTATCAATTCAATTCTTGACAGCAATACTGAAGTTTTATTTTTTTAACAAAAACATTCAATAAGTGTATTTTGGAAAATATTTCAGGAACAAATACTGAAAAAATAAATTTCAGTTAACGTAAAAATTTCATATTTCAGTGAGCCCAAAATGAACATTACAGCAGATAAAATAACAGCCGGAAGAGATTATTACTACGGAACTCCGGATAAAGCAGACACAAACGGGCATAACACTCTCAGCTTTTTAAAAAAAATTGCAGACACGATGACTGACCCCCTTTTTATAATAAATGAAAATGGATCATTCTTCGAAGTAAACACTGCCGCATCAGCCATTCTCGGATATGAAAAAAATGAAATTTTCAGAATGCCCTTCAGTAAAATCGACCCAAGGCTTTCAGAAAACAACTGGAAGATTCTAACTTCAAGAATAGAAAAAACTGGTTCTTTGTCCGACAAGGCATGCCACATCACAATTAATGATTCCATAATCCCTGTTCAGATGACATGGAATTATTTATCAGCCAGCAGCAAAAATTATTATGTGGGCGTTGCCAGATACATAAGGGGAAACAGAACTGCTAATTCTGAGGATTTATCAGAAATATTCAATAATATCACTTTAGCGGCAGACACCTCTGAAGAGGCAGAAACGATATTCCGAGAAAATAATATCGAAGAGCTGAAAAAAACATTCTGCAGAATGATAGAAAAAAACAGAGACTCCCTTGAAGAGGAAAAAATCAAAGCCCTTGGAGATTTAATATCAGGTATTGCTCATGAAATAAATACCCCACTCGGAAATGCAATAACTCTGTTGTCACACATTATTGATGAAATAAAAAAACATGAAGAAACCCGACCAGGGCAAAACGGGCGGGAAACCGGTGCACTGCTGGAGAAAACAGTACAGTACAGTGATTCAATAATGCAAAATCTCGGAAAGAGTTCCGCAATCATTGACAGATTCAAAATCGCTGCTTCTGCATCGAATGATGACCAAATGACTCTTTTTAACATAAAGGATACGGTTTATTCAGCCCTTTCTCATCTATATGATGAATACAAAAAAAAGAATCACAGTATAGAAATAAACTGCCCTGATGACCTTGAAATAAACGGATACAGGGATTCATTCGCAAACATCATTTCTCAGCTTTTCCAAAATTCGCTGATCCATGCATTTGCCGGCAAGACAGGCGGCAAATCCAAAATCAAGATTAAACAAACCGAAAATTCTCTCGAGATAGATTATACTGACAATGGAAGAGGTTTAACAGAGGAAGAAAGAAAAAAAATATTCGAACCTTTCTTTACCACAAAGAGAAGCGCCGGATTCAGCGGTCTTGGAATGTTTACCACATTGAGTATAGTTAAAAGAAAAATGAAGGGTAGTATGAAGTGCTACAGCAGTGAAGGTTCGGGCACCCTTTTCAGAATTGTCATTCCCCGGGATCAATACACCCTTTAGGTTCTCATTTTATAAACTGCTTCCTGAATTTACCGGGAGACATCCCCTCGCTTCTGGTAAAAACAGTATTGAATGTGGAATTAGAATTAAAACCGGCAGCAATACCGACCGAAAGTATAGATCTGTCTGCATCTTCGACTAGCAGCTTTTTAGCCTCCCTTACCCTGTATTCATTTATAAAGGTATTGAAATTCTTGTTTATCTTTCCATTGAGCAGCTCAGAAAGCTGATGAGGACTTATACTCAGCTCTCTGGCAAGTTCCGCAAGAGTAAGCTCTTCATCCGTATAAGCCTTCTCTTCTTCCATCAGCTCGTACAGTCTTTCTGTTATGACATCGACATCGAGACCCTTTATAATTGATCTTTCATACTGATGTTTTCTTGCCAGACTTTTAAGAAGACGGTTGTATTCAGGATTACGCTGTGTTACCAGATAAACCGAACACATACTTATATTGGCCATGATAATTGCAAACCTGAGTATTTCCATCGAAATAAAATCACCGGCAACAGCAATTACATTGGAGAGAGTAATGAGGGATGCAAACACAAAACCTGCCCTGGGTACATTGGGAACACCCGGTTTGGTTTCTTTCATTACAAGGGGGAACATGGAAACAAGACCCGGAACCATTAGTATAATCAGATACAATTTTGAGAGCATAAACATCGAATACACTGCCTTAAAATAAGGCGGAAGCGCGGAAAATTCCTCACTGAGAAGATTAAAATTCAAAACATATTCAGGCCTGAACCTGAAATCTTCCACCAGAAAAGGCATCAATAAAACAAGAAAGGAAAGCATGGCCGGAATAAAAGGTATCAGATATTTTTTCCTGAAAGTCAGCTTTGTGGAAATTATCCACCTGTACCTGAATGCCATAAGAGGTGGTGTCATAAAAGTAAAAGGGATAGCCCAGACTTCAATATAATAGACAAATTCATATTCCCTGAAAATACCGGTTGAATACAGACTCAACTGAAGGAACCAAAGAGCAAGCCCTGCAAAAGAAATTGAAAAAATATAGTCAACCATGCTCTTGTCTTTCTGGACAATCTGCCCAAGAGAAAGCAGCATGGAAATTAGTGCGCTTGAAAAAATAAAAAAGATTAAAATTTTGTCACACATCCGAACTCACCTGTCACATATACATCATAAGATAAAAATTATCAACCTTCTCCACCACGAATTGCCAAAAGACCGAGAACTGCCGATTAACCCAATCAAAGGCTATGCAATACGATGCAGAACCAGCAGGATTCATTACCAATTTATAATTCCGGCATTTCAAAAAATACACATTTATAATGATGATAGAAAAAAAATCAATCAATTGTTATTATAAAATTAAAACAGGGTTCGGTCAACACATGCGGCATATAACAATCCGTTAATTCGGAATCTGAACCGGTATTGGAGGAAGAAAATGACAGTCGATTACCAAAAGGGATACGAAGAGTATCTAAAAAAGAATCCACACATCGCAGTAATGATCAAAGACAGAGCGGAAAAATACGGGGAAAAAACAGCTCTAAAAGACAAACCATATGGCGAATGGCAAACTGTCACCTGGGAATCATTTGGTGAACAGATAGATGCAACCGCGAAAGCTCTCCTGGAACTCAATGTAAAGAAAGATGAGATGATTGGAATCTTTTCCCAGAACAAGGCAGACTGGAGCATTGCTGACGCAGGAATACTCGCCATCAGAGCAGTTTCAGTTCCGGTATACGGAACCAACTCCGCACAGGAAACAGAATATATTGTAGATGATGCAAAGATCCGCATCATGTTTGTTAATGACCAGCGGCAGTATGATGTAACAAAGGAAGTGATCAAAAAATCAAAGCACCTGAAGAAAATAATTGTATTCGATAAAAGAGTAAATTTAAGCGGTGCAGACTCAGTATACTTCCAGGATTTTCTCGAAACCGGCAGAAAATCAAAAAAGGATACCGAACTTGAAAAACGTCTCAGTGAAGCCGAAACTGACGATCTTTGTACTCTTATATACACATCAGGCACAACCGGCAGTCCAAAGGGCGTTATGCTCACACACAGGAATTTTCTTACAATGCTGTATGCTTCCGGTTACCCCATGGCAATTGGCGAAAACGATGTAAGCTTTTCATTTCTGCCACTCAGCCATGTTTTTGAAAGATCATGGTCTTATTTCGTATTTGACCGGGGAGCTGAAAACCACTACTGCCATGAAACCAAGGAGATTCTCGATTTCTTCAAAGAGTCAAGACCTCACTACATGGTCAGCGTCCCAAGAGTATGGGAAAAAATATACGGAACAATAACCGAAGGATTGAAAAATTCCTCTCCGGCCAAACAGAAACTTTTTAACTGGGCACTGGAAACCGGAAGCAAATACTATCCTCTCCTCCACCACAACGAATCGATACCTTTTGGATTAAAATTTAAGCATGCCCTTGCAAAGAAACTGGTACTGAGCAAAATTCAGGATGTGGTTGGTGGAAGATGTAAATTTTTCCACGTTGGCGGTGCTCCCTTCAACGGAGAGATTAACCGGTTCTTCTATAATGCCGGCCTCAACATGGGACTGGGATATGGAATGACAGAGATTTTCCCTATCTGTGTATGTACCCCAAAAGATATTGGTTTCGGTACCAGCGGTAAACCTGTTCCTCTTATGCAGGTAAGAGTTTCAGATGAAGGTGAGCTTCAGATGAAAAGCCCGGCACAAATGATAGGGTACTGGAACAAGCCAGACGAAAGCGATGCCATGTTCACAGAAGACGGCTGGATTAAATCAGGAGACATTGGCGAAATAACAGCAGAGGGTTATATCAAAATAACCGACAGAATTAAGGAACTCATAATCACTGCCGGTGGAAAAAATATTTCTCCACTGCTTATCGAAACACTGATCAAGGAAGACATATTTGTTGATCAGGCAGTGGCAATAGGTGACGGAAGGAAATACATTTCCGCACTGATTGTTCCTTCCTTCGATATGCTTGAACAGTATGCATCAGAAAACAACATTGCTTTTTCATCCAGAAAAGAACTCGTTTCGAATCAACAAATAATATCATTCTATGAAAAACGAATCGATGAAGCCACAACATCTCTCGGACAGGTCGAAAAGGTAAAGAAATTCACTCTCCTGGCAGAAGAAATGACACAGGAAGGTGGCGAACTTACACCGACATCAAAATTAAGAAGAAAAATAATAAGCAGCAAATACGCTGATATTATTGACAAAATGTATCCCGATAACTAACGGATTACACAATTCCTTCAAACATGGAAATGGGCCCTGAGGCCCATTTCCATACCCTCATAATTAATTTCGATATTGTTAGCACTATCACCATTCAACGGGAAACCATATTGTAACTCACTAAAAGATCAGCTGTTGCTTAGATACTTTTCATAATTTCTCACTGAATATTTATTTTTGAATATACTACAACTCACTTGACTAAAATTTTATATATAATATAATTCTTACATATTTTCAGTATTTATTATTAAATCATTTTTTGTGCAAATGAAAAAATTTTATTAATAAATTTTTTTCTGCATGCATGCATCATGCCATCTGCATAACACCAAAAGGAACTTTATGGCAGGTAAGTTTTTCAAATCCATAAGCATGAAGATTACTCTGTCAGCAGGGGTATCTCTTCTTCTGCTCTCAACAGCAATCATTCTTTTTTCTTCTCTTTCCATTAAAAACGAATCACAAAAAGTTCTCAAAGAAAAAATTATATCAGAAGCTGAAAAATACTCAGGTATAATAAAAGCTGAACTGGAGATAGCACTTGACGCTGCCCGCACCCTGTCTCAGGTACTTACAACACAAAAATCAGCCAATGCGTCATTTTCGAGAGAGCAGGTAAACTTAATGCTGAAGCAGGTATTAAAGGAGAACAACAGCTTCCTTGGGGTTTATACACTCTGGGAACCGAACACTTTTGACGGCCGGGACAGAGACTATAAAGGCAAAACCGGACACGATTCATCCGGTCGATTCGCTCCCTACTGGTGCAGAAACTCCAAAGGCAAAATTTCTCTCGCCCCACTGCTTGACTACACGAAACCAATGAGGGGAGACTATTACCTGATCCCAAGGGAGAAAAAAAATGAGCAGATAATAAATCCATACCCATATCCGGTCCAGGACGAAACTATTTTAATAACATCACTGGTTTCACCTGTTATGCATAAAGATAAATTTTACGGAATTGCCGGAGTGGATATTAGCCTTGATTTTCTGCAAAAAATATCAGATCAAGAAATACTCAATGGCGACGGAAAGCTAATAATACTCAGTCACAATGGAACAATCTGTGCCATGACAGGCTCTTCTTCAAACCTCGGTATAAAAATCAACCTGCGTGATCAGCAAAATTTCACAAAAGACATCCTTAATAAAATACAAAACTCTAAAATACACTGTTTCAACGCTGGCAATAATTTTGGTGTGTCAGTCTCAATATCCCCCGGGAAAACCGATACCCCCTGGTATTCAGTAATCACAGTTCCCGAATCCAGTCTCTCCTTCTACTCAAAACAAACAATACAGGACAACATCTTAATTGGATTAGCCATAACGCTGATATGCCTTGGAATCCTCTACTACATCTCCAGCAATATTTCCAAACCAATACGATCTATAACAAAAGCAGCCGGTAAAATTGCAGATGGTGACTATTCGCCGGAAATCAATATTAAAACCAACAATGAAATCGAAGAAATGGCTTTTGCTCTTAAAAACATGCTGCAAAATCTAAAAGAAACAGAAGATTCCTTAAGAAAAAGCGAACAGAGATGGAAATTTGCACTTGAAGGTAATCTGTACGGGGTATGGGACTGGGATCTGAAAAAGCATGAAGTATATTATTCTCTTATGTGGAAAAAAATGCTCGGCTACGAAGAATCCGAAATAAATAATTCATTCTCTGAATGGGAAAAAAGAGTTCATCCTGATGACATCGAAAAAGCAATGAGCAGCCTGAAAGAACATTTAAACTCTGATGAAAAAACATACTTTAACGAATACAGAATGAAAAAAAAGGATGGTTCCTTTATTTATGTACTTTCAAAGGGAAGAGTGACTCAAAGGGATAACGACGGCAGACCATTGAGATTCATTGGAACACATGAAGATATAACAGAAAGGAATGAGGCAAGGAAGAATCACATTCTCGATGAGAAGAGGCTAAAGACTTTTCTTGAATTATATCAGATGACAGACAGGAGCAATAAAGAAGTCCAGAAATACGCACTTGAAAAATGTGTCGAGCTTACAGAAAGCGAATCAGGCTATTTTGCTTTTCTTAACAATGATGAAACAGTTCTCGACATGAAGATGTGGTCTGACTATGCAGAAAAAAATTGCATGATCCCAAACAGAAAAACTTTGTATTCTCTCAGCGAAACAGGGTTGTGGGGAGAGGCCGTGAGGAAAAGAACCGGTATAATTACCAATGATTACAATTCACCTGACACACCCAGGAAAGGGGTTCCTGCCGGACATATACCCATAGAAAGGCATATGAACATTCCTGTGTTTGAAGGCAACAGAATCGTCCTTGTTGCAGGGGTCTGTAATAAAAAAAGTGATTACAATGAAGCTGATCATCGGCAGTTATCACTTCTCATGCAGGGGCTCTGGAGGATGTTAAAACAAAAAGAAACAACTGACGAGTTGAAAAAAATGAATTTTGAACTTACTGCAGTTCGCAGGGAACTCTCTTACTCCAACATTCAACTTGAAGAAAAAGAGAAACATCTCTCCCGGCTTCTCAATGGATTGCCCGGGATAATTTTTAAATGTAAAAATGACGATGACTGGACAATACTCTATCTCAGCGATGGATTTGAACGAATAACAGGATACAATACGGAAGATTTTATTTATAAAAAAAATAAAAAAATTTTCGATATAATTCATATTGATGACCGTGAAAAAATATTTTTAAATATCAAAGAGTCGATTTCAAAGAAAAAAAGATTCACCGATAAGTTCAGAATAATAACAAAAGATAATAATGAAATAATTGTCATGGGTGATGGGTACGCATTACAAAACGACAATGGAACAGAAACCCTTGAGGGTGTTGTTTATCTTCTGGGCGATTAGATAAAACTTCTTTCTTCTTTTTTCCCCTATTGACAGGATTTAATATTACAT
>CAZEJW010000007.1:600-63774 GCA_964512685.1 uncultured Leptospirales bacterium | reverse complement strand
GAAAATTTATCTCAGGGAAATTTATTATGGCCAAAAAATTGACATGGGAAGAAATGAAAAGGAAATATCCCTCGCCGGCAAACCGGTAAATTTTATTTGACAATCACGACCTGATTAAGGACTATATATAGGTCTTATTAAAAGGAGCGTGCCATGAAATCAAGTGAATCCATAAAACCAATCAGCTATTTAAAGGCTCATGCCTCTGAAATTATTCGTGAACTCTCTGAAACCCATAAAACCTATATTATTACTCAAAACGGTGAAGCAAAAGCTGTTCTTCAGGACATTAAGGAACATGAAAAAACTGAAGAGACTCTGGCTCTTTTGAAACTTCTGGTGCTCAGTAATAAAAGCCTTGAAGAAGGCAAAGTTAAAAAAGCTGATAAAGCTTTTAAGGATATAAGAAAAAGAGTAAAGGATGCTGATTTCTGATGGCATACCCGGTTTATGTTATATCTGATGCCGAAGAGGATCTCTTTGACATATACAGGTATGTTTCCCGGCATGATTCAACAGAAAACGCAGAGAAGTTATTATCCTCACTGGAGGATGCATGTAATAGTCTGGAGAATTATCCTGAAAGAGGGCATGTTCCTCCTGAACTGGATAGAATCGGGATTAAAGACTATAAGGAAATTCATTATAAGCCTTACAGGATTATCTATCAGGTTTTAAAAAGGGGAGTGTATATTCACTGCATTCTGGATGGAAGAAGAGATATGATGAGTCTTCTTGAAGGGAGATTGCTTAGATGAATAGTATTGTGTTCTGTTTTCTTCTAATCCGGCCTAAACAGTATATTCTGTAAAAAAACCATCCTTACTCACAAAATGACATAAGGATGGTTGTTTTAAATCATAGATTAAACAAACCCGCTGTGTTATCGAACAACGTAGTAATTAACTTCAAATTCCTGTGGCAGGCCTCCGCCTTCAACTGGCATATTCTGGCCCTTGCCAAATACAATAGCATTACAAAGCCACTGATACCTTTCATCACTTGTTTCAAAACGAACATGCGAATCCTTGATCTCAGGGCCGGTCATAAACCCTGTGATTGTAACTGCAATTTTAGCGCCATCATCCGTATGAATTGCTGCACGCACATCAATATGGCCAACTCCATTCGGCTGCATCAGGAAATAGTCAACTCCCTGCATCTTTCCATTAATCGCTTCTCCGCTTAACTGGCCTTCAAAGCCAACATCAAAACGAACACCAAAAGGTGTTGGGCCATAATCCACCAGGCCTGTAACCTTTGCCTTCATGTACATCAACTTTTCAACATTATCAACAGACAAAACAGAATTGGACATTTTTTTTGCTCCTTAAGCAGTAGTTGTTAAAATTTTTTATTTTTCCATTATCTTTCTGTTTAAAACAGAAGGGTAACAGACTGTTTATTTATTATGCATTACCTGTCATGTGCAGTATCGCATGCCTTGCGAAAGTCATTGTTTTACCAACAGCAACACCTACACACAGTTCAGGATATAAGTTGTCTCCAAAAAAACCGCCAGCAACATCACCAGCTGCATACAGACCTTCAATGGCATTTCCCTGTGTATCCACAACCTGGGTGTTTGTATTAATGCGAAGTCCGTCCATTGTGGTCAGCAGCCATCCTGCGTTTGTAATTCCATAGTAGGGCGGTTTCCCAAGTGGAAGAAGAGTATCAGGATCCTTGCCGAAATCCCTGTCTTCGCCAAGTCTTGCCATCTGGTTATAGTTTTCAACTGTTGCTTTGAGTTCCTCAGGCGGCAGTTTGAGTTTTTTTGCAAGGCCTTCTATGGTTCGTGATTTCTTGAGCATCCCCTTCATTCGCATCATTGTCATTAAGGCGTAATTCGGCAGAAATCCCATGCCTTCAAGAGTCTTGGGTTTGCTCTTACTCTTGATCATTCGTGAACAGCCAATGGTGTCAAAGGACTTTATGTGCTCCCAGTAGTTGGCATCCCAGATTATACATGATACTCCATTCTTCTGATCCTGCAGGGGGTAGAGAAAAATATCATAGGGAACAGATTCACTGGTGAAACGTCTTCCATTCATATTGACCTTCATAAAGGGCTGGCTCGCCATGAAGAATGAATCGAAAGTGGCACCTGCTTTTATAGGAACACCTGCTTTCCCGCCCGGCTTTATTGGGCCGCGGTCAAACACCATTGCTGATGGATATTCATCTTTGTCTCCACCGGCCCATACTCCGGCTTTGATTCCATCTCCCTGGTTTTCTTTTTGCTCATACCTGACTGTTGACACAGATACGGCTTCAGGGTTACGTTCTGCAATAAGATCCTGGTTGGCTGCATACCCGCCGGTTGCTATCAGTACACCTCTGCTCGCATTTATCCTGATGTATTTGCCATTCTTTTTCTTTGCAATAACTCCAACGACCCGGTTGCCTTCTTTGATGACTTTAACAAGGCCGGTATTAAACATGAGTTCCACACCATAGTTTTTGACCTTTTTTATGAAGAATTTCTCAAGCACATATACACCGCCATGCGATATTGCAAAAATGCCGCCTTTGCGAAATGGTACAAGCAGTTTTGTATGAATAGGGAAGGCCTTGAATGGCCCATGGTGGCCGTGTCCTATGTTATATTCAGCCACATGCTTTATGCCATATTCAGAGAGCTCTTCTGCAAGGAAATCAAATGTTGCACCACTTTCGTCCGCCCAGAGTCGAACGAGTTTTTCATCAACTTTATTTGCTCCCTGGTATTTAGAGCGTTTATAGTTTCCGTAAACTTTCATTTCATCAGTATATCTGGTTGAATAATTTACCAGTTCCTGAATGATTTCTTCTTTATCGATCTTTGCTTTATCACCAACCGCTTTTTGTGCCTTTGTGTCAATTGCTCCCATGTAGGGTTTGATTAAGCCCATGGTTTTGTCTTTCTCTATAACAATGGTCTTTACGCCTTTATTCCCAGCAACAATCGCTGCTGCCATGCCTGCGTTTCCTGCACCACAGATAAGTATCTCGGTTTCAATTGTTTCAGAAATAGCTGACCGGGGGATATCAGGTTCGGAACCATGCCATGATTTATCAGTTTCAAAGAGTTTTTTTGTCTTTTTCATTGCTTTCTCCTTTTTATTCTCCAACAAAAGCTGTAGGTACTAATAATTATCTGATCTTACTCCTGTTTTGATTTTTCAGTTCCCAGTTCCATTATAATGGACAAAAGTCATTTATGATACACGTGTAACTTACTTGACAAATGTACATACGCTGTTTACTATCGTCAAGCATGCAGGTAATACAAATATTTTTACGCTACAAAATCTTGAGAAATGGTGCATAAGATGAAACAGGATAAACGTTCAAAACGAACAAGGGCATGGCTTCTTGAAACTCTGCTGGAACTTCTGGAAAAAAAGGAGTATTCTGAGATAAGCATTACTGAGCTGACAGATAACGCAGACATCGCACGGCAGACTTTTTACCGAAATTACAGCAGTATGGATGACATTCTTTTGTTTGAGGTAGACGAGATTCTTGATGAGTATATAAAGAAAGTTCAAAAAAACATGGAAGCCAGGAATGACCTTACCTGGGATTTTGAAGTAAAGCAGCTGGTTTATATGTGGCAACGAAATGAAGCAGTGTTTAAAGCCTTGCTTAAAGCAGGCCTTGGTCTTCAGGCTCTTGAAAAATTATCCGGATTTTTTTCCCTGTTTCACATGAAGGCCCAGCATCTCCAGGAGCTGGATGAATATCACCAGACTCTTGTTCATTACCTTGCAGGCGGAGTTTATATGGTTTTAAAAAAATGGTTTGAAAATGAGATGAGCACCCCTGTTGAAATAATTACAGATATTTTTAAAAAGGCTGCAGGTAATATTGATCGAATTGCTGAGGAATATATTCAAAGGAAAGAAAAGGAAAGTTAAATTTCCGGGCGATCATTTGGCCTGACTTAATATTTATTCCTGATTTTTCACATTGTGCTAATTTCGTGCAGTGATGGCATCAAAAAAATGTTTTATAAACAGGTGTCTTACAGCAAAGTAAGGGCACAATTTTTTTCTTTACTTATGGATCATATGGCATGTATTATGATCCATAAAATTTATTATGGATCATGCATGATCCATAACTACAACTGGGAATGAGTATATGAAAGCATATAATCCGATAAAACTTCCTCTCCCGGGAATTGATTACAATGGCTTTATAAAAGAATTGTCAGAGGCAAACAGATGTCTTGCCCGTTATGATGGAATGCTCGAGTCAATACCAAATAAATTTATACTGTTGACTCCACTTATGACCCGGGAAGCTGTTTTATCTTCAAAAATAGAAGGAACTCAGGCTACATTTCAGGAAGTACTTGAGTTTGAAGCAAATAAATATAAACATAATGATAAACAGGATGATATAATTGAAATAAAAAATTACAGGAATGCAATGCAGTTCGCGATTGAAAGATTGGATTCAATTCCCTTGTGTGTCAGGTTAATAAAAGAGATGCATAAAATATTAATGAGAGATGTAAGAGGTTCGGCAAAAGCACCTGGAAAATTCAGAAAAACTCAAAACTGGATTGGTAAAGCCGGATCAACAATAGACACAGCATCTTTTGTTCCTCCGTCACCTGAAATGTTAAATGATATAATGTCAAATTTTGAAAAATACATAAATTTAAATGATAAAGATGTTATTGTACAGACTGCTATTGCTCATGCTCAATTTGAAATTATTCATCCTTTTTTGGATGGGAACGGAAGAATCGGACGGATGCTTATTCCATTAATATTATATTCTAAAAGGATTATGAGTGAACCTGTTTTTTATATCAGTAGTTATTTCGAAAAAAACAGAGAAGAATATTATGCTAAGTTAAATGGTATAACTTCAACAGGTTATTGGAATGAATGGATTCTATTTTTTATTGATTCTGTTAAAGAACAATCAAAAGAAAATATGTTAAAAATAAAAAGTATTAATGAACTGTATCAAGAATATAAAGATAAAATTTTAGATATTACGAAATCCAAAAGGACAATTAAAATTGTTGATACCTTATTTTCAGTACCTGTATTCAGAGTAAGTCAATTTTCAGAAATAAGCGGCATTCCGCAAAAAACATGCGAAAGAAATATCAGACAATTATATGAAGCCGGGATATTAAAAAGTGATGAGCAGGAAAAAAATAAAACTTATCTCTTTGATGAATTGCTTAATATTATTAAATAATATTTCAGGATGGGGAAAATTGAAGAAAAGAAAGAGGTAAAAAGAAGGAGAATTCTCAAGGAGGCAGAGGAAATATTAATGACAGAGGTTTCCTGATTACTCATAGAGGCTATACTTGAAAATACCGGGTTCAATGGATTTTTTAAAAAGAAAACATTAATTTACCAGGATAACACTCAGTGAAAATACCAAAGCGGAAAGAAACTATTTTAAGACACGCTCAACAGATGGAAAAACAGCTTAAATCTGAACCTGTGGGACCAGAACGAAGGAGGCTGGTAAAGGAATTATCTGTTCTGAGGTGCATTGAAATTTAGGGGGGATCTATGTCATGCAGAACATGTTTCCAGGTGCAGGCTCAATAATTTTTCGAAATAAATATTGCTGAATATACTGAGATGAAGACCCCTGTTGAAATAATTACAGATATTTTTAAAAAGGCTGCGGTTAATATAGATCGAATTGCAGAGAAATATATTCAAAGTAAAAATAAGAACTGAATTTGCTGAGAAAATTTAAATAATAGTTGTGATGTGTTGATTTTTCATGGGAAAAGAGAATTTTTTTTTAAATATAAATTCTTTGGTCTTGACAAACATACCCGCGAGTATGTATTTGTCCATTCCAGGCTTAATCCCATATGTGAGCAGAAGATGAAAAGAACAAAAGAAGAAGCAGAAATTACCAGATGCAATATTCTTGATGCAGCCTTAAAGGTTTTCACAGCAAAGGGGTACAGGGCTACCCGCCTTGAGGATATCGCAGTAGAAGCATGTGTCACGAAAGGAGCCATTTACTGGCATTTTAAGAATAAATATGATCTTTTTCATCAGCTTATGATTGAGAATACCCCGGATCCTATGGATCTCAGCAAAATTAAGGATTCTCAATTCTCTGCAGAAGAAAAAATCAGACAGGTAATAGTGTATTTTTTGCAGGGTAAGGGGTTCAGGGGAAGACATGAGGATTTCTTTGGCCTGGTGCAGATCGTTGATGGGAATCGCGAAGAGCTTTCTGAACTGCATGAATATGTAAACAATAATCGTAACAGTGGAATTTCAACTATTTCACGCATAATTGAAGATGGTAAAAAGACCGGAGAGTTATCTCCTGATCTGGATTCAAATGTAGCCGGGCATGCAATTTTCAGTTATGGAAGCGGATTCCTGATGTTGCAGGCTACGGGCAGTAATTTTAATATTGCAGAGAATGCTGAAAAAATAATGAGCATTATTATGAAAGGCCTTTTTTAAGGCTGTTTTTTTTTAACATTAAACATACTGGCGAGAATGTTTAATGAAACAATCGAAAAGCTAGGGAGAAAGAATGATAACATTAATTAAATACCTGATTAAGCAGAAACTCCTCATTAATCTGCTGATAGTCTTTGTTATTTTTGCAGGTTCCATGTCTTTAATGTCACTCAACAGGGAGGGGTTTCCTGAAGTGAGTTTTGATCAGGTTGCTATTACAACAGTGTATCCGGGGGGTACTCCAGATGAACTTGAACAGCTTGTGTCGATTCCAATCGAAAAAAAACTCAGGGAGATCGATGGAATAGATAAAGTAAGGTCATATAACGTTGAAAATGTGTCAGTTGTTGTAGTCTTTATTGATGACACATATCCTGAAAAGGATCAGGTAGTGGATGATATCAAGGACATAATTGAACAGCTGGAGGATCTTCCTGAAACAGCTTTAAAGCCGCTTGTAAAAGAGATCAAGTCAGATAAAACAGAGGTCGTTTATACTGCTGTGTATCCTAAAAAAGATAATGTATGTTATGGAACTCTCAGGGAAGTTGCTGATGACCTGGAGGATTACATATATGATATAGAGGGGGTGGCCGAGGTCGAGGCCTTTAACTTCAGGGATATTGAATACCTTGTAGAGGTATATCCTCAGGCTTTACAGAAATACCGAATAGGTATGAACGATATCATTTCATCCATTTCGTGCCGAAGCCTTGATTTCCCAGGGGGTCCTCTTCGTATAGGCGAAGAGGAGTTTGTTTTGCGAACTAAGGGAAAATACAGGAACACTCATGATCTCAGGAATACTGTAATCATGGCCAATGATTCAGGTTATGTGACAAGGGTGAGAGACATTGGCAGGGTGTATGATACATTTGAAGAAGCAGAGGTAATAGACAGGTATAATGGCAGGGAAGCAATAATCTTTGCAGTATGGAAGAAGGACAGTGCTGATGAAATCAGGACTGCAGAAAGAATTTATGCAAAGATGGAACACTTCAATAATATTCATTCTGATGAAGTGGAGATTGAAATTTTTAATGATAAAAGTCAGGACACCATTAGTGATATCAGGTCGGTTCTCGTTAATGCGGTAACCGGATTTATTCTTCTGGCACTAATCCTTTTTGTCGCTCTTGGAATGAGAATGTCAACGCTTATAACCCTGTCAATACCCCTTTCGTTTATGGTGGCTTTTATTGGTATGAATATTTTTGGGGTTACAATAAACGTTATGAGTCTTTTTGCCCTTATTATGGTTCTGGGGATGATTGTTGATTTCAGTATCGTTGTTTCTGAAAACAGTCACCGTTACATTGAAATGGGAATGACAAAATATAAGGCCGTCAAGAAAGGTGTGTCCGAAATGGTATGGCCTGTAACCGTAACCTTCATCTGTATCTGTGCGGCTTTTGCCCCCCTGCTTTTTTTAACCGGGTTAACAGGAAAGTTTATCAGGTCTATTCCTGTTGTTCTGATGATTTGCCTTGGAGCGTCGTGGTTTATTGCATTTTTTATTCTGCCGTCATTTCTTGAAAAGTTTTCTACAGAAAGAGGCATGGCAGCAGATGAAGCTGAAGTGTGTGATACGGGTAATCACAGTAATTTTGTTGAATCAGAATTAAATGAACTTAAAAACGAAAAGGGAATATTTGGGAAGATCTTGTCTGTCTATCATTTTCTGCTGCAAAAGTCACTGGATTACAGATTTTTGACTCTGGGTCTTTTGATTATGCTTCTGGTGGGATGCCTTGCTATGGTTCCAAAAATTGGATTTGTTTTTATTCCTGGCGGTGGTTCTGAAGAAATTCAGATAAAGACATATCTTCCTCAGAGTAAAAACCTTCAGGCAAATCTTAAACAGGTAAAGACTATAGAGAAAATTATACTCAGCCTGCCTGAAGAAGAGTTAAAATCCCTGCGATGCAGAGTGGGCGAAGAGACTCCTTTTGGCCTTGATCCAAATCCAGGGGAAGGAACTCATAAATCAACTATTGATATTTACCTTACTCATGAAAAGGATAGAAAAAGAACGGCAGACGATATTGCAGTGTGGCTGAGAAATGAATTTACAAGAGCCAGAACAAAAGGATTTCTCTCAAAACAGATTGTTACAAGAATCGAAGTCAAAGAAGACGGCCCGCCGATTGGAAAGCCAATAAATATAGAGATAAGGGGAGAGAATTTCGCCACAATAGAAAAAATGGCAGATGAGTATATCGCGTATCTGAAAAAAATTGACGGTGTTTATGACGTAACAATGGACCTTGAAAAAGGAAAACAGGAGTACCGTTATAAAATAAAAGAAGAGGTTGCAGCCATGGCAGGTGTATCTGTAAGGGATATTGCTCAGGCTATCAATGCCTCATATGAAGGCGCAATTGCAACTAACTTCAAACTGGATGATGAGGATATCTCAATCAGGGTCAGATTTCCTGATCGTGAGAGAACCAGGGTCAAGTCACTGGAGAAGGTCTTTGTTGCCAACCGAGCTGGAGGGCTTGTTCCCCTGAGTATGGTAACAAGTGTTGTGAAAAAGCCCGGATACTCTGAAATAAGCAGGCTCAATTACAGGCGACTGGTGCAGGTTCAGGCTTATGTTGATACAGATAAAATAACGTCCATGGCTGTTAACAGTATGCTTGCTCGTGATTTCTCTGATATTGCAAAAAATTATAAGGGCTATGAGGTTGCATACGGAGGAGAGCAGGAGGATACTGCAGATTCTATGAAAAGAATGGCCAGCCTTTTTCTTGTTGCTCTGATGGTTATATATATCGTTTTAGCGGTTTATTTCAATTCACTCTCGCAGCCCATGATTATTATGAGCGCTATACCGTTTTCTCTTTTAGGCGTAATTATTGCGCTGTTTACCCATGGTGAATCCATGTGTTTTATGACTGTGTTGGGCATCTTTAGTCTGGCAGGGGTTATTGTAAGTAATACTCTTGTGCTGGTTGAATTCATAAACAGGAATATAAGTGAAGGCCTTGATCTGAAGGATGCTCTTGTGACAGCAGGGCTTACAAGGCTGAGACCGGTTTTTCTTACAACAGGAACAACAGTACTTGGGCTTATTCCAACAATTTACGGGATTGGAGACAAAAATTATTTTGTTGCACCTCTGGCTCTGGCGTTCGGGTATGGGCTCATCTTTGCATCATTCATTACACTGATTCTGGTTCCCTGCCTTTATCACATCAATGAAGATTTAAAGCTGGCAGGTGTCACTCTGAAGTCTTTTATGAAAGACAGGGTCTTGATTCCTGTATTCAGAAAAGAAGACTTTGAAAACTAAAATATGTCAAGTGGCAGGTTTTAGTGATTTCCTGCATACTTTTTCCAGTTAGGTGAAATATGAATATCGAAATAATAGTTAAAGTCAAAATGCCGATCGTTTGTCAAAATGTGCATTTGCAGATTGAAGAGTTTCAGTATGACGAACTGTCTTTTATAAAAAAATATTCGGTTAATATACATGATGACTATCAAAAAATTGAAAATGATATAAATCGTGTAATGGGATATGAAGAAAAGAACAGCAGTTTTTTTGATAGTATTGAGGTGTTAAAAAACAGAATGAGTGATGATGATCTTTTAAAGTCGATAGACGACTATCTGAATAAAATTGAAGAAACAGGATTCTCATGTCTGGATTAAGCTACTCCAGACATCAGTATTGATTGGATTGATTTCTTGTTCAAAATCAGATCAAAATTGTTGTCCTATCCAAAGTTCACAGGTTTTGTGCAATGAATGCAAGTGCTGCATGGATAATAGCAGAAAAAACCAGCAGCACTCCGGTTGTACGGTGGATTGTGTTTTTTACTTTGATTATTCTAAAACCAGAAAGCATCTGAAAGAGAACAAGCAAAAGGTTTATAAAACCCAGTAGTTGTATGATGTTAGGTCCGGATTCTACCATACTTTATAATCCCCCTATATGGCCTTTATCCTGTGTTCTGCCTTTCCCCTGCTTCCGTGCATGTTGCAGTTGCCCTTTGCCTCAATGACAGTATCCTGTTCTATTTTTATTTTGAATGAAAGTGTAAATTTTTCATCTTCGGGCTTGCTGAAAGCAGAGTATTTCCACTTTTTGTATTGTTTGCCATTGATCTTTACTTCTACCAGATTTGTATAATGCATGAAATTGTTGCCGCTGTGATTCACGTGAATTTTAACTGTTACCTCAGTTCCTTTCTTTGCAGTATCCGGTGCTTCAATTTTAACTTCTGTTTTGTCTGCAAAAGCCAGTGAGCCGACCAGCAGTAATGCTGTAGTCAGAATTGTTGATAATTTTTTTCTTTCCATTTATATGCCTCGGTGTTTTTTTTGGGGGGATTCCTCTGGAAATTATAATTATAAAAATTAGCCAAAGAGATACCCTTGAAAAAATATAATGCTCCGGAAAAATAATTTGAAAGGGAACAAATAATGAGATTTAAATTATAACTATAGTCTTATAATTGTGCAATGATATTTTTTGGATTATAATGCTGGCGAAATGAGCCAGCCTGATTGAGGAACTGCTTTTTGTTGTGTTTTGTAACTAAAAAGTGCGGGAAGTAATTAAACAGGTTGAAAATATATATAAAATAAATTTTTTACTCATCTATTTGCCATTATTATTTATAAACAGGGTCAGTGTTTATTCCTAAACTTTATTGTAGAAGAAAAAACTCTATTGCCCCCGCCGCCGAAGGCGGCGGGGGCAATAATATTCTTCCGTTTGCACTAAAAAAAGTATTTTTAGGAATAAATACTGAAACAGGGTACTCATTATGAATTTTCGTATAAGACAGATACATAATAATTTTTTACCTTCAAACAAAAAAGCAATAAATGAAATTATAGCAATAACACGGGATCAGATTTCTGACCTTACAGAGGAATATTTTGATGAGATAAAGCAGCTTTTTCAAAACCCGTTTAGTATGAACATGAAGTATTTCTTTTTTACTGCTGAAGACAGGACTGGGGTAATAAAGGGATTTGCCCAGATATCACATGCCATGGATCTTAATTATATTTTCCTTGATCTGCTGGCTACAAAAGCAGGAACAAAAGGAGGGGGAATAGGGAGTGCCCTGTACCAGAGAGTCCGTGAAGAGGCATTTAACCTTCAGAGTAAAGGCATATTTTTTGAATGTATGACTGACAGTAAAACGGATTTTGATGACAGGAAGGTTCTTAGACAGAATAAAAAGAGAATGCATTTCTATGAACAGTTTGGAGTTTATCCAATCGTTAACAGTGCATATGAGGAATTGACAAGAAATCGATATAATAATCCCTATTTCATTATGTTTGACAGCCTTAATTCAAAAAGGCCTTTGGCTTTTCAGCAGGCAAAGGAAATAGTCAGGTCAATTCTCCAGAGAAAACTGGACCCGCCTGCTGCAAAAGGGGAAATAAACAAGGTTTTAAAAAGTTTTAACGGTGATCCTGTTGAATTGCGAGGTCCTGTTTATTTTAAAAAGGGTAATATTCATCAGTCAATCCGCATACCCAGAGATAAGAAAATCTCACTTATTTTTAATGTTAAACATGAAGTTCATCATGTGAAAGACAGAGGCTATGTTGAATCGCCGGTAAGAGTAAACCTGATAAAAAAAGAACTCAATAAAACAGGTCTTTTCAGGGAAATACCCTTCAAAAAATATTCTGATTCGTATATTCTTTCAGTACATGACAAAGATTTTTTCATGTATTTTAAGAGAATAACCATGAAACTTGAACCGGACAAGGTTCTGTATCCTGATGTATTTCCTATCCGATCAGCTGCACGCCCCCCAAAAAAGCTGATTGCCAGAGCCGGGTATTACAGTATTGATATTTACAGCCCAATAAGCAGAAATTCATTTCTTGCAGCCAGAAATGCTGTTAACTGTGCTCTTACCGGGGCTGAAAAAATTATTAATGGAGAACAGGTTGCCTATGCCCTTGTGCGGCCTCCTGGGCATCATGCGGGAATAGATTATTTTGGCGGCTTTTGCTTTTTTAATTCAACTGCAATATCAGCTCAGTACCTGTCTGATTATGGCAGAGTTGCAATACTTGATCTTGATTATCATCATGGGAATGGTCAGCAGGATATTTTTTATGAAAGAGACGATGTGCTCACCATTTCGATTCATGGAGACCCTGATTTTGAATATCCTCATTTTTCCGGTTATAAGAATGAACTCGGTTACAGTGACGGCCTTGGTTATAATTTCAATTATCCATTAAAAGAAAGAATTACCGGGGTGCAGTATCTCAAGGTGTTGAAAAAGGCAGTTAAAAATATTCAGGATTTTGATCCGGATTTTCTGGTTATTGCACTTGGCCTTGATACTGCGCGTGGAGACCCAACCGGAACCTGGCTTCTTGAGCCGGATGATTTTAAAAACAATGGTTTTTTACTTGGCAGATGCAGCCTGCCAACTCTGGTCATTCAGGAGGGAGGGTACAATACTACAACCCTGGGGGCTAATGCCAGAAATTTCTTTACGGGCCTGTGGGAAGGAATGTATAAAAATATGGCTGTTCAAAAGCAGGACACAAGGGGCCAAAATAATTAAAGAAAGGCTCCTTGATGCTTTCCATAATATTTATCATTATTGAACATCAAGAATTATTTTGACATCTCTGATTACCCAATGTATGAATTCTGATTTTGCCTCTTTAAAATCCCTGAGTGAATTTATCCATTCATCAGGCTCACCTGGAAAATCAATTTCAAGAAGTGTGATTTTCATATCTTCCTCAGGTAAATATTTAATTCCAAGATCCATGTCGTCATGATTAAAAGACTGTGTTCTCATTTTACCATTAATTTTTACTTCTACTGATGGATCAGTCATGGGGATGTATATTTTTGATTCAGGATTGCTTGTAATAATATATAAACTACACCTTTTCCCATGTCCAGATAATGCCATTTCTTTAAGCTGAAAGTTTTCTACAGGGATTTTTTGCCAACTCATATTATTACTCCTGCGTTTTAATTGTGATATAATAAAATATATTCAAGGCTTAATTTGTGGGCTTCCTGTGGGTTTTTCATGCTGTTCACTCTCCTGTAAGTGATTCCTGAATTAAAACAAAGCCAGGAAAGCCAGCCTTTCGGTACGTCTGCCTATCCCGGCTATTGCATTGTTATAATGCCATTAGATTAAAACTATTTTTTCATTAAAAACCTTTTCGATTTTTTTCAAAGTGATTAAAGTCGGATTTGCCTTCTTTGGATTCTCATACTTTTGATAAGCCTGAAAGTTCACCCCGAGAAGCTCAGCCACTTTGTTTTGAGAAAGACCTTTTTCCGTACGTTTTAACTTCATCCATATTGCAAAAGCTGTCCGGGTCTCAGGTGCAATGTAATAAATATTCTTCCCGGTTTTCTTTGAAGGTGCGGGAATGTTCATTTTTCTTAAATCGATTGATTCAAGATAACCGCTCAACGCTTCAACTGCCATTTTCTGCGCCTCTTCCAGCGTTTCACCGTAAGTATGACAGCCGGTAAGGTCTGGAAACTCGACAAGATACACGCTGTCAGCCTTTGAGAATTTTATTTTTGCAGGATATTCAATCATTGTTTTAAGCCTCCATCCTTCATTAGTCTGTTTAACAGTCCTGAAGGTAAATCTTTTTTTCCATGAACAGGAATAGATAGAGTCAACTTTTTTTTGATCATAATGTGGTGAGATCCGTTTATTCTGTCCAGTTCCCAGCCTTCCTTCTTTAGTAGTTTTATAAGCTCTTTTCCTGTTATAGGTCAACATACCGCCTTCAGGTTGTAATGTCAAATATTTATAGAAATATCCTGCAAAATAGTTTTAAGCTGAACTCTTTCAGCAAACACACTTTTGCGGTGCTGTTTTATTTGCCGGACATATCCTGGTCTAAGTATTTTTATACATTGCTTATTTTTTGTTCAATCTGCTCTATAAACTTTGTTTCAGAATCCCCTGTAGAAAATTCTTTTGCCAAGTGAAGGACACTCAATAATTTTGTTCTTTCACATCTGGAAAATTCTTTGACTTTCAGCGCCGCTCTGTTGAATCGTGGAATATGATTTATCAGTCCTTTTTCTTCTGCTGATTCGAGAACATTTTTAATAACTGACAGACATTTGTTTATAGTGTTTCCAGAATAGCCTTTATGAAACATATCATTCCTGAATGTTTTAATGACTGCTCTGTCTATTGCCAAGAGCTTTAAATGTCCGATCTGTGGGTTTACATGATTATTCAATAGGGCATTACGGTCCAAACAGTGGCGTTCAGATATTCTGAGACCCCTTACTTTTTTGTCTGTAGCCCATTCACCACTGTAATTATAAAAATCCTCTGAGAAGTCCTTGAAAGATGTGTTTCCACCTTTTAAGGGCACTCCGTGAGACATTAAATAATTTTCAGCCCATTCGCGCGCGGCTTTTTTGGTGGAACATCCTGTGGACTTTGCTGTTGAATAACTGCCGTCTGGCTGTTTGAATTGAACGTAAAAAACTTTTTTTCCGTCTTTTTTTGTACGTGGGAAAATAGAAAAACCGGTCATTTCTCTCTCCTCTGTGAGTTAATGAGAAATTCATCTCACATTTATCTCACTTTTTAAGGTTTTTTGAGAAACGCCGGTTTTCCGGTAGCTTCTAAGTCCTGATTAAATCAGGGTTAAGATGCAGGCCACGAGGGAATCGAACCCCCAACCCTCGGTTTTGGAGACCGATGCTCTACCTAATTGAGCTAGTGACCTTTACTTTATACTTAAAGATAAAAATACAAGACCCTGATATGAGTCAAGTAAATTATTCAACATAATTCTAATTTCTGTCAATTAATAATACTCTCCATTGACAGTATCATCAAACAGGTTTTTTTGAGTATCTTCATTGCAGTTGTCTTCCAACTCGCATGGGTAGTATCCGTCAAAGCAGGCTGTACAGAATTGCTTCTCCGGGCTGTCAACTGCCTTGAGAAGGGTATCAACTGTCATGTATTCAATTGAATCCACTCTGAGGTATTTCTTGATTTCTTCTATACTGTGTGTTGCAGCAATGAGTTCCTTGTGAGTGGGGATGTCGATACCGTAGAAACATGGAAATTTTGTTGGCGGTGCAGATATCCTTACATGAATTTCCTTTGCACCTGCGTTTCTGAACATCTTTATTATCTTCCTCATGGTTGTACCGCGCATAATAGAATCATCCACAACCACAATTCTTTTATCCTTTACACTTGGTCTTACAACATTGTATTTGATCTTTGCTCCAAAGTCCCTTATTTTCTGGTCAGGTTCGATAAAGGTTCGGCCCACGTAGTGGCTTCTTATCATGCCCATGTCATAGGGGATTCCTGATTCCCTGGAGTATCCAATTGCTGCACAGATGGATGAGTCAGGTATTGGAACAACAACATCCGCTTCAACAGGAGCCTGTTTTGCAAGCATTCTGCCCAGGTTGATTCTCATGTCATGAACGGATTCGCCGAAGATGAGACTGTCCGGTCTTGAGAAGTATATATATTCGAATATACACAGTGACTGATTTTTTTCTTCAAAGGGAAAGTATGATTTTGTTCCGAATCTGGACATTTCTATGAGTTCACCGGGTTTTATCTCTCTTTCATATTCAGCATCGATTATATCAAAGGCACAGGTTTCTGATGCAATGACATCCGCATCCCCAAGCTTGCCAAGAACAAGCGGACGAAATCCATGAGGGTCACGTACTGCATATATCTTGTCCTGATTCATTACCAGAAGAGAATATGCTCCCTTTACCTGCTTGAGCGCTATTATCAGTGCCTCGAGAAAATCATCAACACCTGATTTTGCCATTAAATGAACAATTACCTCTGAGTCATTTGTGGTCTGAAATATATGTCCCTGTTTCCTCAGGTCATCTCTGATGGTACCTGCATTGGTAAGATTTCCATTGTGAGCCAGAATTATTGGACCAAGGATGGATTCTGCACGCAGAGGCTGTGCGTTTCTGAGGAAAGATGCTCCGGTTGTGGAATACCTGTTGTGTCCAATTGCAATATTTCCAGGAAGGTTTTTGATTCTTTCTTCATTGAATATATCCGTTACCTTGCCCATGCCTGCGTATCTGTAAATGTGTTCAAAATCAGAGGATGCAATTCCAGCTGATTCCTGCCCTCTGTGCTGGAGTGAATACAGGCCAAGGTATGTCAGGTTCGATGCCATGGGATGCCCGAATATTCCGAATACTCCGCATTCATCCACTGGTTTGCAGTGCTGTCTTTTTTTCATAGTAGTGTTTTTTTTCATGTTTTTCCCGGGATTGAAATTTTGATTTATGGTTTATTTTGAGTCTTTTTGATGTAAAGCATTTTATCATAGATCATCCAAATTTTATTGATTGATTCTTTTAACGGGTGTTCTTAGACTCGTTAAAAAACCTTTCAGACGTTCTTATTTTCTGTATTTCTGAATATTAATTGAATATTTTAAATAATGAGCTAAAATAAAATATGAATTTTCTCTCGGTTTCCAATAATAAAATTTTGTACCTTTTGATTTCTATGCTTTTTTTAATCTCAAAGCCGGGGGCTGCTGAAAAAGTATTTTATCCTGATACGGAACTTCAGGGGATCAATATTACATCTCTGGCATATGGATACATTGATCCGGGCGGGAATCTCGATTTCAACACAATATCTTCACGTGAATTCTCTGACAAATTTATTCCATTCGTAGATGAAGTCTTTGATCAGGGTTATACAAGGGATGCCTGGTGGATTAAAATAAACATATATAATCCAGCCGGGAGCAAAATATTTTGGCTTCTTGAATCCACTTATCCTCTTCTTGATTATGTGGATTTTTATGAATTCACGGACGGTAAACTGAGGACAGTGAAAACCGGCGATCTGAGACCTTTTTCGACCCGTCCATTGGATACCAGGACCGTTGTTTTTCCTGTTGAAAGCAGCCCCGGAGAATCTTCCCTCTATCTGCGTGTTAAAACCAGCGGTTCGATTATCATCAAACTGAAAGCGTGGACAAAAAAAAGTTTTATTGAAAGACAGAAGTATGAATGGCTTTTTCTCTGGCTTTTTTATGGGCTGCTGATAGGGCTTGCTGTTTATAATATTTTTCTTTTTTCTTCTGTAAGAGACCGCTCATATCTCTACATGGGATTTTATATTGTTTCAATAATATTTGCTACATTGGAGATGAATGGTCTTGCATCACAGGTTCTTTTTCCTGATTCTCCTGTTCTTGCCAATCAATTTCATCCTTTTTCTGCTTTTCTTGCTCTCATAGGAGCAATGGTTTTTGCCAGAGAATTTCTTAATCTTAAAAATGAGCTCCCGGTTTTTAATCAAATTTCAAAATGTTTTTTATATTTTTTCTTTTTATGCATTGTGCTTACTTTTTTTACGGATTATTACATAGCTACGCAGACATCCGCTGCATCTCTTGCAGTTTCTTCGTTCGTTCTTATAGTTGCAGGATTTGTGTCTCTTGTAAGAGGAAATATATCTGCCCGGCTTTATCTTTTTGCGTGGATGCTTTTCTGTGCAGGAATTTTAATGCTTATGCTTCGCGCATTCGCTGTTATACCGGATTCCTTCCTGGCTGAGTGGAGTTATCAGTTTTTTGCTTCTCTTTTCGTTATCTTCCAGTCTGTGGCAATTGCTGACAAAATCAATATAATCAGAAACGAAAGAGAAAAGGCGCTTCAGTCTCTACAGGAAGCAGATGAACGATACAGGGCTTTGGTGGAAAATGCTCATGGCGGGATAATGCTTATAGATGAAAATGAGATAGTATACGCAAATGCAAACATGATTGAGATGACTGGATATTCCGATAGCGGTTTTTTCTATAAGGAATTTTTTAATCTGTTTCCTGATACTCCCAGAGGGCTTCCTTTGATAAAGCGTATTTTTATAGAAGGAAGTCCCTTTGAAAAGGCAGCAAGATATGAAGTGCAAATAATAAGGAAGGATAAATCCATTATGGATGCTATTCTTTCTGTAACACCTGCCCGGATTGATGAAAGGGATGTCAGGATTGCACTGGTTACTGATATATCTGACATTAAAAAGGCGAGAGATATTATTGCACAGCAGTATCAGGAAATTCAGGCTCAGTATGAGGAGATGGAAGCCCAGTATGAAGAAATGGAGGCAATGAACGAGGAACTTTCAAAATCTCATTATGAGATGGTTGAGGTGTGTGAAAACCTCAATGTGGAAAGAGACAGGCTGGATATAACGCTTAGGTCTATTGGAGAGGGTGTGATAACCCTGGATGTGAATAACAGAATAGAACTAATGAACGAGGTAGCTGAAAAGATTATTGGTAAAAAAAATTATGAAGTAAAGGGGGAATCTCTCAATAATATACTGAATCTTATAAATGAGAAAACAGGAGCAGATACAGATGAGATAATTATGAACCTCTTCGTTTCAGACAGAATCGTTCGCATTGATAAGGATATTGTGCTGATTTGTGATAAGGGCATCAGCAGGAAACTCGCAATGAGCGGTTCGATAATCTTTGACCAGAACGGCAAAAAGATTGGAGCCATTCTGGTTATCAGTGATATTACTGAAAGGAACCGCATGGAGGAGGAAATGCTGAAATCCTCTAAGATCGAATCTCTTGGAGTTTTTGCTGGAGGAATAGCCCATGATTTCAACAATCTTCTCACTGCCATTATCGGCAATATATCCCTTGCCCGTCTTGAATCAAAAAATGCCTCTGAAATAGAAGAGCTTCTCAAGGATGCAGAAAAAATTTCTCTGAGAGCAAGGGATTTAACCCGTCAGTTGCTTACTTTTTCCAGGGGAGGCGCTCCTGTTCTCTCGATATCATGTGTAAAGGATCTTCTTGAAGAAAATGTCGCATTTGTACTGAGTGGCTCAAATGTGAAACCATCAATTGAGACATCTCCGGATCTCTGGAATGTGGAGATAGATGAGGGACAGATAAGCCAGGTGATCCATAATTTTGTTTTGAATGCAATGCAGGCGATGCCATCAGGCGGGATAGTGAGGATAGCAGCGGAAAATGCATCTCCTGAAGAAATCAGGAGGCTTCCTCTGGATAAAAGAGATTATGTTAAAATAATAATCTCTGATACAGGATGCGGAATCTCCCGGGATAATCTGGCAAGAATATTCGATCCTTTTTTTACTACAAAGGTAAAAGGGAATGGTCTTGGACTTGCGGTCTGTTATTCAATAATAAACAGGCATGAAGGATATATAGATGTTGAGTCTTCTTTGGGGAAGGGAACCACTTTCAGGATTTTTCTCCCTGCCTCGAAAAAGAAAATTGATAAGGAGGTTAAAATGGCTGAAAACACGGAATTTAACGGCGGCAGGATACTTCTTATGGATGATGAAGAGATGATACTGAGAGTCGGAGCTAATATGCTTGAAAAACTGGGCCTTGAGGTTGACTGTGCAAGGGACGGCCTGGAAGCCGTGGAAATGTGCAGAAGTGCTAAGAATCAGAATCCATACAATCTTGTTATTATGGATCTTACTGTGCCCGGAGGGATGGGAGGAAAAGACGCTGTTGAAAAAATCAGGGAATTTGATTCTGAAATTTTTGTGATTGTTTCGAGCGGTTATTCAAATGATCCAATCATGTCGGATTATACAAGGTATGGTTTTTCAGGAGTTATAATGAAGCCCTACCGCATGGATGATCTTATTAAAATGTTGCATGAGTATCTTGGAGGGGATGATTAAACACCAGCAATTTCAGATGTTTCGACTTCTTCAATGTAATTTATGTTGCAGAACATTTTCTCAGGATCATCATAAAAGAGCATTTCCTCTTCGTTGACTTCTCTTGTGTTGAGCTTTCCGAACATTCCTGTAAGTTTCAGTTTGTTGTCTCTGATCATTTCTTCTACCACAGGAAGACATTCAGGAGAATAGATTGCATGGAGAGGCTCATATTTACCATTTACCACCGGAATGACAATGTCATAGTCGCCTGTTATTTCAGTCATATATTGTATGAATTCCGGATTTACAAAGGGCATGTCACAGGCTATCAGGAAAATCTTCCTGTTGTCAGAATTTTTCAGTGCCGTATACAGTCCGCCAATGGGCCCCAGGTCAGGTATAATATCCTCATATACTTTTATATCCATAAAATTATATTTATTCTTATCCCCAAGAATCGAGATATTCGTAAATACAGGTTCCAGAGCTTCATAAACATGCTGAATCATGGGTTTATCTTCAAAGATGTAGAGGGATTTATCCTGTCCGAATCTTTTGCTCTTCCCGCCTGCATTTATGAAACCAATAACTTTATCCTGATTGTTCATAGAATTCTCCTCTTTGTGTATTTCAGGATTTACATGGATATTCTTTCAACAATTTTTTCTGTTTTTTTTAATATAATCTTTTCTTGTGTAAGAAAGCATGATTTTGTAGATTTTCTGACATCCGCAATTCTGCAATTTCTTATTTTTTATATTATTTATGTGACCCAATTTAGAGGAATGTTATAAATAACACTGTAATTTTCATCAGGGTTTTGAGTATATGGTTTCAACAGGCTCAACCTGTATTACAGCTCAACAAACGTTTTTTCAATACAGCGTCCGCGAAGACTGTGCTGAGCGGTTTTAAGAAAAAGATAAAAAAGGGAAAAAATGAATAAACCGGTAATTATAACGATCGTAGGCAGATCAGGGTCAGGCAAGACCACCCTGGTAGAGAAACTGGTAAGACACTATAAAAAAAAGGGGCTAAGGGTTTCTGCGCTGAAGAGTATGAGACATGATTTCAATATGGATCATGAGGGTAAGGATTCATACCGATACCGCGAGGCCGGTGTTTTTTCAGGAGGAATAACCAATGGCAGGGTTTTTGCGATGGTTCGTGATCTTGAGGGTGAAAATCCAATGGATCTGGCTTTGAAGTATTATTCTGATTCTGATCTTGTAATAATTGAGGGATTTAAAGAGGGAAACAGTGATAAAATTGAGGTGGTTGGTAATTCTGAAGAACCCCCACTGTTTATTGAGGGTATAACAAATATTAAATTCATAATAAGTGACAGGGATATTGACGCTGGTATTCCTGTTTACAAAAGGGATGACATAAGGGGAATCTCAGAAGAGATTGACTGTATATTCTTTTAAAAAAGGATTAGTTAATCTCTTCTTTTTAGCTGAATGCATTTGCTTGCAACTGAATCCGGCCTTTTTTTTACCGGATGATCTCCATTGTTAAGCCTGAGTTCCTCTTCTGTAACAAAGACGCAAAGATTAAAAGTATTTTTATTTCCATGCCTTTTGCTGCCAAGCCATGTCAGTGCTGACCATTCTCCTTCTTTGCTGATTTTTCCCCTGGGTTCAATATGCCATATTTTTTCTCTTGTGCTTTGTTCAACAAGATACAGCCTGAGTTTGTCTCTGTTTTCAATGTCAGTGAAATTTTTAATTTTCCCTTTAATTTTTACAGGCAGGGGATTGCTTAGAGTGTCTCCCTGTTTTACATTGAGAAAAGTGAATTCAATGTTCCCTGTTTCTTTGAGTTCATTCTTCTTTTCTCCGGAACATGATAATATGAGAACAGGTAATGTAAAAATCAGAAAAAGCAATGCCGGAGTTTTATTTGTGAATATTGATTTTTTCATGCCTGCATCCCCTTTTATGTGTAATTTTTATCCTCTGATAACATTATTCAGGGTAACTGATTATTTTTCCACAGGTATTATCAGTGAAGGAAGATAATCAGCCGGTGGCTCGAAATTAAGAAAATCGAGTATTGTAGAAGCCACATTGGCGAGTCCTGGAGAGTCAATTCCTGAGAGTGTATATTCCCCGGAGTATTCAGGGTCAAAGATAATAAATGGTACCGGATTCAATGTGTGAGATGTTTTTTTCTTTGGCTCTCCTGTATTCTTATCGTATGATATTTCACCTTTTTTATCAGTTTCATACATCTCGTCAAGATTTCCGTGGTCAGCTGTAATAAGAGCAATTCCTCCTGCCTTTGTAATTTCAGGCAACAGCCTGGAAAGACAAAGGTCTACTGTTTCGGCGGCAATTATTGCAGAGTGAAGATGGCCTGTATGCCCAACCATATCCCCGTTTGCATAATTGAGCCTTATGAAGTCATATTTTCCGTTTTTTACCGCGTCTATTACCGAATCAGTGATTTCTGCTGCCTTCATCCATGGCCTTTCATTGAATTCGACTCTGTCGGAAGGTATTTCCATGTATGTTTCTGTGTTTGGGTCAAACTTCTCTGTTCTGTTCCCATTCCAGAAGTAGGTTACGTGGCCAAATTTTTGGGTTTCAGATATTGCATACTGGGTTACACCTGATGCAGCAAGATATTCACTGATTGTATTGTCAATCCTGGGGGGCTGAACAAGATATTTTGATGGAATATTCAGATCTCCGTCGTACTGCATTATTCCTGCATAGCATACATCCGGCATTTGCACTCTGTCGAAGGTTTTGAGAGTTTTTTCTTCAAACGCCCTGGATATCTCAATTGCGCGGTCTCCTCTGAAATTGAAGAGAATCACAGAATCGCCATCTTCTATTTTACCAACCGGGGTGCCGTTATCTGTAATTGTAAATGCCGGAAGATACTGGTCGGTGATTTTCGGGTCTTCTTTTCTGAATGTTTCAACAGCTTCCATCGCGGATGTAAATGGTCTGGCAATGCCGAGTACATGTGCATCCCAGCCTCTTTTAACAATGTCCCAGTCTGCCTCATAACGGTCCATTGTGGTTACCATTCTCCCTCCGCCGGATGCAATTCTGTAGTCACGTCCGGCATTATTAAAGGATAAAAGATGCTGTTCGAGTTCTTTAATATAGATGTGCGCAGAAGTTTCGGGAACATCCCTGCCGTCAAGGAGGATGTGAATTCTCAGCTTCCCGATATTCTCGGCGGATGCCTGGCTGATTAACTGAAACAGATGTTTGATGTGAGAGTGTACATTTCCGTCAGACAGAAGACCGATAAGGTGAAGTGTCCTTTTTTCCGAAACAGGTTTTTTTATGAGTTCCTTCCATGTATCGCTTTTAAAAATACTTTTATCTTCGAAGGAAGCAGATACCAGCTTGGCTCCCTGTGAAAAAATTCGTCCGGCGCCAAGAGCGTTATGGCCAACTTCTGAGTTGCCCATGTCCCCGTCACTTGGCAGGCCAACAGCAGTACCATGCGCCTTTAGTTCAGTATACAGGCATTGTTTTATGAGATCATCAAGGACGGGAGTTCTTGCGTTTATAAAGGCATTTCCTTCATAGTCTTTTCCTATTCCGATGCCATCCATAATAATGAATACAACGGGTCCTTTTCTTTTTACAATGCTGCTTTTTTTGAGTGATTTCATATTATGCTCCGTATTGATTTATCTGTCTCAGTCAAGAAGGAAATCGTCGAATCCTGCAAGCTCCAGAACCCTCATTACTCCGGGATTGGGATTGGTAAGGTACAGCTCACGGTCTTTTTCATTGAGCTTTTGTTTCATTCTGATGAGAGTCGCGAGAGACATCGAGTCAATTTTCGTAACAGAATCAAGGTCGATTAACACATTCCTTTTGTCATCTTTAATGAAATTATTTACGCTGTCTTCAAGTTTGATAATTATATTTGAAAAAAGTTCATCATTGATTCTGATTATTCTTTCATCTTCAGAGTCTATTATCTCTAACATTCTGGTGTTCCTCCGGCTTGCGATAAATTTATTGTATTCTTTTGGAGAGTGATGTCAATTAAAATTGGGAATATATAAGCAATCAGGAGAGGGCTATCTGAGTTTTATTCTCAGTTCAATCTCATTGCCTTTTTTGTTCCAGTGAGGTGTGCTGAATTGCTTAATGAGGGTAATGCCTCTGCCTCTGTGACGCATTCTGTTGTCTTCTATTGAAGAATTTCCGGAAGAATTAAAACCATTGCCTTCATCGGTTATTTTTATTCGCAGCTCATCCTCAGCTACAGTGGCCCTGACATGGACCTGTTTTTGCGGATTCCACCTGTTTCCATGCTCCATTGCATTTGTTACCGCTTCATCAATTGTAAGAATCATTTCTTCATTGTTTATGTGAAGAGGGATTATTCCTTTGCTTATTTTCGAAAAGATTGAATCGATTATCTCTTTTCTCTCTGTTTTTGATGAAGAATAGGATTTATCCAGAATAGTATAGATTTTCCCCATACAGGAATTCTCGTGGAAGTTTATTCTTCGGGATGGGGAGATTCGAACTCCCGACTTCTTCGTCCCGAACGAAGCGCGCTACCTGACTGCGCTACACCCCGTATAATTACTGTGACAAGTAATAAACAATGCGAATAAATTTTCAATCAATTTTTTAAGTGTTTTTAGCCTCTTCTCAAAAAGTGCAGTAATAATCTCAGAGATTTCAGGGGATAAGGCCTTTTCCGCTTTGAATTCTGGCAGAAGATTTTGAGAGGCAGGGAGGTTTCTTGCTACAGCCGGTCTGTTCAGGTTTATAAATATTTGGTTTCTGATGTTCCCGGCTTATGTATATTCAAAAAAATATAATTGTTGGGCTGCTTTTGCTTGATTTTTTAGTGTCTGTTTAATAAAATTTGTTTTGTGTTTTAATCCTGAAAAATAATAAACTGAAACAGTATAAATAAAAAATATTCTTCATGGCAAAAGAAAAAGAATACAGGTCCTGACGCCTTAGGCGGACAGAAGTAAGAGGAGTTTATAAAAATTTTAGGAAAACACAGCAACTGAAAACTGATGTTTAAAAAAGTAATCATAATTGAGAATTACAGAGTATTTAGCTTTTTTCCGTTAGATGAATTTCCATAAAAAAAGGAGAGCTCAATGGCAACTGAAACCAAAAAGGCAAGTAGAAAAAAAGTACCAAAAAAGGCTGGCAGTAAAAACAATAAGATTTCGAAAACAGCATCTGAGAAGAAGGGTTCCAGGAAAAAAGCTGCTGTTAAAGTAAGTTCAGTTACAGAATGTTACAGTCCTTCAACCGGAGAACTGATAGGCAAGTCAAAGCTTGACTCTGTTGAAACAGTTTCAAAATCGATTCAGAAAGCGCGCAAAGCTCAGGAAGAATGGGCTGCGTTGCATGTAAGAGAGCGGGTCAGATATATTAAAAAAGTAAGAGATTATATTGCAGAGAATGCATCAGATATTGCAGAAACAATTTCTAAAGATAATGGGAAGGTGAGGGTTGATGCGCTTGCAACAGAGGTTCTTTCCGCAGCCATGGGTATGGATTATTACATGAAAAACGCATCCCGTTTTCTCAGGGATCGAAAAATTCCGTCCGGAAATATTATGATGATAAATAAGAGAAGTTCTCTGGGAAGAATTCCGTTTGGAGTAATCGGTATTATATCTCCATGGAATTATCCTTTTGCTATTCCTTTTACCGAGGTTGTGATGGCCCTCCTTGCAGGTAATTCTGTTATCCTCAAGGTTGCTACAGAAACTCAACTGGTTGGAAGAAAGATCGAAGAGTGTTTTAGCGCTGCCGGTCTGCCGGCAGGAATTTTCAAACATGTAAACATCCCGGGCAGTCAGGCTGGAACGGCATTTCTTGAGGGCGGTGTAGACAAACTTTTTTTTACAGGCTCGGTTTCTGTTGGTAAATGGCTAATGGCGAAAGCTTCAGAAACCCTGACTCCAGTTGTACTCGAGCTTGGTGGAAACGATGCAATGCTGGTTTGCGAAGATGCTTATATTGACAGGGCTGTGTACGGAGCTGTGTGGGCAGGTCTTTCCAACTCCGGACAGTCGTGTGCAGGAGTCGAGAGGATTTATGTGCATGAGTCGGTTTATGATACTTTCATAGAGAAAATATGTGCAGTGGTAAACAGTCTGCGTGTCGGAGAAGACAGAGATTTTAATGTAGATCTGGGTGCAATGACAACGAAGAAGCAGATGGAAACTGTTGAGATACATGTAAGGGATGCTTTGAATAAAGGGGCCATAATCGCTGCGGAGAGTTCAATTCCTTCAGGTAGTATCGGAAATTTTATTCCTGCAAGAATACTCGTGAATGTCAGTCATGATATGCTGCTAATGAAAGAGGAAACCTTTGGACCTGTCATTGGAGTAATGAAAGTCAGGGATATGGATGAAGCCGTCAAACTTGCAAATGATTCAAATCTTGGGCTGACCGGTTCCGTCTGGTCAAAGAACCGGAGGAATGCGGTAAAAACAGCCAGAAGGATCAGGGCTGGTGCTGTTATGATAAATGATCATCTCATGAGTCATGGCCTTGCTGAAACTCCCTGGGGAGGGTTTAGAGAGAGTGGCATTGGAAGAACCCACGGCAGCATTGGGTTTGATGAAATGACTGAAGCTCAGGTAATTGTGAAGGATTCGATGTCGTTTATGAAAAAGAACCTGTGGTGGCATCCCTACAGTGAAAAAGTTTATCACGGATTGCTTGGTATAATAAATCTGCTTTATGGAAAAGGAGCAGGAAAAAAAATGAGCGGTTTTGGTAAACTGCTAAAAATAATTCCCAGATATTTTGAAAAGGATTGATTTTATTATTAAAGCCCCGCTATGCGGGGCTTTAAGTTTATATTGCCAGTCTGACTCCGAGATGAGCAGCATGAGATTTCGCAGTGTTCCCGTCCTGAAAACCTACAGAGAATACATATTCAGTATAGATGGCAAGCGGAACTACTGGCAGCGGAAAATCCACACCAGCTCCAAATGAATATGATTTAAAATATTCATCATTATCAACGTCCCCTTCGATGTTTTCCCAAACTCCAAGAGATGCTCTCAGGTAGGGCATGATTGGTATGAGTGGAATGTCCAGCTGTGCATAACCGTCAATACCTGCGGTCTGCTTCGTGTATTCAATGCTTCCGTCTTTAAGTGGAGATCTCTGGTAGTATCCGCCGATTCCGAGGTTGAAGATTAAAATACTGTCAGTATAATGAGCTATTGCTCCGTATTCCGGGCCGACCGGTTCGACATTCTTCACGTCAGTTTCAACGTCACCCGCAAAAGAATAGCCTCCATATACTCCTATATCGAACAGAGCGAAGGCTGACGATGGAATAAAAAACAGGAACGAAATGATAATTGCTGCAAAAGTAATTTTTTTCATTTTAGTCTCCTCTAATTGTATTGTTCTATATGATTTTTCAACGGATAATCTTTCCCGGTGAAAATCTGTGCTGAATCAGCGTTATTATATCAGGCATATGTTCTCTTGACGCTTTATTGATTTAAGACATTAGCCGTAAAAATTTAATCTGTCTGAATATCAGTCTATAATATCACTGAAAAATTAAAAAGGGCAAATTAATTATTATTTTTTGCAATCAGGCTCAAAAGTTCATTTCTTCTTTTTTTGAGCAATTCACCTCTGTAGGTATCCTTGATTTTTTTCGGTTCATTGTAATAGGCAATTTGTTCCACCATCAGTTCGGCGGGTTCTTTTTTCTTTCTCGCTTCCATTATCTCCTCGATAGTAGGCAGGATAATAGCATAAAGGGAATGTGGCGTATGAATGAGAGAATGCCCTCTTGCAAGGTATGCTTCCGAGAAACCACCGTCAATATTTATTGCCCTGCCGTCAGGAGATGCCAGCTTTTGGCCTTTTTTTATGTCAACAGGTGTATGGCCGTATACAACTTTTTCAGCATCGAATTCTTTCAGCATTTTATCCATGAATTTACTGTTTCTGATATTTTCGCCCCAGTACAGCGTTATTTCCCTGTGTGTTTCTTCATCCCTGTAAAAATAACGTTCAAATGTTTTCATGGCGTGTTTGCCAAAGAAGGGGGATTTCGGGCCACACCACAGGTAGAACATCAGATCCAGATCCTCCTGTGCCTGAGGTTCATCATTGAGATACCGGGTACCAATCTTTTTCACAGTTGTTTCTATGTAATCGAAGAGTTCTTTCCCTTTTCTTCCCATAAATTCTTCGAGTTCACCATCCTGTGTGCTTGGAACCAGGGCGTGGATATTAAGCATGTAATTGTTTACATGATACATCTTACCGTCATTGAACAGAAATTCCATGAGCCTTTTTATTGGTTTGCTGCCTGTGAACTGTTCAACCAGGTCATCGATTATTTCTTTTTCTTCGTCAGAAAGTCTGCCCGGATTTTCAGGATCAATAGTGGGAAAGACCGTGTCTGTCAGGTCTTCTGTCATGTTTTTTTTGAGGGTTCTTGCAAATTTTTCGAGATTCAGGCGGGATTCCATCCCGTAGTGCGGATTGTTTTTTATTGTTTCCTCTTCGAGTTTAAATTGAATGATGGCAAGGGTTTTTTCGAGCTTTCTGGATAATTCCATCTTTGCTTTGAAGTTTCCTGTTACGTCTTCGGGATATAATTTCCTGGCAAAATTTTTGAGTTTTGTTAAGTCAATATTGAGTCTCTCGAGAAATACCAGGTTATCATATCTTGTGCTAATCCTTAATGCTTCTGCTATTAGAGACCTGTTCCCTGCTGCTGCTCCCATCCAAAGAATGTCATGGTTCCCCCATACAAACTGAACATATGGTCTTATTTCTTTGCTGGAGAGAATCCTCAGAATTTTATCAGGCTCATCTCCTCTGTCGAAAACATCCCCCAGAACGATGAGATGCCCGAGTATTACCTGTTTAACTATTTTCGCAAGTGCTGATATTATTCTGTCCGCGACAATGTCATTTTCGTAGACGATATTGGGCACAGTAAAATCAAGGATGAGATTTTCAAGAACTGCCTTGAGGTCCCTGTTTATATTCATCCTGATCCTGTCGAAATCTTTAATGTTCTGGATCTTATAACGGATAATTGTCACCAGAGAGGATATTACATCCTGTCTGTGCATTGCAAAGGTGTCAGACTCAAAGTATTTTTCTTTTCTGATAATCCTGTCAATATAGACGAGCTTTTCAGGAGAAAAGGTGCCAGGAAGCGCTTCCTTTGCAGACTGCCAGACGAGCCCGAATCTGCCTTTGAGAATTGCAACGAAACGGTCTCCGGCCCCATGAGGATCGCTGATCCACAGAGTGGTTTCTATATTTCTTTCAAGTTCTGTTTCAATTTCAGTTAATTCTTTAATTATATCATGATTGCTCATTGCGGGTATTTTTGAATTCACCTTCAGTTCACCTTTATGAGTTTTTCCGTACATCTGAAGTGCAGATGACATTTTATAATAAATTACAGTAATAAATTCGTAAAATATTTTAAAGAATAAATTGTATTTCCTTATTGTTTATCTGAAAAATGATGAGGGAATAAGACTTATAATCTTTAAAAAATTTTAAAATTTATAAGAATCCTTATAATGAAATAATGTTTAATGTCAATGTATTTTCTGTTGTAAACTAAGCTGTGTTTACTGTCATGAAAAAGTTCATTGAGAGCTGTTAAATCTTTTTTTTCCATAATGTTATTATACCTTGACATAAAGGTTTCATGGCAAATATTGGAATAATAAATTGAACAAATATGCTTATTTGTTCAATAAGGTTTATAATGTTTTACATATACAAAAATAGGTGGTAAGTGTATGAAACAGATAAAAATCTATATCGTGGATGATCATCCGATTTTCCGAAATGGCCTTGCTCAACTGATAGAAGATGAAGTTGATATGGAAGTATGCGGGGAGTCTGAAGAAGTATATAAAGCAACAAAAGAGCTGGCAATACTTGCGCCTGATCTTGTGATTGTTGATATAACCCTCAAAAATACCAGCGGACTTGAGCTGATTAAATACATTAATGATTATTTCCCGGGGATGCCTGCGCTTGTTCTTTCCATGCATGATGAAAACATATATGCAGAAAGAGCAATAAAAGCCGGGGCAAGAGGCTATATCATGAAACAGGAAATATCCGTTAGTGTAATCAAGGCGATCAGGCAGGTCCTGAATGGTAAATTATACCTCAGTGAAAATATGACTGAGAAGATGCTTAACAATGCCTTTACTTCGCATCCTGCAAAAGACGGCAATCCTTTTGATGTTCTCTCTGACAGGGAATTTGAAATTTTTCAATTAATTGGCAAGGGATTAAAAAGAAAGGATATTGCAGAAAAGCTCAATCTCAATGTTAACACTATAGGTACGTACAGGGAAAGAATAAAAGAAAAACTTCAGCTCTCAAGTTCAGCCGAACTGGTGGCAAAAGCCCTTCTTTGGGAAGAGCAGGAAAAGGGCTTTCAAAGAAATGATTGATTAATACACATAAATTTTATTGATTCGGGTTATAAGAAAATCAACCACACTTCAGAGTCCTTTCAATTACAGAGAATAATTTTTCAAAGCCACATGAATTATTTGATTCATGACCACACCATAAAAACCATATAGACCATTGTTGTTATCCTCCGGGTTTTGTATGTTTATTTAAGTTGAATGAAACCGTTAAACAGGGCTTTTGCTCCTAACTGTTGGAGGTTCTGATGGATAACGTAGTTATAGTGAGTGGTTCAAGAACTGCAATCGGAGCTCTGGGCGGGGCACTTAAGCAGACGTCTGCTGATGAACTCGGTGCTGTTGTAATCAGAGATGTTCTCGAGAAAGCCGATCTTTTTCCTGTCACAAAGACCTTCCTTCAAAATAAGAAAAAGTACAACTGTTATGAAAGCAATTTGTTCTGTTATGATCCTGCTGCAACTCCGGTATCTGTAGACCGGATCGTTATGGGCAATGTTTTCAAAACCCTTGAGGGGAAAAATCCGGCTCATGATGCAGCACGAAAAGCAGGTGTTCCGGGGCATCTGAAAGCTGAATCTGTAAACAATCTCTTCGGTTCGGGGATGCTTTCTGTTGCCCTGGCTGCTCAGTTTATCAGAAACGGTGAGGCAGAAGTTATTATTGCCGGAGGCATGGAAAATATCAGCCAGAGCGCGGGCTGCGGATCTATGAATAATGACAAGAAGAATTATGATGAATCCACTCTAAATAATTCTGATGTATACAATGTTTTTTTTAAGAGTTTTTATGGATGTTCCATAGAGAAGACCTCTCAAAATTATATGAAGAAATATGATATCGGGATTAAAGATCAGGAAGAATATATAAAACTCAGCCATTCCAGGGCAAAGAGTGCAATTGAAAAGGGTTACTTTCTGGATGAAATAGTCCCTGTCATGCTGAAGGATGTAAACAACGAAGCACTTTTCTATGAAGATGAATCTCCGTGTGTGAAACAGTGCAGGGATATTGCTGCTAACGTTGACAGTTTATTCCCCGGGGTTGAATTAGGGTGGCCGGGAATTAATGATGGGGCTGCTGCATTGCTTTTGATGAGTGGAAAAAAAGCGGCTGAACTTGGTATCATCCCTCTTGCAAAAATTTCAGGATTCGCTCATTCCTGCAACTGTAAGCCCTGGCTTGTCAATGGCCCTGTCTCAGTCGTGAAGATGCTGTCTAAAAAAACAGGAATAAATCCTGACATGTTTGATATTTTTGAAACCGGAGAGGTGCTTTGCCCTCAGGCAATAGAGTTCTTTCGTGAGCTTGGTCTTGATTCCGAGTATCCGAACGCACAGGGCAGTGCTGTTTCCTTTGGACATCCTGTTGGCTGCAGTGGGGCAAGAATGATAGTGAGTTCTCTCTATCAGATGAGGAGAAAAGATCTGGGGAATTCCATGATCGTTATGTGCTCAGGCGATGGATCGGCTATGGCAATGTTTATTGAAAGATAATTACAATATACTTCTCCCCTCTCGGGGAAAAATATTCAGGAGGAAACCATGAAAGTATGTGTTTTGGGATCAGGAACTATGGGAGCTGGTATTGCTCAGGTTTTTGCAGAAAAAGGCCATGATGTCATTCTCAAGGATATCGAGGAAAAATTCCTGAAAAAGGGAATGACAGCTATAGAAAAAAATCTCGACAGAAGTGTTAAAAAAGAAAAAATCTCTGAAGACGAAAAAAAGTCGATCCTTGGAAGAATAACTCCCACAACAGAAATGAAGTTTCTTAAAGACGCAGATCTGGTAATCGAAGCAGCTGTTGAAGACATGAGTCTTAAGAAAAAGCTGTTTGCCGAACTCGATGAATGTTGTGAAGAGAAAACTATTCTGGCAACAAACACTTCATCTCTCTCTATTACTGAAATCGCATCAGCTACATCAAGGCCTGACAGGGTAATTGGGATGCATTTTTTCAATCCGGTTCCTGTTATGAAACTTGTAGAACTAATCAGAGGTATTGCAACATCAGATGATACATACAGGGATATAAGTGAAATCACCGAAGCAATATCCAAAACCCCTGTAGAGGTTGAAGAAGCTCCGGGTTTTGTGGTAAACAGAATTCTCGTTCCAATGATCAATGAGGCCATTGGCATTCTTGCAGAAGATATTGCAAGCGCCAAAGATATCGACCAGGCAATGAAGCTGGGGGCCAATCATCCAATCGGACCTCTTGCACTCAGCGATATGATAGGGAACGATGTTGTGCTGGCGGTAATGGAAGTCATGTACGCTGAATTCGGTGATCCAAAATATCGTCCGCATATTTTATTAAGAAAAATGGTTCGAGGCGGACAGCTAGGAATGAAAACAGGTAAAGGATTTTATGAATATTGAGGTCTCTATCCGATAAGCGAATTTACCCTTTCTGTTTTATCGTAAGTTCACTCCTCACAGCGCTGGATGTTTACATCCAGCGCTTTTTTTATTCCTGTTCTGTTTTAACCCAGTAAAAAATTTCTGATGATTCGTCGTTACCCGCCCTGTTATTATCCTGAACATTGAGGGGGTTTAATTTTTTCATTGATGGGTTGATGCTGACAGCTATTCGGTAAAATTTTTCTGCTTTTTTAAAATCATTGAGTCTGGCATATACTATTGAAAGGTTGATGTTTATGTGTGCTGTTTTAGGTTTTATGGATGCGGCTTTTTTGTAGTATTGAAGAGCCTTGTGATATTCTTTTTTAATTAAAGAAATATTGCCAAGGTTGAAAAGGGAAGGGAAGTGCCTGTTGTTTATTTTTACTGATTGATTGAAAAGCCCGGCAGCCTTTTCATATTTCCCGTATTTAGCGTATACAATTCCGGCCCTGTTTAGCAGAGAAGGTGTTCTTCCTTTCTTTAACTTAAAATTTATTTCCCTGGTTTTGGCAGATATTTCGCTGTCTATAAAATTGTTGATATCTTTGAAATATAATCTCTCGACAGGGCCAGACTGCGGCAGGGAAGGTTCCCATCCTGTTTCATCAAGTGTTACGGGGGCATATCTGTGCCAACTGTCTCTGGTAGTTACTATTTCAATGTCTTCCGGTTTGTATTTCATGAAGTGTCTGGAACCTTTTTCCCATGCCTCCAGAAATGATTCTCCGATATTGGTTATTTCTACAGGAATCCATATGCTGCCTCTGTGTTGAATTGTCAGTGAATCCGTTGAAGATATTTCGTGTTTTTGAGCAAACGGTGTGCCTGTGTTGAACATCATAAATATATGCCCGGGCACTGTAACCATTGCAGTTTCAATCCCAATATTTTCCAGAAGGGAGCAGTACATGGCTGTGAGGTCGTCGCAATCTCCAGTCTTGAATCTGAGTGTTTCCCTGGGATACTGAACGAAGTCTGTTTCTACTTTCTGACGCGAGAATTGTTTATATGGTGTTTTAGGATCCGGAACATATGTTATGCCGTATATCCCCAGACAGTGGAATATCTGCATTGCATATTGAAATTCATTGTTGATGAAGCGCAGCTTTCGGTGTCGGAAATGTTGTACTGTTTCTCTGGCGAAAATTTTTACCGAAGTATCCTTGGGCGTTATAAAGGATGCCAGCTTCTCCGTTGTTTCCCATGTGAGAGCGTTCCTGTTGAATACAGTCGTTCTGCCGGTAGTTTCGGATGTATATTCCCTGCCTTTGATTCTGTATTTAATTTTTATTATGAAACTGAAGGGACTGTCTTCTGTTATGCCAAGTATTCTGTTATTAAAAACAGCATTGAGACTGATTCTGCGTTGTTCGCCACTTCCGATTTCCTTGTAAACACGGCTTTCTGTGGAATAGTCCATGTATTTTTTTATAAAAATTTCTGCGTACAGTCTTTCTATTTTGTTTTTTGATATGTTTTTTACAGTGACTGTTCCAATGGAGTTGTCCGCATAATATTTATACATAGCGCTGAAGATATTTTGAAGACTGAGGCCTGATATTTCTATATTTGTTTTTTTATCCTGTTCAATAGATGTAGTGTATCTCTTTGATAGTGCCTCGAATTCTTTTCTGATATCTTTTCTTTCGGGAGATATTTTAATTAGTTTTTCATATTCTGCAATAGCAAGACTATAATCTTTTTTTGCGGTTTCAGGACCTATTTCTTCTAATGTCTTAATGAATCTTTTTCTGAACAGGCGTGCGTTTGTAAGATGCAGCATTATTTTTGAATCGTTTATCGCATTTTTCAGCTTAAGGTCTGATGGATCTTTCTCCAGAGCTCTTTGGTATAATGATATGGCTTTGATATAATGATTTTGTTTTGCAAAGAAATCAGCCTTCAGGATGAGTGCTTCTTTGTTTTCCGGAAATTTATTCAGGACTCTGTTTATAAGAAATAAATAAATATCAGTATCATTTTTTTTGTATTTGATTGCTTCATTTATATCTATAATCGCCAGGTTCTCTTTAAAAGTTTTTTTAAATTCTCGGAGTTTTATAATCCTTTTCCCCGGATTCTCCAGCAGGTAGATTGAATCGCCCCTGGAGTTAACTGCAATATCTGCAATGTTTCCAAAATTTTTACGGTTGTTCATTTCTATCCTGTTCAATACAAATTCAATTTCATTATTTGGACTGATTCTGAATATTGTTTTCCTGGCATTATCAAATGCGTATATTCTCGATTCTTTGTCAACAGTGAATTTCCATATGTTAAGCAGGTGATTCTGTAATGGAATTTTGTGTTTATGAACGATTTTACCCTTTCCCCCATGAAAAGCTATCAGGTAGCCAGCCCCGGTATTAAAGGCCCAGAGGGAGGCTATTCCCTTTTGTGTTGAGTTTACTCCGGTAAGTTTCATACCTTCAAATTTCAGTGACTCTGACACTCTGCCTGACTGATTATAAATTCTGAGAGTGTTGGTAGTCTGATCCGGAACAAAACAAAAGCCGTTGTTTGAAACTGCAAAGGATTGTGGATATGATTCGTTTATTCTGAATTCTTTTTGTGGTTTGTTTCCGCTGTAAATAATCACTTTTTGAGATGCTGAATCCAGAATGTAGAAATTATTCTTTGAGTCAGAACCTGCCCGATATGCACCCTGGAATTTCCCCTGGCCTGAACCTGATTCTCCGATATAGTCAATAAGTTTGCCATGTTTCGAAAGAATGACTGCATCCATCCAGCAGGCTGTTAAAAGGTTTCCATTGTTGTTTAAGGTCATTCCGGAGGGACTAATAGATGCCTGGTTTGTTCTTGTTCCGAAATTATCGATGTCCATTACAAATCCAATGTCTGGGTTTTTGTGAAGAAAGTAATTGCCTTTCTCTGATATTTTCAGCATGAATTCATCAAGTCTGCTTTCGGCTTCCTTAAAAAAATTTTTTCTGTTCTGTGATTCGGTTTTTATAACAAGTTCTGTTGATTTGGAACGGGTATTGTAGAGGTAAAGGTATTGTGAATATTTTTTTTCATCCATGCAGACCATGCCGTAAACAATCCATCTGCACGAGAGAATTCTACCTGCCGAAAGCAGTCTTTCGTCCGAGTTGAAGTTTCTGCCGGAGTCTTTGAGTATGTATTTGAATTTTTCCTCACTGGGAATCCGCAGCAGGCCTTTGCTTTTTTTCTGAATAAGTGAAATTATTTTTTTTTCTGCATTTTTGAATTCTTTTGATTCGATGTATGGGGCAATATGAAAATCGAGAACAGCAACAGATCTTTGATCTATTTGACCTGTCGTCTGAGCCGGCTTTTCCTCCAGGAAAAAATTGTTTGCCCTTGCTATTATATATTCTAAATCCGGAAATTCATCAGCTTTTGTAATCAGCCCGTTTTTATCAAAGGTAACACTCATTGAAAAAGGATCTCCATCCCTGTCTATAAGATTGATGGTAGTCCTGTACTGTCCCCACAGTGGCCTTATGCTTCCGAAAAGAATCAGTCTGGACTGTGGTGCTGTCTTGTGTCCTAACTCAAATGCATGCTTTTCATCGATTCGTTGTATGTCATTTTTTCGGAATATGATTTTTATTTTATCTGAAAAATCATATTCAATAATTTTTTTAAGTTTTTCATTGATCTTGCTGTAGGTTTCTGCATGTTTTGCTGCATTTTTTCCGGTCATTTCAATAAAGAGAATCGTAGAAGGATTCTCTTTTGTGAATCCCGCTGCTGATATAAAAATCAGCAGCAGAGTTGTTATACGGAAAAATATTTTGTTCATCAATTTATCCGGCTTACGAGCCTGGTTTCATATTTTTCATGAAGAGCTTAAGAGCCATCGGGATCAGGATGAGTGAGCCAAAACCTGTTGCAACCATGCACACCGAGATCAGCAGACTGAAATCGTTAAGTGGAATAAATTCGGAAAACATGAGTACAAGAAATCCGAGAGTGACCGATGCCATATTGTAAAATATGGCTCTACCTGATGTCGAAGATGTGTTTTTAATCGCTTCATCCATGGATCCGGTAAGCCTGAATTCTTTCTGAAATCTTGTGGTGTAGTGAATGGCATAGTCTATGCCGACACCAATGGTTACTGCCGAAACCAAAGATGTTGCAGCGTTGAGTTCAATTCCTCCCAGCCCCATTATGCCAAAATTTACAATCAGTCCTGTCGTTATTGGTATGAGAGCCATGAGAGTCATGCCCAGATGTCTGATTATTATGTAAAGTAATATGGCTACAACGAAGGCGGAGGTGAGAATTGATACAATCTGACCTTTTACTATCAGGTCATTGGCCACGAGTGCAAGGTGTGCGGGATTGCTGAATGTATATTTCACATTGAGTGTTTCCAGTCTTTTTTTATGTTTTTCAAGAAAAGAGATGCAGTAATTCTCAACTTTTTCAATATTATTACATGTTGTTCTTTCCATAGTAAAAAGAAGTCTTAGGTTATTTTTACCGCTGTTAATATTTATGAAATCACTGAGATCACCGGAATAAAGAAGAAGATAATCGTTTACTTTCTGTTCTGAATCCGGAAGAACGTATTTTTCAGTTTTTCCGCCATACATCTCCTGATTCATTTTTTTAAGGTAATTGTTCATTGATACTGTCTTTGTGACAAATGAGAAGTTTTTTCTTACTTCATATGAAAGTTCGTCAATAATTGAAAGAAGTTCAGTGTTAAGTACTCCGTTTTCTTTTTTAGTTTCAAAAACAATACTAAGGGTCTGTGTACCTGCAAGCTTTTGATTCAGCATGTGATCAGAAATTTTGATCGATGCTCTGGACTGAAAAAAATCCAGCTCGTTGAATTCAACCTTTATATTCGAAAGCCCGAACATCATGAGTGCAATCAGAACCAGAGCGGAAAAAGCAGTCAGCCTGTAGTTCTTCAGTACAAATGAGCTCATCCCTCTAAGCATTTTCGACAGCCAGTCCCTTTTGCCTTCTTCTTCATTGATGTGATATTCCTTCCTTGGTTTTTTCCTTAATACGGCCATTGACGGAATAACAATAAGAGTAATGATTATTGCAAAGAAAACACCACATGCCGCGAATATTCCAAAGTTTTTTATATTTACCAGTCGTGATGTGACATTTGATCCGAAACCGGCAACAGTCGTAAGCCCTGCCATCAGAATTGCAGCACCTACACCCCTTACACTTTCTTTCATGATTTTAAGTCTGTCAGTATCAGGGGATGTAAAATAACTGTTCATCAGGTGAATCCCGTAGGCGCTGCCTGTTGCTATCAGTATTACGGGCAGTGATGTAGTGACAATGTTTATCGGAACATTGCAGAGAGACATGAGGCCCATTACCCATATTGTCGAAAGCAGGACTGATATCATCGGATAGAAAACTCCGGGGAAATTCCTGAAAGAAAAGAAGAGCATAAGAATAATTATAATGACTACAAATGGAAACAGGAATAAAAGATCCTTGGTCATGAGTTGTGATATCTGGTCATATATAACCGGTTCCCCTGATATATAGTATTTAACGTGTGAAAGCCCGGGAACCAGTGCCTTCGAGGTGTTGTCCTTGACGAGGTCCCATTTTTTTTCACCAGTCTGATCATCTTTAGTGTGAACAATCGTTTGCAGTCCCAGATCTTTTTCGATCATGTTAAAGATGATCTTGTTTATTTTCTGCCGGTTTGTAACGCCTATATTATTGTTGAGGGTTATCATCAGTGGAGTGATTTCAGGATTGTCTGTAAAGGTTCTGTCGAGTTCAATGGACGTTATTTCTCCGGCCCTGTGTTTTTCTGCTTTTCCCTTGTCATATGAAACAAGCATGCCATTGTACAAGTCCCAACTGTTTACATGTTTTTTCAGAACTTTAAGATTTTTCTGATTTAGCTCTGGACGTTCAATTTTATTACCTTTGGCATCCTTGATGGTAAAAAGTTTTTCAACTGTGAATTTTTCTCCTGAGCCGGTAATATAATCCGTGTTGAGAATGTGGTCAATGTCATTGATCGGTATAACTGACGCCTTGAAGAGATTTTCGAAATCAACTGTTTTGGATGCATATGCTATTTTTTCTGCGGTTTTTTCCTCCCACAGGAGTTCATCCTGAAGCTTCTGCTTATCATTAAAAAGAGTTTTTAGTGCCTGTATTTTTTCTTCATGTGAAGCCCCTGACATACCAAGTAAAAATTCATCTATTGATGACAGAATGAGCGCTGATTCATCATTTTCAGTACCCATGATTTCCGATACATTTTTCAGTGGAAAAGTTTTGTTCAGTTCCCTTATTCTGTTCCCAAGGTCATCAATGTATTTTAGAAGGCGGGGCTGGTAAATTCCTGTCTCGTCATAGAAGGCTATAAAAACAAGTTCATTGCTTCCGAAAGTATCCTGAAATCTGTGATAGTTGACTCTCGCAGGCATTTTTTCCGGAAGGAAATTTATCAGGTCGTTATCGAGTTGTAATTTGGGAATCGCAGCGCCTAGAAATATGGTGATAAAAAGTGCTGCAATAAGAACAAGAACCGGACGGTCGAATAATAGGGTGATTTTCTCCAACATTTTATCAATCATTTTTTTTACCTGTTGTTTAGTGTACCGGGGGTGCCCCGTCTTTATATCTTTATCAAATATACTAAATTAATGAGACACTGTTGTCTATATTTTTTTTGAAATTGGATTTTGTCGCAGTATAATGGAATTTTTTTAAAATTTCGAATAACGATTGTTTGATTGAGTCTGAATTGTTTTTGCTGAGCAGTGAAGTTGTGTTGAAGAAATTTCGACCAACGGTCGAAAAAGTTTAATTTGTTTAGTCAGGCGAATTTATAACCCGGCTTTATTGCCGGGTTGTAAACCTGAACGAAACTGTTGCATTGCGATAATGCTTGAATGCCAGGACAAATATAATCAAAGTTTTTCCTTTATAAGAGTTCCCATTTCGGAAGTTCCGATTTTCTTTTTTCCTTCAGACATGATATCAATGGTTCTGTACCCGTCTTCAAGGACCAATTCAATCGCTTTAAAAATTCTGTCGTATGCATCATCCAGACCAAATGAATATTTCAGCATCATTGCACCTGAAAGAATCTGGGCAATCGGATTCGCGATTCCCTGTCCGGCGATGTCAGGTGCTGACCCTCCGGCTGGTTCATATAGTCCGAATGTACCGTCGGCAAGTGAGGCGGAAGGCAGCATCCCCAGTGATCCGGTAATCATAGATGCCTCATCTGAGAGTATGTCACCAAACATGTTTCCACAGAGAACTACATCGAACTGAAGTGGATTTCGCACTAGCTGCATTGCTGCATTATCTACATACATGTGATTCAGTTCGATGTCAGGATATTCCCTGGAAATTTCTGTTACAACCTCGCGCCACATAACCATCGAGCTCAGGACATTCGCTTTGTCTATTGATGTGACCTTTTTATTCCTTTTTGCAGCTGTTTCAAATGCTACTTTCGCGATTCTTTCGATTTCAGGTACTGTATACACGAGAGTGTCATATGCCCTGTCTCCTTCACGGCCCTTGGGCTGTCCAAAATAGATGCCGCCAGTAAGTTCCCTTATTATCATTATGTCAAAGCCTTCACCAATGAGTTCTGATTTCAGTGGTGATGAATCTTTCAGTTCCTTAAAAATAATAGCTGGTCTTAAGTTTGCATAAAGGTTGAATTTTTTTCTTAAAGGGAGAAGTGCACCTCTTTCCGGCTGCTTTTCCGGAGGAAGGGATTCCCATTTTGGTCCACCTACTGAACCGAACAGTATTGCTTCGGATTTTTCGCAAATTTCAATTGTTTTCGGTGGGAGAGCTTCTCCCTGATTGTCGATTGCTGCTCCACCAACATCAGCATATGTGTATGAAAATTCAACTCCATAATCAGACGCAACTGCATCGAGGATTTTTACCGCCTCATTCATAACTTCCGGGCCTATACCGTCTCCTGGTAAGACTGCTACTTTTTTTTGATCCATCTTGTTCTCCTGTGAGTGTCTTTATACATATCTGCCTGTTTCGGCATTTGTTGTCATATTTATTTTACAGACCTGTGAGTCAGTTTTTTTATAACAGCCATAAATTTCTGCATTAAGGTAATTAAAGAAATTTATGTCAAGTATGAAAAGAGAATAAAAGACCCTGTACTTCAGTCTCTGCTTATGTGATTAACAATCAAGATGAAAACTTTTTGTGAAAGGTTGTTTATTGAAAAAGACCGTTTAAGACGGCCTTTTTCAATAAATCAAGAAGGAGGGCTCATGAAAAAATTCATTAAATCTGTTTACAATTTATTATGGGTTATCCGGGGATATTTGTTACATCCTGAAAGAGAATAATTTATAAAAATTTACAGTTTTTTATTTGAAATATTTTTAAAGTAAACACAGATCCCTGGAATCATCGTGTGATTTTTTGTGCTTTCAGCTTTGTTTTGCAATATATTTTTATCAGTAAGGGAAGGGGATTTTAAGATGAAAGTAAAAAAAGTGCCCTGTGATGTGTACAGCCGTGTTGTTGGTTACTACAGGCCACTTTCTGAGTGGAATCCGGCAAAAAAGAGTGAATTTGCCCAAAGAAGAACTTTTATTCGCGGACAGTATAAGGATGTGAAAAATGCTGATTTGAAGTTATGTGGACCACGGTTTCTAAGAAAAAATATTTTTTGTTTTTTTTAATTTACGCAATTCTGCATATTTCTTGACAATTTGGAGTTTATTTTTACAGTATGAACAGACGTTCCGTCGGTGTATCTTTTAATTTGTGGGAACAGTATACGCTCTCTGTTCGGCGGGGGACATTTTTTCAGAGTTAAAAGATACTTTAATATTATATTTCAAGGAGTCAGAGATGATAAAAAGAATATCTCTTGTTTTATTGGTCGTTTGTGTCTTTACAGTTCCAGGTTATTCAAAAAAAGTTGGAGACGTTAATCTTCCTAATACAGTGAAGGTTGCCAGTGATACTCTGATGCTGAATGGAGCGGGAATAAGGGAAAAATTCTGGGTTGATGTTTATGCAACTGGCCTCTATCTTAAGAAAAAGTCTGCAAACGCATCTGCAATAATAAATGCTAATGAGGCAATGAGTATTAAAATTCATATTATTTCCTCCAGAGTAAATAAAAAGAATTTTGTTGAAAGCCTCAACGAAGGATTCGGAAAGGCGATGGGTGGAAATACTGCTCCTCTTAAGGCAGAGATTGATAAATTCAAGACTTTCTTTACAGCAAAAATTGTTCCGGGAAATGTTTTTGATATGGAATACGCTCCTGGCCAGGGTCTTATTGTAAAGAGAAACGGACAAGTGATTGGAACTATCAATAATCTGAATTTCAAAAAAGCATTTTTCAGAATTTATCTTGGTAACAATCCGGCAGATAAAGGCGTTAAAAAAGCTATGCTCGGAAGGTAGTTTACTGCTTTATCCTTCGGTGCCGGTCAAGCCGGCACTGAAATTTACACCTCACTTCAGAATCCCCCTGATTTTTTTTTATTTTATACAATAATTATAATCAGCTTGCTATAGATTCGATTGATGAGCTATACTGCTCTTCTTAAACTGTCCTGATATAAAGCTTATTAATATCAGGATATTCAATCCTATGGAGGTCAGTATGGATCTTGATTCCCTGTTCCCTGTAAAGACAGAAATTCCTGAAGAATTTATTATTGGCGATTATGAGCAGAGAACTTATCTCATCAATGGTGTAATGAAACATTGGAACGGGCCGATGCAGAAGGTTTATTCTCCGGTATGCGTAAGAGACAGTGGCCTGCCTGAACAGGTTCTCATCGGGAGTTATCCTCTGCTTGGAGAAAAAGAGGCACTTGAGGCACTTGAAGCAGCTGAAGGGGCATATGATCTTGGCAGAGGTGTGTGGCCAACCATGTCTGTAGAAATGCGGATAAAGCATCTTAACCGTTTTGTATTGGGGATGAAAGAAAAACGTGAAGAAATTGTGAGGCTGATTATGTGGGAGATTGGGAAATCTCTTGCTGATTCGCGCAATGAGTTCGACCGTACTGTGAAATATATTGAAGATACGATTGATGCTTTAAAGGATCAGGACAGAATTGCTTCCAGACTGACTATCGAGAATGGTATTACTGGCCAGATCAGAAGAGCTCCTCTCGGGATTGTTCTCTGTATGGGACCTTTTAATTATCCATTGAATGAGACTTTTACCACTCTCATCCCCGCCCTGATTATGGGAAATACTGTTATTTTCAAGCCGCCAAAGTTCGGAGTTCTTCTTCATAGTCCTCTTCTGGAGACATTCAGGGATTCATTTCCTCCGGGTGTTGTAAATACAGTGTATGGAGAAGGCGGAACTGTGATAACTCCTGTGATGAGGTCCGGCAAGGTAAATGTGCTGGCGTTTATCGGTTCGAGCAGAGTTGCAAATATTTTGAAGTCTCAACACCAAAAGCTGAACAGAATGCGTGGAGTCCTGGGGCTAGAGGCAAAGAATGCAGCACTAATTCTTGAAGATTCTGATATGGATACAGCCATTGAAGAGACTCTTCTTGGTTCTTTGTCTTTCAATGGGCAGAGGTGCACTGCCATAAAGATAATTTTTGTTCATGAAAGAATTGCAGATGAATTTCTCGAAAAATTCAGCAACATGGTTGAAACTCTGGCAAAGGGTATGCCCTGGGAGGAGGGTGTAAAACTTACGCCTCTGCCTGAAGACGGCAAAATTGATTATCTTTCTGGTCTGGTGGATGATGCAGTCGCTAAAGGTGCAAGAATTGTTAATTCTCATGGGGGCATCAGTTCAGGTACTTTTTTTTATCCTGCTGTTCTGTTCCCTGTTTCTGATAAAATGAAAGTATATCATGAAGAACAGTTTGGCCCTGTTATTCCGGTTGTGCCATTCGGTAATATTGAAGAGCCTATTCGTTATGTTGTTGAATCCAACTATGGGCAGCAGCTTTCGATTTTCGGAACAGACAGTGGGAAAATCGCACGGCTTGTTGATCCTCTGGTCAACCAGGTATGCAGGGTTAATATCAATTCTCAGTGTCAGAGAGGTCCTGATACCTTTCCTTTCACAGGGAGGAAGGATTCTGCTGAAGCGACTCTCTCTGTTTCGGATGCACTCAGAGCTTTTTCAATAAGAACGCTTGTTGCAGCCAGGTATAGTGAATCAAACAATGAAATCATAAGAGATATCCTGAAAAACAGAAAATCCAATTTTCTTTCAACTGATTTTATACTGTGAGTTTTTGGTGGTGAAAGGGCAAAAAAATGCCCCAAAGGCAAAAGGCCCGGTTGGGGCAAGAAAGCTTTATTCAGTGTAAAATGATCATTTTTATTATCGACAATTCGGTTTAATTCTTGAATTTGAGAATGATTTTTTTTTGGATATTTTTTTGTGGTCAATTTACACATGCATTTAGGAAATCAATATATTCATTTTTGTTTGTTCATTTGGAGTTATGAGCTGGTATAATGGAGGTATCTCGAAACAGTTCTCTCCAGTTTGTAGATTTGATCGAGATGTTCTATCAGCTGAGTGTCTTTGCCGACATTTTGTCTCATTTTTTTCAGCATATTTTTGAGTGAAAGCAGGTCTGGTTTCTTGTCAATAACATGGCTTTCAATTGCAGAATTGATATATTCGAAATTATATTTTCTGAGGTTAACCCTGAAAAAGAAATCAACACCGAATATTTGTAGAATTTTGTTAAGAGAATACTTGGTTGTGGCAATATTGAATTCTTCATACCGGTCAGTATCTACAGCTCTTCTTTTGTCTTCTTCTTCTTCTTTCTTCTGGTTTTCTTTCGTCTTATCCTCTTTTTGCTTTTGCTTGTTGATCTCATTTTCGAGGGATTCACCGACTTCATCGAATATCTGGTTGAGTTTTTTCTCCTTCCATTCCTCTGTATATTCAGTGTACCTGTTCTGAAGGAGCTTTTCGTATTCTCCAAGCATTATTGCCTTGTTTGCAATTTGTCCAAGGGGAGTGTTCGCGATTGAATTCATTCTGGGAAACAGTTGTTTTATGAGCTGGTGAACGAGTACACGTGTTTGATATTCTTCTTCATACATTTCTACAAGAGCTTCCTGAAAAAAGTTTTTAAGTCTTCTTACCGTGTTCAGATCTGCCTCAATGTAACCGTCAGTTTTTGCGACATCTCTTTCTTTGTCTTCTTTTGTTATCTCAATAGAGAGAATTTTATGTGATTCTTTGAGGATGTTTATAATTTTATTGAACATTACTGCTTCGATCCCGGCCGAGGAAAGCATCTGCTTTTGAAGTGAGTCTGAATGCGGAATTGCGTTCCTGGAATTTTCTGCATTCTTATCTCTGATTGAATCAAAAACTTCCTGTATCAATTTCTTTATCATTCGTTTTCTCCGGGTTGAATCTGAATATTCGGGTTTTGCGTAAAATTTTAAGTTGTGCTTGCAAAATGATTATGATGATAATTCATTTTAAAATAATTTGCAATTGTTTTACATTGTTTGCTGTTTCCCTGTATATTGCTGGCTGATGAGATTATATTGTTCAGCGAGGATAATAGTTTATTGCTTTACATATTTGTGTTTTGTGTTAGGTGGTATGGATACTGTGAAGTAGTTGCATCAAATTTTATCCTTGACAGTATTTTTTTATTTACTTAAAGTGTCCGTAAAAAGGAGAAAAGTTATAGATTAAACAGAAGAAGAAACTATTATTTATAGAAAACCATCTGTAGAAGATGGAACTTCCGTCTACTCTCTAGTAAAAAATTCAAAACCTCTTGATCTAAACTCAATTTACTGCTATCTGCTGCTTTGTACACATTTCAGTGATTCATGTGTTGTAGCTGAACAGAATGGCAGAATCGTAGGTTTTGTATCTGCATATATTCCACCACAAAGTGACAAAACTCTCTTCGTCTGGCAGGTTGCTGTTGATGAAGTTATGCGCGGTCGAGGTGTTGCACCTGAAATGCTGAAATCCCTTCTTGGAAGAAATGGGTATTCTTCTATTTCTTATATTGAAACAACAGTTACACCATCCAATGAAAAATCCCGCAGGTTCTTTTATTCCATCTCAAGGGAATTCAATTGTAAGATTGAAGAAACGGATTGTTTTTCCCCTGAACACTTCGGCATCTCTGCACACGAGAAAGAAATCCTTTTTAAAATAGGCCCACTCGAAAAAACTGCTTTCGAGTGAATGTAACAGTGAATCATCTGTCCGGGACAGGTGTGTCCCGGACAGTTATAAATTTATATATTTAAAATAATAATAGAGGTGTATTATGAGAATCTTTGAACAACTTGAATCGCAGGTAAGAAGTTATGTGAGAAATTTTCCCGCTATCTTTGAGAGAGCACACAATGCCCGTCTTTTTGATGAACAGGGCAAGGAGTATATAGACTTTTTTGCTGGTGCGGGAACCCTGAATTATGGTCATAACAACGCAGCTGTCACAAAAGCGCTGATCGAGCATCTTGAGAATGAGGGTGTAGTACATGGACTCGATATGGCCACATCCGCCAAAAAGCGTTTTCTTGAATCCTTTTCGGGTATAATACTGGAGCCGCGTTATGTGGATTACAAAGTACAGTTTGCCGGGCCTACCGGAACCAACGCTGTTGAGACTGCGTTGAAACTGGCCAGAATGCTAAAAGGTAGATCTAATATAATATCTTTTACCAATGCTTTTCACGGACTTACTATGGGGTCAATGGCAATTACCGGAAATTCCTTTTACAGGGATGAGGCATTTATTAACAGATCCAATGTAGCGTTTATGCCTTTTGACGGTTATTTCGGTAGTGATGTTAATACAGCTGAATATCTCAGAAAATTTCTCGAAGATAGCAGCAGCGGTGTTGATCTTCCGGCTGCAATAATTCTTGAAACCATTCAGGCAGAGGGCGGGGTAAATGTAGCCAGTGTGGAATGGCTTCAGGAGATAGAGAAGATATGCAGGGATTTCGATATTCTGCTTATTGTTGATGATATTCAGGTTGGAAACGGCAGAACCGGTCATTTTTTCAGCTTTGAGGAATCCGGGATCAATCCGGATATAGTAGTTCTGTCAAAGTCTATAGGAGGTGGACTTCCATTGTCTCTTGTTCTGATAAGGCCTGAACTCGATCAGTGGAAACCTGGAGAGCATACCGGTACTTTCAGGGGAAACAATCTGGCTTTTGTTGCTGCTTCAGAACTTTTCAAGTACTGGGAAAATGATAATCTTTCAGAGGCGGTTTTTTATAAGGAAAAAATCCTTAGAGAAGCTCTTGAGAAAATTTCAGAAAAGTATCCGGTTCTTGATTCAGAAGTCAGGGGGCGTGGCCTTATCTATGGTCTGAAAATCCCGGGTAATAATTTTTGCCGTGAGCTTTCTGCTGAATGTTTTGAAAGGGGACTTGTTATTGAACTCGCAGGTGCAGATGATGATGTATTAAAATTTCTTCCTCCCCTTACGATAGAGGAAGATGTTCTGAAAGAAGGACTGGATATCATTGATAAATCAATTGCTGTACTTCTCGAGAAAAGAGAACAGATGATGAAAGGAGTTGAAACGTGCTTGTAAGAAGAATGTCTGACATAATCGGTTCGGATAAAGAGGTTTTTGCAGAAAACGGTAACTGGGTAAGCAGAAGAATACTTCTTAAAGATGATAATATGGGATTCTCCCTTCATGAAACCATTATTTTTGCAGGTACTGAAACTGAAATATGGTATAAAAATCATCTCGAGGCAGTATACTGTATCGAGGGGATTGGTGAAATCGAGACTCTCAATGATGGTGAAATTTATGATATTACTCCAGGCATGATGTATGCCCTGGATAAAAATGACAAACATCTGCTTCGCGCTTCTGAGGATCTGCGTCTTGTATGTGTCTTCAATCCTGCTCTTGTTGGTAATGAAGTTCATGATCCGGATGGATCTTATGAACTGGTCGAAGCATGATTTCAGAGGGGCTTTGCCCCTCTGAGTTTATTGATAAAGTTTTTCCGCTGTCTGAATCCCCCTTTGTTTTTTTTCTTGATATAATTTACTAATATTTTAATATGAAATAGTGTTTGAATCAGTGTTTATTCCTGAACTTTATTACAGAAGAAAAAGTTCTATTATCCCCGTCGCCGAAGGCAGCGGGGATAATTATATTCTTTCATTTGCGTCAAAAAGTATTTTTAGGAATAAATACTGGTTTAAATGGATTTTACTGTTTGAAAATATGAAATAATCATCAGTATTAAATCATAATGTTGATTTTATTGACAGAAACTGGTTATTGTAGAAAATGATAACATTGAAACTACAAGGAGTGGGAAATGGTTAATTATAAGGATATTGGGCTGGTAAATTCAAGAGATATGTTCAAAAAAGCAGTCAATGGAGGGTATGCAATACCCGCTTACAATTTCAATAATATGGAACAGCTTCAGGCGATTGTTCAGGCCTGTGTTGAAACAGAATCTCCTGTTATACTTCAGGTATCAGCAGGCGCAAGAAAATATGCAAATCAGACATTGCTGAGATATATGGCAGAAGGGGCTGTGCAGTATGCAAAAGAGTTGGGTAAGGAAATCCCCATTGTGCTGCACCTTGACCATGGAGATACCTTCGATCTTAGTAAAAGCTGTGTGGACATGGGGTTTTCATCAATAATGATTGATGGTTCACATCATTCATATGAAGATAATATCAAACTTACTAAACAGGTGGTTGAGTACTGTCATAAGTATGATGTTACTGTGGAAGGTGAACTCGGGGTGCTGGCAGGCGTTGAAGATGATGTTAAATCTGAAGTTCATGTTTATACACAGCCTGACGAAGTTGAGGATTTTGTAAATCGAACCGGTGTAGACAGTCTTGCAATTGCAATAGGTACATCACATGGGGCTTATAAATTCAAGCCTGGCACTAATCCTCAGATACAGCTGGATATTCTTCATGAAATAGAAAAGAGAATTCCGGGATTCCCAATTGTGTTGCACGGTTCATCTTCCGTACCTCAGGATCTTGTAAAAATAATCAATGATAATGGCGGTAAACTCGAAGATGCAATCGGTATACCTGAGGAACAGTTGAGAGAAGCTGCAAAATCCGCTGTGTGTAAAATAAATATTGACTCTGACGGCCGTCTTGCAATGACCGCTGCAATCAGGAAGGTGTTCGCTGAAAAACCTTCTGAGTTTGATCCCAGAAAATACCTCGGGCCTGCCAGAGATGCTTTGAAAGAGCTCTATATGCATAAGAATCTCAAAGTACTTGGCTCAGCCGGAAAGGCATAGTGGTAATTTCTCCCGGAAAACCTGTTTCCGGGAGTCTGCTCCTGTAACAAAATGAATCAATAAAATACGAATTCTGTTGAGTTCTTCGAATGATAACTCATATTCTGTGATGCAGGTCACAACCTTCCAACAGAAATTTACCGGAATCGATTTGTCTGTTGAATCCGGGCTTGTTAAGTATGATTTATTAAAAAGATAAAGACAGCCTCTGTTGTTTATGGGAAAAGATGAAGTTTTTATCTATATTCTATTAGCGGAGTTTTAGTATGGATTATGCTGAAATTGAAAAGGTAACCGAAAGGGTTAAGGCTGAAAATCATTTTATCACTGAAATTAAAAACGAAATAGGACGGATTGTAATTGGTCAGGAACAGCTTGTTGACAGGATTCTGATCTCTTTCCTGATGGGCGGGCATATCCTGCTCGAAGGTCTTCCGGGCCTGGCAAAGACTCTTGTTGTAAGGGCTTTTGCAAAAGCAATAGAAACAGATTTCCAGAGGGTTCAGTTTACACCAGACCTTCTGCCAGCAGACCTCATTGGAACGAGAATCTACAATCCAAAAGAGCTGGACTTCTTTACAAAAAAAGGCCCGGTTTTTACGAATATCCTGCTAGCTGATGAGATAAACAGAGCCCCTGCAAAGGTTCAGTCTGCGCTTCTTCAGGCAATGGAGGAGAAACAGGTAACCATTGGAGAAGAGACCTTTACCCTTGATTCACCGTTCATGGTTCTTGCAACAGAGAACCCGATTGAGCAGGAAGGAACGTATCCCCTGCCTGAAGCCCAGCTTGACCGTTTTTTTATGAAGGTGCTTGTTGATTATCCTGAGATGTCTCATGAAAAGGAAATTCTTAAGCGCTTCAGTCAGATCAATGCTGATAATATTAAAAAGATTACATCACCCGAAATAATCAGGGGCAAGACAGAGGTGATCGATTCGATTTATATCGATGACAGGGTAGTAGATTATATAGTGGCAGTTGTGAATGAGACACGAAAACCTTCCAGAAAAGAGCTTAAAAAATATATTGACTATGGGGCAAGTCCAAGGGCGTCGATCAATCTTATGAAAGCGGCAAAGTGCGTTGCATTCATGAAGGGAAGGGGGTTTGTGAACCCTGACGATATCAAGGAGATCGGAGCTGACGTCCTGCGACACAGGATTATTCTTTCGTATGAAGCCGAAGCTGATGGGAAGACCCCGGATGACGTTGTTGGACTACTCTTTGATTCCGTGGAGGTTCCGTAAGTGGAATCAAGAGAGCTCGCTCTTCTGAAAAAGATTAAACTCATAACAGGCAAAAAACTCAATACCCTGTTCGTAGGGGAATATCACTCTGCGTTCAAGGGCTTTGGCCTTTCTTTCGAGAGTGTAAGGGAGTACCAGTATGGGGATGATATCAGAAGTATTGACTGGAATGTGTCAGCGAGAATGAATCATCTCTACGTAAAGGAATATTCTGAAGAAAGAGAACTCTCTGTTGTTTTTCTGGTGGATGTTTCCGGCTCAACATCTTTTGGGTCGAAAAAAACCAAATGGGACGCTATACTTGAAACTGTGACTCTGCTTCTCTATCTTGCACAGATGAACAATGACAGGGTATCTGTAATTCTTTTTTCTGACAGAATTGAAAAGGTAATAAAACCAGGACGCGGAAGAAAATATGTTTTAAAGGTACTTGATGACATAATTAAAACAGAACCTTCAGGCAGAAAAACAGACATAGGCGCTGCTGTTGATTTCATGAACAGGGTAATAAAGAAGAGAAGTGTTGTTTTTGTTGTTTCTGATTTTCTTGAAACAAAGGAAAATTATTACCTCAGGATCAGGCGTCTTGCAAAGAAGCATGATGTAATACCTGTTCAGGTTTTTGACCCTCTGGAAAAGAAGTCAGCCTTTTTCGGTCTGACGGAGTTTGTAGATCTGGAGAGCGGAGAGGTTTTCATGTCAGATTCTCTTCCGGGCAGGGGGAAACTGCCTGAGTTGATGGAACTGGGGCCGGTAGTGATAGATTGCTCAAAGCCGGTAACCATGCCGATCCTTGAATTTTTTGAGAGGCGTAACAGAACACACCTTGTTTCATTGTGATTTTGCCGCATGCTGCTGATGTAATTGAATGCCAGTATATTATGTCCGGCTTTTTTTTATTTGCTGTGGCTGTTTTACTCTGATAGATAAATATTAAACTGAGTTATTGATGATGAAAAAAATCTGTATTTCTTATGACAGAATTATTAAAATTATATTTTTTTGCTTTCTCCTTACAATAGCAGGAATTTTTTCTGCCGGGGCTGGTGAGAATGAAGAGGCTGTTCTTATTAAGGCGGGTGTAAACCGTGAAAAAGCGACAGCCGGTGAACCGATTGAGTACAGAATCTCCATAACCGGCAGGGGAGCGCTTAACGTAAAAATAGATCTTCCTGACGAGAAGACCTTTTTTCCGAAACCGGATAAAAAGAAAAAAAGCAAAACAGAATCAAAGGATGAAGATCCTTCCCTCTTTGTTCCTCTCTATCAGATACACAAGGCCAGAAAGGATAATCTGTCAAAAGACAATACCGAATACCTGTCTGTTGTTATGGAAATTTCATATTACAGGCCCGGAACATATAACCTGCCTGAAATAGATTTTACCGGCACTGATGGAATCAAAATCGGTTACAAAATCCCGACCGTAACTATTGAAGAAACCAACAAAGAGGGGAATCTTCAGGCGATTGAACCTCCTCTTGATCTTGGAGGCAACTATTACAGGCTCATTGCAATCATTGCAGGAACGGTTCTTCTCACTCTTGCAGGGGTCTTCCTTTACAGGTATATAAAAAAAAGACGTGAAATGAAAATTAATGACATACCTCCTGTTCCGCCTATCGAGCTCTTCAGGAAGGAACTTTCGGAAACAGACTGCCGTAAGATGATAGAAGAAAACAGAGTTGAAGAATATGTTGTGAGAATATCAACAGTTTTCAGATCCTTTCTCTCCAGGCAATTTGATATTGATGCTGCTGAGATGACAACTGACGAGCTGAGTACAAAACTGCCGGCTGTATTAAAGGTCAGAAACCTGGAGAATAAAAGCGGGGAAATAATCCGATGTTTCAACCTGTGGGATCTCTCGAAATTTGCTGAATTCACTCCGTCACGGGAAGTTCTTCTCGCAAATTTAAATGCCACAACAGGTCTCGCGGAACGATTGTCATCCGATTCAGAGGAGAGTGCCAATGGAGTTCTTTGAGTTCAAAAATCCTCTGTTCCTGTTCTTACTGATTCCGTTTTTTGTTGCTGTGTTTATATATCTCTACAGGAATATTCACAGTCGTTCATCTGCTGTAGGAATATCATCAGCAGAACTTGTTGAGAGAAGAAAAACAATCAGGTCGATTCTTTATCCCTGGCTTCCCCTGCTTAGATTCATTGCTGTTTTTTTGCTGATAATTGCACTGGCAAGACCGGGCAGGGGAGTGCAGATGTCGAGCGTAAAAAATCTCGGAATAGATATAATGATAGCCTTCGATGTTTCAGGCTCAATGCTTGGTGAGGATTTCCAGCCTCAGAACAGGATAACAGTAGCAAAGAAGGTGCTGAGGGATTTTATACAAAAACGGAAGGCAGACAGGGTGGGAATGGTAGTGTTTGCAGGTGACGCCTATCTTCAGTGCCCTCTTACAATAGAGCATGATATGATACTGGATATTACTAACGAAGTAGAGGTTGGTACTGTGAATGTAAGGGGTACAGCCATAGGAGATGCCATTGCCCTCTCTTCATCCAGGATGATGGACAGCAAGGCAAAGAGTAAAATCATACTCCTTCTCACTGACGGCAGAAGCAATACAGGCACAATTGATCCGGAAACAGCTGCCAATACCTGCAGGGAGATGGGTGTAAAGGTTTACTCTGTAGGAATCGGTAAAAAGGGTATGCCGGTTCCCTATCCGACAGGGTTTATGGGAATGAAGAGAAATATCGAAAGTGATCTCGATGATGAAACCCTGATCAAGATTTCAGAAACCACAGGCGGAAAGTATTTTAACGCCACTTCAGCAGGTGTTCTTTGGCAAAACATCAGAGATATTGATATGCTCGAAAAGAGCGAGGTTAAACTCAATGTTTACAATGAGTTTTATGATAAGTTTCAGTACCTTTTGACTATTGCAGTATGTCTTTTCTTTTTTGAGATTCTGCTGAGGTCAGTATTTTTCAGGAAACTGCCATGATTGATTTTATTAACTACAAATATATTGTTTATATTTCAGGCGCAACACTACTCGTTATCGCGCTCTTTGTTTATTATATTTACTGGAAGAAAAAAATGATCTCCCTCATGCCCGGAGCGGAGAACCTTGTTCTGGGATCAAAGAAAAGAACTCTTATAAAAAATATTCTGATTATTGTTTCGATTATAACAGCCGCTGTCTGTCTTCTCAGGCCGGGCTGGGGTGATAGAATGAGAGAAGTGCATAACGAAGGTTCTGATGTGCTGATTGCGCTTGACGTAAGCAACAGTATGAGGGCTGCTGATATAAAGCCGAGCAGGCTGGAGAAGGCAAAGAGCGCTGTACGGTGGATAGCCAATTCCCTCAAGGGTGACAGGATAGGGCTTATTCTTTTCGCGGGTGATGCATTCCTTCAGTGTCCTCTTACCTCGGATATATCGGCATTCATGATGTTCCTTGATTCGGCCGGACCCGACTCTGTAAGGCTTCAGGGAACTGACATCGGCAAAGTTCTTAATGAAACAGGAAGGGTTTTCAGTAAAAAAAGACTCACATCCAAACTGCTCGTTCTCATAACGGATGGAGAGGACCACGAAGGAGCCGCACTGGAAGCCATCCCGTTTTTCAGGGAAAACGATATTTCAGTTTATACCCTTGGCATTGGCAGATCTTCAGGTGAGAATATTCCGGTGGGCACAGAAGAGAGTACAGGGGATATCTACTATCGGGATTCAAAGGGCGAACTTGTTACAACAAGGAAGAATCCTGATCTTCTGAAAAAACTCGCAGCCTCGACCGGGGGCGCTTATATCGATATATCTGACAGCTTTGCAGATCTTAATTTTATTCTGGAGATAATCGAAGATCAGCAGGCAACGGATTTTGGTTCGCGGATGATTAAAGAGAGAAAAGAACGCTACCAGATTTTTACTGGCCTTCTTATCCTTCTTTTAATGATAGAGGTGATGATTCCTGAAAGGCCATATGACAGAAAACGCAGGGGTATTAAACTGCTTCCCCTTTTTTCAGGAGATGAAAACAGGAAGTGGTCAATTAAACCGCTTTTCAGAAAGAAAAAATTTTTCAGTAACGGGGGAAAGTGATGTACAGTAAAAAGAAGCAAAGATGCTTTCCTGAGGTGCTGATTATTTTGCTCGTTTTTTTTCTGGCAGGATGGATGGACCCGTTCCAGGATCATGTGTCAGAGGGTAATTCCAGGTTTCACGACAGGGATTATCCGGCAGCTCTTGAAAAATATAAAAAGGCTGAAAAATATGCCCCGTCAAAAGAGGATGAAAAGAAACTCGCTTTCAACAGGGGCGATGCCGAGTATGGTGCAGGCAATTACGATAAAGCTGTAATGGAATACAAAAGAGCTCTTGAGGCAGATGATCCGAATATTCAGAAAAAGGCTTTTCTCAATTTGGGCAATTCATATCTTGAAATGAAGAAATACCGTGAAGCTGTAGACAGTTACATGAATGCCTTAAAGATAGATCCATCATATGCAAGGGCGAAAAACAACCTTGAATATCTTCTTAAGATGAAGGATAAAAAGCAGGATCAGAAAAAGAATAACGATAAAGACGATAAAAAAGACGATAAAAAAGACAATAAAAAAGATGAGAAGAAAGACAAGAGCGATGACAGGAAAAAAGACACTGAACAGCAGAAGAATAAACAGCAACAGCCCCAGAGGAAGATGAGCAGGGAGCAGGTTAAGAATATACTTGAATCCATGAAAAACAAACCCGTAAGACGACAGAAAGGAACATCGAATGAAAGGCATAATCTTGAAAAAAACTGGTAGGGCACTCTTGGCAGCCTTTGTTTTATTCATAATTTCAACTCCGCTTTTTTCTGCTGAGCAGGTAGTGACTGTTCTTGAAAACAGCAGAATTGAAGCCGGTGAATCAACCACTTTAAGCCTGAAGATAAGCGGAATTGGTAGCGATGTAAAGCCTCTTAAGGTTCCTCATGTAAAAGGCCTTGAAATCAGATCTTCAGGAATGCAGAGAAGTTTTCAGTTTATCAACGGAAGAAGCTGGAGAGGGATTGTTCTCAGTTTCAGAATAACCGCTCTCGAAAAAGGTGCTTATACAATACCCTCATTCGTTTTCGATGTAAATGGCAGTAAGGTGAAATCAGATCCTGTAAAACTGACTGTGCTCAAGGGAAATGCCCGCAGTGTTCAGGGAATGGCTTCCTCCGGAAAGATAAGTTCTGTTGTAGAGATTTCTAAAGAGAAGGTGTATTCAGGAGAACCTCTTCTTATGCGTCATTATATTCTTTTTTCAGGAATCCCGGATCTCAAGATCAGGGGTGTTGAGAAAATGCCTGAGGCCAAGGGCTTTGTTCTTAAAAGAATTGAGGAAAATATTGCGGACGCGATTGTCAATATAGACGGAACAGAAATGGTGAAGTCTCATGTCTTTACAACCGTGCTTGTGCCTGCTGAGTCAGGACTGAAGGAGATAGGCGGAGGGTCGGTCGTTATTTCATATGAGGTTGGTGATTCCTTTTTTGATTTTTCCAGGCAGTCCAGGGTTGCGTTCGAAAAGACAGAAGTCAATGTAATTGCCATTCCTTCTGAAGGCAAGCCATTGGATTACAGGGGAGACGTTGGTGTGTTTACGATGAAGGCAGGGTTTGACAATTCTCCTGTTATGGCTTTCCAGGAAAAGAAGATCAGTGTTACTGTTTCTGGTAAAGGCAATCTTCTTACTCTTTCAAAGCCTCAGTTTCTTCAGCAAAGCAGGGATGTAAAAGTCCTGGTTGAAAGAGGAGATGAAAGGCTCAGTATTAAAGACAATGAGATTTCAGGTGAAAGGGATTTCACAGTAACGGTTATACCCGAAAAAAAAGGGGAACTCGATCTTGGCTCTCTTGTTCTTCAGTGTTACAATCCGCTTAAGGGAACATTCGAACAGGTGGCATCGGAAGGCCTTGTTATAAAGGTTCTTGATAATCCCGCAAAGCCATCAGAGGGAGCGCTTTCGTTTGATAAGGATGAAAAGGCTCCTCCTCTTGTTGATCCTCTTGTTATCGTTATAGTTTCACTTTTTATTATGGGTGGCATTCTTTTTCTTGTTCTATGGGAAAGAAAAAGATATTCCATTGTGGCTGAAGATGGTGAAATTGAAAAAAGCGATAATGTTGCTTCTGAAAATAAATCCGCAGAAATTTATGGTGAAGTGAATCGTGCTCTTGAAGAAGGGAGTGCAGAGAAATATCTTACAGCCTCATACAGGTTGCTGGATATCCTTATCAGGGAACATGCTCATGACAGGCCGGCATGGTTCAGCCGGGCGCAGGATATCAAAGAGATAATAAGTTCTAATAAATTCGGGGGTTGCAAACTCTCGTTAAGAGAAATGGAAAATCTTTATCATGAAATGGGCGGATTTATAAAAACGAAGTAATCCCTGCCTTCGCAGGAATGAGAGGCAATCCATTCTCATTGAGGTCTGTCTGTGACCGCTTCAAGAAAGGCCCTTGCCGGGCTGCTCAAATGGCGGTTTTTCTGAAAGGCTATATAGAAGTTCCTCTTTATCTCAAATCCTTCAATTTTTATTTCTTTTAATATGCCCAGGTCGAGTTCTCTCCTGATCGCGAGTTTTGAAATGAATGCGAAGCCTATACCCTCGATCACGGATTCTTTTATTCCTTCTGATGTTGTGCACTCGTAAACATTGTTGAGCTCGGCAGGCGATATTCCTGCTGCAATCAGAGCTTCATCTGTGGCGTTTCTTGTTCCTGATCCCTTTTCTCTTCTTACCAGCGGCGCATGGCCGAGTTCTGAAATCTGCATTGTTTTCTGTGAGGATGAGCTGCCTATGAGTACGATGTTGTCCTGCAGGATGAGGCTGTACTCGAGAGACGGGTGCTTTACCTGTTTGCCGGTTATTGCCAGTTCTGCCTTGCCTTCTTTGAGAAATTCAACAGCCTCTCTGCTGTCGAATATGTGAACCCTGTAGTAGTATTCCGGATTATTTTTTCTCAGGGATGATATTATTGCAGGCAGAATATAGGTGGAGGGTATGGTGCTTGCAGCTATGTCAGTTGACCCTCCTTCTGTGGATTTGTCGAGGTTCTCCCTCAGCTCATCCAGTTGAGTGAAAACGTTTTTGCAGAAGTCAAGGAATGTCTCACCTTCGGGTGTTATGGAGAAGGATTTGCTTGTTCTGTTTATAAGTTTGACGCCAAGCGCCTCTTCCAGCTGCTGAATATGATGGCTGATCGTTGCCTGGCCGATTTTAAGGTTCCTCGATGCCCTTGTGAAGCTGTTCTCTTTGATTATTTCATTGAATGATCTTATCTGCTTAAGATCAAAATTCATGTCTTTCATCCTGTTCAAGAGAGTATCCTTTTATTGTGATTTTTTAGCTTCTTCCCAGAGTGAATCCATTTCTTCCAGGGTCATATCCCCAAGCTCCTGGCCTTTTGCATTTGCGGTTTTTTCAACGTATCTGAATCTTTCCGAGAATTTGTCTATGGTTTTCCGCAGTGCCTCTTCCGGGTTTATATCCATAAACCTCATGATGTTCACAATACTGAAAAGAATGTCCCCTGCTTCCTCTTCAATATTTTCTCTGTGGTTTTCATTCACTGCTTTTTTAAGTTCATCTAATTCTTCGTCGAGCTTTTCTATTGGACCACTTTTATCAGGCCAGTCAAATCCTTTTTTTGCTGCTTTTTTCTGTATTTTCCATGCCTTTTGCAGCGCAGGCAGGTGTGAGGGAATCCCATCCAGTGCTGATTCTCTGTGTGATTTTTCATCCTTTTTTATCTCTTCCCAGCGGTCAATTACCGCTTCAGGGCTGTCAATCGATTCGTTTCCGAATACATGCGGGTGTCTGTGGATAAGTTTTTCAACTATGTCAGACGCAACATCGTCAATTGTAAAATGATTTTGCTCTTTTGCAATCTGGGCATGTGCAAATGCCTGGTAGAGATAATCCCCTAGCTCTTCTTTAAGGTGTGTCGGGTCATTGTTTTCTATTGCTTCGTATACCTCATAGGTTTCCTCTATAAGGCAGGTCTTGAGTGAATCCCATGTCTGTTTTTTGTCCCAGGCACATCCGTTTTCACTTCTCAGTATTTCAGCCACTTCTGCGAGCCGGTAAAGTGGTCTATCTTCTTTGAGTTTCATCATTTCTCCATAATACATTATTGCTGTTACTATTGTTATGAACAGATTCGGGAATGATTTCAGTTTTGTCAAGGCCAGTACTGTTTTATATTGAGAATATGTATGCTGTATGCAGTTCAGAGAGCAATATATCCATTTTTTATTGACAATAAAAAGGTCTCCTCTCATAAAAGCAGGGTAAATACAGATTTGAAATATAATACGCGTCAGGATTTTTACTGCTTTCACCCTCCCAACCCTCCCGTCAAGGGAGGGCTATGCTGAAGGGAAGGGTTGCATCACAGCAATAGTTTGTGACACAACCTCCTCCCCCTTGATGGGGGAGGCCGGGTGGGGATGTTCTTAGCCTGGAGCGTATAATAATATAAACCGAGGTTAACTATGATTGATAACTCACCACTCAAACAGTCAGATCCTGAAATATACAATATAATTCAGAAAGAAAACATGAGGCAGGAAGACAATCTGCTTATGATAGCATCTGAGAACTATGTTTCAAGGTCGGTTCTTGAAGCATCCGCATCAACAATGACTAATAAATATGCTGAAGGTTACCCGGGCAAGAGATTCTATAATGGATGTGAGCATGTAGACGAAGCCGAAACCCTTGCTATAGAGCGTATTAAAAAACTCTTCGGAGCCGAATTTGCCAATGTACAGCCCCACAGTGGTGCCCAGGCAAATATGGCTGTTATGATGTCTCTTGTAAAACCGGGCGACACTTACATGGGAATGAATCTCGCTCATGGAGGACACCTTTCGCATGGCTCTCCTGTAAACTTCTCAGGTCTCTATTTTAATGTTGTGTCATATGGCGTAACTGAGGATACAAACCTGATCGATTATGATGAAGTTAGAAGGCTGGCAAAGGAACACAGACCAAAACTGATTATTGCAGGCGCTTCAGCTTATCCAAGAGTGATTGATTTCAATATTTTTAAAGAGATTGCTGATGAAATTGACGCTAAGATGATGGTTGATATAGCACATATCGCAGGACTCGTTGCAGCCGGGGTTCATCCTTCACCTGTTCCTGTTTCTGACTTTGTTACTATGACAACACACAAGACTCTTCGCGGACCAAGGGGCGGTGTTATTCTTTCAAAGGCCGATTATGAAAAAGAGGTTAACAAGTTTATGTTCCCCGGTGTTCAGGGCGGACCTCTTATGCACACCATTGCTGCAAAGGCTGTTGCTTTTAAGGAAGCTCTTTCGCCTGATTTCGTAAAGTACCAGGAAAAGGTTGTGGCAAACTCTAAGGTTCTGGCAGAAACCCTGATGTCACATGACATTAAGCTTGTTTCAGACGGAACAGATAATCATCTTATTCTCGTTGACTTAAGAAATAAAGATCTTACAGGACGTGATGTTGCAAACAGGCTCGATGCTGCAGGTATTACATGCAACAAAAACGGTATTCCATTCGATGAAAGGTCTCCATTTGTTACAAGTGGTATAAGGCTTGGTTCGCCGGCCCTTACAACAAGAGGACTCGGTGAGGATGAGTTCAGAAAAATTGGAATAATGATAGCTGATATAATCAACAACATGGAAGATGATGTGCTTCTCGAAAGAACCAGGGGAGCAGTTAAGGAAATCTGTGAATCATATCCAACAGATTTCCTGAGGCTTGTCTGATCAGAAAAATGTTCTTTAATCTGAAAAGAATCAGTTATGCGGCAGTGTTCCTGGCTGCAATACTGCTGCCGCTTTTGTCCTGCTCGAGTGCCGGGGAAAAGCCCCGGTTTTCGTGTTTAAGATTTGCTGTTCTCAATAACTCTGCCCCTGAATCCCCTTTCAATGGCTGGCCGGATACTCTGAAAGATGTTGCAGAGGACATCAGTAAAAACAGTGTGGATTTTGTTGTGCTCAACGGGAATGCTGTGTTCGGGGGAGAAAGCCGGACAGGTATAGATTCATCTGATCTGAAACGCCAGTATTCCCTTCTTCTCAGTGATTTTGAAAAACTGAACGCTCCCTTCTATTTTGCAGCAGGGAGCAGGGGTCTTTTTAATAAAGGATACTCTGTATATACTGATTTTTTTGAGCAGGGGCCCTTTTATTCGTTTAACTGCGGTTCTGTTCACTGTGTTGTTCTTTCTTATTCTTCCGGAAAGAAGGAAGTTATGAACTGGCTTAAAAACGACCTTTCCCTTTACAGGAATTCAGGCGGCATTATTGTTTTTAAATCCGAAAGTCCTTTCAGCAGACGGGGCAATGGTTCCCTTTCAGGGCATGATCTTGAGATGCACAATCTTTTCAGGAAATACAATGTAAGGATAGTGATTTCAGGTGAGGCTGAATTCTTTCTTGAAAAAGACCATGAAGGTATAAAGTATATAAATGCAGGCTGCGGCGGATTTCATGACAGAAGGTATTACAGGAAGTTCAGTCACTACTATCTTTTCAGGGTGGATGATAAGACCTGCAAAGTTGAACCTGTACAGATAAAATAAAACGGTATTTTACAAGAGGGATTATGAGTGGTGAAATAATATACAGTACAGTAGACGAATTCATTTCAGGTGTCAGGGAAACCGGAATCAATAAGCTCGCTTTTGCTGAAACAAAGGAGAGACGGGCCGAATACATTGAAAAGAATCCGGATAATGAATCAGACGAAAAAGCCATGCTTGATGTGCTTGTTGTAAAAAGGGTTGAGCTCCTTGGCTATAAGGACGGTACAATATATAAATGTATTATAAATGGTGAAGAACCCGACGACCTTTTTAACCGACTAACAGAAACCGGTTTTGAGTTGAAACGAAGAAGCCGTAATATTATCTAAGCGAGGCCTGATGTGTCTTCACTCCTGACAGTAGAAAATCTCACAGTAACATTTCCCTCTGACGGGAAACGGGTCTTTGCAGTAAGAGATGCATCCTTTGATATTGAAGACGGGGAATGCCTCGGTCTTGTGGGTGAATCAGGCTGCGGAAAATCAGTAACCGCTTTTTCTCTTCTGAACCTTGTTGCGAGTCCCGGCAGAATTGAAAAGGGCAGGGTGCTGTATAAAGGCAATGATATCCTTTCCATGACCGGACCTGAAGTAAGAAAAATCCGCGGCAGTGAAATATCCATGATTTTTCAGGAACCAATGATTTCACTAAACCCCGTTTTTACCGCCGGATACCAGATTTCAGAAAACATAACAGAACACATAGGATGCACAAAGGCTGAAGCCCGCACAAGGGCTGAAGAGCTTCTTGCTCTGGTGGGGATTCCTCACGGCAGGGATGATTCATACCCCCATGAATTCTCAGGCGGTATGCGACAGAGGGTTATGATCGAAATAGCGCTTGCGGCATCTCCGTCTATACTTATTGCACATGAGCCAACTACCGCCCTCGATGTAACCATTCAGGCCCAGATTCTGGATCTGCTGCTCGGGCTTCAGAGAGAGAGGGGCATGTCGCTTCTTTTGATTTCACATAACCTCGGTGTTGTTGCAAACGTGGCAGACAAAATCGCTATAATGTATGCGGGTGAGATTGTTGAAACCGGGACCTCTGAAGATATATTCAACAGCCCTCTTCATCCTTATACAAGGGGACTCATGGATGCTGTGCCGAGAATTGGAGTAAAAAAGGACAGACTCAATACTATACCCGGAATGGTTCCTGTTCTTGACAGAGAACCCTCCGGCTGTGTGTTTTACCCCAGGTGTTCCATGCGGAAGGAAGAATGCAGGCATGTGCCTGTTCAACTCCAGGAAAAAAGACCCGGGCACAGAGTGAGATGTATTCTTGCCTGATTTGCAGAGAACTGTTGCTGCTGTTCAGGTTTGCAGATGATCAACAGACACTACAAGGAAATCAAAACAGCCCTGAGAAAATGGAACCTTGCCAATGAATTTAATCTTGGCAAGTATGGATTTTCACCTTATGCTGCGTGTGAGCACGGCTGCATGTACTGTGACGGCAGGGCTGAGAAGTATTATGTTGAAGGTGAATTTGACAGGGATATCGTTATACGCAAAAACATCCCTGAACTGCTCGCAATTGAAATAAACAGGCTTAAAGAACCAGGCTTTATATCAGTTGGTTCGGGTGTAAGCGATGCATACCAGCCTGTTGAAGAATCCGAGATGCTCATGAAGAGCAGTGCTGAAGTGATTGCTCTGTTTGATTATCCTGTTACTCTTCTCACTAAATCGAGCCTCGTTACCCGCGACATTGAAACCTGGAAGCAGGTTCATGAGAAAAACGGTTTTCTTCTCATGGTATCCCTGACTTTTACGGATGACAGTCTAAGGGAAATTTTTGAACCGCGTGCATCCTCAGTTGAAGAACGGCTGCGGATGATAGAGGTGTTTAAACAGGCAGGCATGTATGTTGGTGTGCTTGCAATGCCGTTTATCCCGTTTGTATCTGACACCCGTGAAAACATGCTCTCTCTTTTTAAAAGGCTTAAATCTCTTAACGTTGATTTTATCATGCCCGGCTGGCTGACCCTCAGACCTGGCAGGCAGAAGAATGTTTTTTTTCAGCTTATACCAATGATCGAAGCCCGGGCGCGGATCGTCGCGCTCGTGACCCATGTGCCACTTGCCGACGAAGG
>CAZEJW010000007.1:0-590 GCA_964512685.1 uncultured Leptospirales bacterium | reverse complement strand
GGGATTGAAGAAATCTACAAAGAGAACAGGCAGTCAGGTAATGCAATATACAGCTACAGGAAGGGATTCATTGAAACAAGCTCCTCCCTTATTTCGGAACTCGAAATGCCGGCAAATATCCCGCACTATATCTACAAAGACCGCATGCCATTATATGATGAGGTTTATGTGCTTCTGAGGCACATGCAGTATCTCTATTCTGTTAAATCTGTGAATACAAAGAAGCTCGATAAGGCAGTGGAAAAATACCAGACCTGGCTTGTTGCTGAAAAAGCTGAGTTCAACCGCAAAAGAAAACTGAGCTACAGAACCGTTGAAGATAAACTCATAAATGCAGTAAACTCAGGTGAGTTTTCAGGTATCATTGAAAACGAAAAACTCTCTGGTTTTGTTAAAGATGTTGTGATCGACAGGAAGAGTTTTGATTATGTGAAACTTGTTCTGGGGTAAAGAACGGTATATCCCTGTAGGGAACGGTCGCGACCGTTCCCTACAGGGGGAAAAGATTTCCTCGATCTTATACCGACCCTCGTTCGGACGCCTCCGACCTTAATTCAGAGGGTACCGACCCCTTTTAGGACGCCTCCGAC
>CAZEJW010000006.1:60134-63862 GCA_964512685.1 uncultured Leptospirales bacterium | reverse complement strand
AGGTTTCCAAAGGTAAAGTATGCCTCCTGACCCTGAAAGGAATAAACGACAGAGATAAAGCTGAGTCTCTGAAAGGTGTGGAGATATATCTAACCAAAGAAGAAGCTGAAAAAACAAGAGATGAGCTTGATAAAGATTCGTTTTACTATTACGATCTTATTGGATGCACAGTTCTCCTTAACGATAAGAGGTTTGGCGAACTTATCGACATAAACCAGGGAGGATCAGGCGAAATCCTTGTTATAAAAAATCTGGACGGGGAAAACGTTCTTCTGCCATTTGTAGAATCAATGGTATCTGTAGACAGAGTCAAAGAAGGAATAATTGAAATCACTCCGGTCGAAGGATTGTTTGATTGATATTCAATGTCATAACGCTCTTCCCTGATTTTTTTGAGTCTCCTCTGGAGTCCGGACTTATTGGAAAAGCCCGGAAATCAGGGATCCTTACAGTAAACAGATTTGATCTGAGATGTTTTTCTGATGACAGATTCAAAAGATGTGATGATTACCCATATGGGGGAGGATCAGGAATGGTTCTTATGCCTGCTCCCCTTATTAAAGCGCTCGAAAGTGTCAAAAAACCCGGAGTGAAAACAATTCTTACCTCTCCCGGGGGAAAGATGCTGACACAGGAAGCAGTAAAAAAATTTTCTCTGGAAGAAGAGATAACAATTGTCTGCGGACATTATGAAGGAATTGATGAAAGAATAGTTGAAAAATACATTGATCAGGAAATATCAACCGGAGATTATATATTGTCAGGAGGAGAGTTTGCTGCTCTCATTATAATTGATACCATTGCCAGATATATACCCGGTTTTATGTCAAATTCAGAATCTCTTGAAGAGGAAAGTTTTGAAGGCCATCTGCTTGAATATCCTCACTATACGAGACCTGCTGAAATTGACGGGATGAGTGTACCATCTGTTCTCCTGAGTGGAAATCACAAAGAGATAGAACGGTGGAGAAGAAAAAAAAGTGAAGAGAAAACAATCAAGGTTAGACCTGATTTATATAAAAAATATCTTTTGAGAAAAATCCGAGGAGAGGAATAAAAATGGATATAATTCAAGCAGTTGAAAAAGAAATAATGCCCGTTCAAAGAGAAATCAACTTCGAAGTTGGCGACACAGTAAGAGTACACTACAGAATAGTAGAAGGAAACAGAGAAAGAATTCAGGTATTCGAAGGGATTGTAATTGCAATTGACAACAAGGGCCTCAGTAAAACTTTCACAGTAAGAAAAATTTCTTTTGATATCGGAGTGGAAAGAATTTTCCCGGTTTATTCACCAAGAATAGCTGATATCGAAGTAAGAAGAAAAGGAAAAATCAGAAGAGCAAAACTCTACTTCCTGAGAGAAAGAAGAGGAAAATCCGCAAAACTCAAGGAAAGAAGAATAGTCAAAAAAAATGACAATAAAGCTGCAAAAGCTCCGGAAGTAAAACCGGCAGAGGCAGTCAAGGAAGAATCTGCTGAATAAAAAGCAGCAAGATGAAAAAAAATTCCTTTTTACAACTCAATGAGGCGGGCATAAATTCCGCCTCTTCCTTTATACCTACCTTCCAATTAGAAAACAGCCTGTTGAAAAATGGTATGAATCTCATTGCAGGTATAGACGAAGCCGGTCGAGGCGCACTTGCGGGTCCCTTATCAGTTGGAATAGTTATTTTCCACCGTGATTTCATCCTTAATCCTCCGGAAGACCTGCATATATTGATAAAAGATTCAAAAAAACTCACCGAAAAAAGAAGAGAAAAGGCATACGGTTATATTTTAGAGAATGCGCTTTCGTCTGCTGTAGGGTTTGCTTCTCACAGAAGAATTGACAAAATCAATATAAACAGAGCCACCGAATATGCCATAAAACAGGCTCTTAAAAAACTGACAGTAACTCCGGAATTTTTGCTCCTTGACGGAAATTTTAAGTTTGATACAGGATTCAGGTACCAATCCATTAAGAGCGGAGATAACATCTCTTTCAGTATTGCGGCAGCATCTATTATGGCAAAAGTCACACGAGACCGAATTATCAGTAAATATGATAACCTTTATCCTGAATACGATTTTGCAAAAAATAAAGGATATGGCACAATGCATCATATCGAATCCATAAACAGGAAAGGATTTTCCCCTGCACACAGGAAATCTTATGAACCAGTAAAAAGCATGATCTCCGAACAGGAGTCTCTTTTTAATGACGAAGATTGATTCAACTCATATAATCAGAATATCCGGTGATAAAACCCGCGACCTCTACAAAAAACTCAGTCCCGGTACTGAAGTTAAAGCCCGAATCATACGGGCATACTCAAAAAATGGAGCAGTAATTGATATCGCTGGCAAAAGATTCAGAGCTGAGTTCACCCAGGGATTACCTGAAAAAAATTTAATTATTCTTACTTTGCTCGAAAGAAAGAACGGGGCTTTAGTTTTCAGACTGAAAAGGGATGACAAGGCTGAGAATATATACAATGAACTAATGAAACATTCACTTGCAGGAAGCACACCCCGTCCTTCACTTATGTACAACCTCAAAAGGTTCTTTTCTTCATCCTCACGGAATCTTTTTGAATTGAGCCTTTTTCTGTTCGAACTCGACAAAGAAAAAAACCGAAAAAACGCTGTCACAGAGCTATCAAACCGGCTTTTGGATTCAGGATTCCCGGCTGATTTAATCGAAACACTGAATCTTTTACTTGCAGGAGGAAGAAAAACAAGCTTCAATCTTCTGCTGATACTCTTTCTTCTAAACAAAGGAAAAACGCTTTCCGATAAAAATGAATTCTTAAGTGATAAGAATATAAAAAAATTATTTCACCAAATAGATAATTTGATTGATACAGAGAAAGGCAATGATATAATTTGGCACTTAAAAACATTACTATTAAATTCTAATCATACAAATTATCCTTATCTTTTTGATTTTGCATGTTTAGATGACGATAAATTTAAACCGGTTAGATGTATTATAGATAAAAAAACACTTTTGTTCTCTCTCGACCTTTCAGAACTCGGACATATAGATATACTGAGCAGAAAAATTGAAGAAATAATATCAATAAATGTTTATACTGAAGATATTTCAACATCAGAAACCCTGAGAGCAGGAGTAAGCATAGTTACAGAAGAACTAATACATATGGGGATACAAACCCAATTGACAATCCACAGGACTTCATATGTGATAAGACAGATCTTTGAGTTATATAATAAAAACGGCTCCGGTCAATTTGATATGAAGGTATAAAATGTTTCAGGAACAAAAGGGAATCGCCCTTGAATATTCCGGTGATACACCCAGGATAATATCCAAAGCAAGGGGAGTACTCCTTGAAAAAATGACAGATCTTGCAGAAAAAAATGGTATCACAGTATATAAGGATAAAGATCTTGCAGAAACACTCTACACTCTTGACACTGGAGAAGAAATACCGGAAGATCTCTTTAAAGCAGTATCTCGGGTTCTTGCATATTGCTATACAGTTAACTCAGACTTTAGAGAGAAAATGAAGAACTCAGGAAAATAAAATGACAGGCATGAAAAAAATTTCAGTAGAAGATCTGAAACCAGGAATGGTTTTTAATCAGGCCATATATGTTGACAGCAGCAATATGCTGGTTCCTGCCAACTCCGCCATAAAAGAAGATGACATCAAGAAACTGATGAAATGGGGCATTAGCGAGATTGAAACAACCGGTGAACTGATTGCAGTTGAGAAGCGC
>CAZEJW010000006.1:0-60116 GCA_964512685.1 uncultured Leptospirales bacterium | reverse complement strand
AGATACATCAAACTCTTCCCCCTCAGAAAACGAGAAAAGAATAGTTTCAGAATATAATGATCTGCTAAAGAAACGAAAGAGGCTCATAGAAGTTCATTCCCAGGCAAGAAATTCTGTAGAAAAAGCATATGATTGCATCAGGAAGATGGAACCATTCGACACTGAAGAACTTGAGCAATCAGTCGAAAACATTATTATGCTCCTTAAAGAAAACAGTAATGTCTTTCTTTTCCTCTACGGACTTGACGAGGGGAAAGACTACCTGGTAATGCACTCAGTGAACGTAACCTTTTATGCACTCATTATGGGCCTTGCCCTCAAATACCCGCCACACAGACTCAAAGAGCTGGGGATGGGCACTCTCCTTATTGATGCGGGTATGACCAAAATACCTGTATACATTATACACAAGCAGTCGAACCTAACAGAACAGGAATTCAAACAGATAAAGACGCACCCCCTTCACGGATACAAGGCACTCAGGCAGCTTGCCGATATCAATGAAAATATTGCCATTGTATCCCTTCAGCATCAGGAACAATTCGATGGCAAGGGTTATCCAAGGGGCATCAAGGGCAATGAAATTCATGAGTATGCAAGAATAGCAGCAATCGCAGATTCATACGAGGCCCAGATATCCAACAGAAGCTATAGAGAAAAAGTCGACTTCTACCATGCTATGAGAAACCTTCTTTCTACAGGAGTGAATAAATTCGACCCTGTCATATTGAGAGTCTTTCTCTCCCGCATGTCAGTATACCCGATTGGTTCTATTGTCGAGCTCAACGACAAAAGCATTGGAATTATTATTGGATCGATACCGGAAAAACCATTAAGACCGATAATTAAACTGATATTCAGGGCAGAAGGGAACAAATTAGAGGATACAATGATTCTCAACCTTCTTGACCAGACATCATTTTATATCACAAAAGTTCTGAACGAAAAAGAAGTTGGAATAAATATATTTGACGTTCTGTAAATAATCCATCAGGAACCTGAAACCATGACAAATCTCAGAGACAAAGGGAACAGTGGTGAAGAACAGGCTTGCGAATTTCTGGAAAATTCAGGGTTTACAATAATTGACAGGAACTTTCATTTTGGTAAAAATGGTGAGATTGACATCATTGCCCAAAAGGAAAATTTAGTCTTATTTGTAGAAGTAAAATCAAGGGATTCGAAGAAATTTGGGGGAGCCCTCTATTCCATCAACCAGAAGAAAAAAAGCACTCTGAGGTTCACTGCAAACGGTTACCTGATAAAATATCCGCAAATGAATAAAAAAAATCATTTATTCAGGTTCGATCTCATTGCAATCGAAGGCGGCGAAATCAACTGGGTTAAGGATATTATCCGTTAGCCTTTTCCCTTGAATAAATCTCTTCTGCTTTACTTAGTAAAAAACCACTCTCATTTGCCGCAGGGTCATCAAGAACTATTTCGAGGAGCTCATTCAGTATTCTACCAATAACAGGCCCTGGTTTAATATCAAACTTATCCATCAGGATGTTCCCGTTAATATTGAGATCCCTGACAGTAATGGCATTCTCTTCTTCTATTGCCCTTTCAATACGTCTCCTCAGTTTGTGAAGAGGAGCCGGGATTCCATCACGCGCTCCGTTTCCCCTGCGGTCAGCAAGCCTCAGCATAAACAGATCATCTAAATTTTCTACGCCGACCTTTCTCATAAATCTTCTCACTGCTCCGTCAGTCCAGTCATCAGTAAAATGGAACATATGATTTAAAACAAGATTATTAACCTTTGCAATTTCGTCATTTGAAAATTTGAGTCTTTTCATTATACGTCTTGTCATTTTAGCGCCAACAACCTCATGATTATAAAAGGTATAATCTCCATGGGGGCCTTCTCTGCGTACCGGAACCTTCCCCACATCATGAAGGAGAGCAGCAATCCTTATAAGCAGGTTATCCTTTGGGGCAGCATCACATGAATAGAGGCTGTGGTAATAAATGTCGTATGAATGATACTTATTCTGTTCCACCAGATAACAGTCATCGAGTTCTTCCAGAAATAACCTCAGAAGACCTGATCTTCTCAGGTATTCGATGCCAACAGAGGGTTTTTCAGATACTAGTATTTTTTTGAATTCATCACGGATTCTTTCAACAGAGATCAGCTCTGCTATAGCCAGAGTTTTTGATATTGCAGTAAAAGTTTCATTTTCAATCTCAAAACCAAGTTTTGATGCAAACCTGCAGGCCCTGAATGTACGCAGGCCATCCTCACTGAAACGGTCAAGAGGATTCCCGATTGTTCGAATAATCCCCTTTTTCAGATCCTGCAATCCATCCACATAATCTATTATTTCACCTGTTTTAATATCAAGGGCAAGTCCATTTATCGTAAAATCCCTTCGCTGAACATCTTCTTTGAGAGAATTTGAAAATGAAACAGATTCAGGGCGCCTGCCGTCAATATACTTGCCGTCAGCCCTGTAAGTAGTGATCTCATAAGTTGAATTTTCATCCATTATAACAGAAACAGTTCCATGCCTGATTCCGGTTGGTATGACTCTCTTAAAAAACCTCATTACCCTGTCAGGTTCTGCATTGGTTGCAAAATCATAATCATAAATCTCATTGCCCAGGATAAGATCTCTCACAGAACCGCCAACCAGGTAACATTCGTATCCCTGCTCTGCAAATCGATCCACTATTGCATGAACATTTTCCCTTACATGTTCCGGGATCTCAATCTGTATATTTTTCATCAACATACCTTTATAATAATCAATAAAACCTTTTTTGTATATACTCGGATATTAATTCACACATGCCCGGGCATATTGCAATATTTCTCAAAAAAATGAAGATCAAACCGGCATGTTCCCTGCGGGGTTAAGAGCTTCTGAACATTTTTGGGAATAACATACAAACCAATACAAAAATCAAATGATCAATAGTCAATGAGCTTTTGCATATAAACCTATAAAATTGTCATTAAGGGATTTTACACCAGAGAAGATACTCAATTAGTTGTCAATATCTCTGATCCTGCATAAGGACGGGCGCTAACCCTTTTTGAGAGGCCCGATTCATGATTATGAGAAGAATCAGGTCTGTAGGAATCATAAGCGCTTACAGAAAAATAATAAAGAACTGTATTCCGCAAAAGAGGATAATCATTAAATTTGACATAATCCTTTTTTCTGTTCTCATTTATCAAACTGTTATCAATGGTTATTTCAATAAAATTTCCTTTTGAAAGAGAATTTGAAATTCTTTTACCGGATAAATATGATAGAACTCCATCATTTCTCTCTGGTGAATAGCCATAGTATATTTTATATCCGAGAATATCATGATCAACATTCTTCTTCCATCTTAATTTTACAAATCCGTCGCCGGTTTCGGCAATATCTACAAAGGACGGTACTTCAGGAGCGGTATCCCTCATATAGAAGAGACGCATTTCAGATACAGAGGGAGAATGTTGCCCATCAGGAGAAGCGACCAGATGCATTCTCCACTGAAAGTATTTGCCCCTCAGAAAATTGCCTTTGTCATTTTTCTGAAGATAAATACCCTGCTGCCCGTTTCTTATTCTATACCATTTCAGATCAGAATCATTTTCGTAAAATAGATTATCTGAAATTCTGAACTCCATCCAGACAAATGAATCTTTGTTTTTCTTTTCTTCCCAGTCAAAGAGTGTCACCTTTGTTCCTGTATCATCAAAGCTGTATACAGGGCTAACTACAACACCTTCGACATTCATGGGAAGCCTGCCGGCATTACTGACTCCCCTGTAAGGTTTTTGTAATCCTCCGTATTTTTTCTGAATGTTAACAAACGGGAGACAGGAAATCCGGAACTCATCCAGAAGACCAATAAAATTTTTCCCTATCACGACAGATGGAAGATCAGGAGACTGCCAGACACGATTCCCGGTCATAATCCCAAAAGCCGGAGTATAGACCTTCCCATACGAATCTTCAGTTGTGGTTATATACACGAATTCATCTTCACGGCCATTTATGTATGATACAAGGGCTCCAGTATTACAGTCAAATGAGACAGCATAATGAGTCCATTCTTTTTTGCTGACAGGCCTCCCCCGGTTCAGCAAAATACTTTTTCTTTGACCATCAGGAGTATGAAACATATTGATAAAACGCGCTTCGATTCTGCTGTCTTTCAGGGCAATCTCGATGCCCTGTTTTTCTCCTGAAAAAAACCCGGTTCTCGAAAAAATGATTCCATCATCAAGATCAATCGGACAAACCCTGAATTCAATACTGAAGGAACCGAGGTCATCAACTTTTGAAAGCCATAATCTTTCTCCGGGATCTATTTCAAGAACGTGTTCGCTTTTATAAAACTCTGCACAACCTCCCCCCAGAGACCCACGTTTTGTGTCAAATACATAATCGGATTTCAAAACCCTGTATTTACCGGTATCATCAGATGACACTGTTGGTGAATTAAATGACAAAACCATTTCATGAGTAAACCTGTCAGTTTTGCCGGTTGTCATATCAGAAACGGTATAAATGTGTTTCCCTGATTCTGATACTGTAATCATTGAATTGTGCAGGTTTTCCGGCGAAACCGGATCAAATCTGAACAGACCCGGGCTCTCCTGGCGCAGACCTGGCAGTACAAGGAGGCACAATAAAACTGGAATATATCTGACAAGTCCTTTCATTCACTTACCGTTTATGAGTAAAGGCATTCAAACCATACCTTCTGTGTTGATATAGATATTCATATACACATCTTCTCAATCAATTATCGGAGGGGACAACAGATATTATGAACATTTATATTTCCTCATAACCGTTACTATTCCAGATTCCGGCCTTCTTCAATTAGGGCAATCTTTCCTATTCTTCGTTCGTGTCTTCCACCCTCGAATTCTGTTTTAAGCCATTTCTCAACTATTGCAACAGCCAGATCTTCTCCTATAACCCTGGCGCCAAGGGCCAGTACATTCGCATTATTATGTCTGCGTGACATTTCTGCCATGAATTCATTAAAGCACAGGGCAGCTCTTATCCCCCGTATCTTGTTAACTGCTATTGAAGCACCAATTCCTGTGCCGCAGATTACTATTCCTTTTTCAGTCTGTCCGTTTATTACTTTGTACCCAACCTTCGAAACAATATCAGGGTAATCACAGGATTCTTCTGAATATGTTCCTTCATCTGAAAAATCTATTTCACTGAAATGGTTGATAATAATGCCCTTCAGTCTTACTCCCGCATGGTCTGATCCTATTGATATTTTCATTTTTTCTCCTGTTTGTTGTTTAAAATGATGCATTACCCGGAGTTCTCGGAAAAGGGATAACATCCCTTATATTCTGCATTCCTGTAATGAACTGCACAGTTCTCTCAAAGCCAAGACCGAATCCCGCATGAGGAACAGATCCGTATCTTCTGGAATCCAGATACCATGAATATGCAGCCGGATCCAGATCAAGGGATTTCATCCTCATAATAAGCTTGTCGTAGTCATTCTCTCTTTCACTACCGCCTATGATTTCACCAATCCCAGGCACAAGCAGATCCATTGCCCTGACTGTTTTCTCATCCTCATTCATTTTCATATAGAATGCCTTGATATCCTTTGGATAATCAATAATAAACGCCGGTTTCTTTATATACTCTTCAGTAATATACCTTTCATGCTCAGACTGGAGGTCTGAACCCCATGAAACATCATACTCAAAATTTTTGTCTGCTTTCTGAAGAATAGTCACTGCATCCGTGTACGTAAGAACTTCAAATGATGAATTCACAAGGCTCTCCAGTTCTGAGACAATTCCCGGTTTGATCCTGCTGTTGAAAAATTCCATATCCTCTGAACAGTGAGTTAAACAATATGAACAAATATACTTCATAAAGGCCTCTGCTAGTTCAAGATCCTGTTCCAGTTCTGCAAAAGCCATCTCAGGCTCCACCATCCAGAACTCTGCAAGATGTCTTTTGGTGTTAGAGTTTTCGGCTCTGAAGGTTGGGCCGAATGTATAAACATCCCCCAAAGCAAGAGCAAGAAGTTCTCCTTCGAGCTGGCCGCTAACAGTCAGGCCAGTCTTTTCACCAAAAAAATCCTGCGAATAATCTACATTCCCCTCTGAAACAGGTACATCCTTCATATCCAGGGTAGTAACAGAAAAAAGCTCTCCTGCTCCCTCACAGTCTCCGGCAGTTATAATTGGTGTATGCACATACAAGAATCCTCTTTCCTGAAAAAAACTGTGTATTGCAAAGGACAAAGAATTTCTGACCCGCAGTACTGCACCAAAGGTATTGGTTCTTGGCCTCAGATGAGCGATCTCTCTTAAAAACTCAAAGGAGTGCCTCTTTTTTTGAAGGGGATATGTTTCAGGATCAGCATTTCCATAGACTGTAATCTCCTCTGCCTGCACTTCAATACTCTGACCCTTGCCTGGCGATTCAATAACTTTCCCAATCACCGAGACTGCCGCCCCCGTTGATATTGCTTTTATTTTTGAATAATCATTGATGTATTCATCGATTACGATCTGGATATTATTCAATGTAGAACCATCATTCAGTTCGATAAAACTGAACCCCTTTGAATCTCTTTTTGTTCTGACCCAACCCCTTACAAGGACCACTTCATTAAGAAAATCAGAAGCCAGTATCTCTTTAATTTTTAATCTTTTCATATATGTTTCCTGAATACAGTTTATAATACCACAAAGCTTGCCTTCGATACTGCGGGGTCTGTATAATCGAGACACTAAAGCCTGCTTTATGAAACAAACGCTTTTATTGAACACACAAAAAAGTATCTTTGATATCATAATAGATTGATCAAGACTTTTTTCAAGCATTTACCTTAAACGACGAAAAGTTCTCTATGCTTGACTGGTATAATCCAATAATAACTCATAAAAAAAATTTAAAATTTTTCATTTTTTTTATGAGACATAAAACACTTAAAAAACGAGTTATTAACAGATATTGATAACCGTTTTCCTGATTTATACAATTACTTCTTTCCCTGAACATGAACTAATAAATTAATTTCCGGGAATGGAAATTAATTATATCACACCTGGCACTTATCTGCTGATTACATCAAGACTTATGATTTTATGTCACATAAAACTCTTTTCTTTCTTTTTCACCTTTCAGTATTATAATGAAATACGGTTAATTAATTTACTCAATTAATGTCCATTTCAGAATAAATTGTTAACAATGTTGATAACTTTGTGGATAAGTCAAAAATACGAGGGTTGACAAAACTGAAGGTTTGAAAAAATGTCCTAAAAACCTATACGTGAAGAGTATTTTTGTTTAAATCATATAGATATTTGATTCCTTTCATTGTTAAAAAAGGATCAGATACAGTTTCCCTTTCAATATTTCCCGAAATAAACCGCGAGAATCCTCCTGTAAGTATAACAGTGAAAGTCATTCCTGGATATTCGGCTTCTATTCTGTTGATAAGTCCCTCAATCAGAGATATCCATCCATAAAAAAATCCGGATTTTATGGCATTCTCAGTATCTCTTGCCACCAGTCTGTCGGGTTTTCCAAAATTGATTCTTGGAAGATTTGACGCATTCAGAAAAAGGGCTTCTATTGTTGTACCTATTCCCGGGGCTATCAATCCTCCATCAAGTGTTCCATTTTCAAGGATTACACAGAATGTTGCAGCAGTACCAATATCAACAACAATTGAAGGGCCTTTATAATCCCTGAACGCCGCCTCTGCATTGACTATTCTGTCCACCCCGATCTCTGCAGGATCTTTGTAGTTGATGGATATTGACATGAGGGTATTACAATCGATCTCAAGCGGTGAAACAGAATAATCTCTTAATCCAACTTCTTTATAGACACTGTTAATTTCCGGAACAACGCTTGAGAATCCAAAGCCGGAGATACCATTATAAATACCTCCTGATTTTTTGTAAGATCCCAGGAAATCCTTTATTTGGGATGCAAGATTTTCGGTATCTGTTTTTTTATCTGTATCGTATCTGAATATACTCAAAGGAATAATAGCATCATCCTGATATATCCCCATTACTGTGCTGGTATTGCCTATATCAAACCCAAGAAACATATCAGGCCTTTATCCTGAAATCGCCGATTCTTTTTATAAGGCCATCACCCTCAATTCTGTTGAGCAGAGGGATAATATATTTTCTGGACAAACCAACTTCATCCTTAACCTCTGAAACAGTGAACTTCTCCTGTCTGTCAAATACTGCCATTACCCTGTCTTTTAATTCAGTATACAGTCCCCGGTCATAGATAATATTGCCATCCAGGCTTACAAGGAAATCCAGTTTAACAAGATCCTTTATCTCTTTTTTGAAAGATTCATCTTTTAACTTTTCCATTTCAATACCATCACGTCCGTTCTCGCGAACCTGCCTCAATACATTTTGTTTTTTGGGATTGAGCGTTTCCTCGGTAATTGAACTTCCGGAAAAAAATCTTCCTTCTTTTTCAATAACATCTCCTGATTCCAGAACTCCAGGAACAAGGATTCTCGCAATCTCCGGATCAATATTTGCCCTGTCTGCAACCTCCTTAAGGTTAAGGCCAACATTCGTTTCGATTGAGGTCTTCATTTGCACTATGGATTCTTCATAGAAGTTCTTTTCCAGAATATATTCACCACGTTCGACAGCCTTTCCTTCTTCATACAGAAGCGCCAGATTCTTTTCTATGTGTTTTGCTGATTCAGGAAACATTGAAAGAAAATCATTTTTTTTCTTCCATCCGCTAACTGATATTATGAATTCTGCAAGTTCTTCCCTTGAACATGTTTCTACCAGTGAAAGTTTATCCTTAACTTTTTTTTTCATGGTCTTTGAATTGTAATCAGGAATAAGAACAGTCCCCCCCCCAAGAATCCGGTATCCTCCGGGGTTGGTGATCACGAATAATTGTCCGGGGTAAAAAAACCATTTAGAGTCAAATTTAATGCGGGCGGTAATATCCCCCTTATCCTCTTTCTCCTGAAAGTTTATGAGTTTTCCCTTGTGAGAAGATGTTCCGATAAGGACCTCAATCCCGATATTATTTTTTATTTCCCTGTCTCTGTTGAGAAACCTGATATCAGCAACGATATCCCTTGATGTTGTAAAAAAATTATTTTTTAGTACAACATGCCCTCTGCCCAGATCATCCAGTGCTACTCCCGCAAGATTAAGGGCTGTTCTCTGTGAAGGATTTCCCTCGTGAGCAGTGCTGAAATGGCTTTCTATTCTTTTAATTCTTGCAGTTTTATTACCCGGAAGAATCTGCACTGTATCATCATCCCGAAAAACTCCATTCTTAAGAGTGCCTGTTATAACGGTTCCGTATCCCTTTGATGCAAATGTTCTGTCTACAAAAAGATATGGCTTGTCGGATTTGGCAATTTTTGCTAGTTTTCTAAGGTTTTCTACAATCTTTTCTCTGAGTTCCTCTATTCCCTGTCCGGTTTTTGATGATACTTTCACAATGTCAGATTCAGCAAATCTGGTGTCAGCAAGTTTTTCCCTGACTTCCTCGATTACAAACTCGATCATCTCTTCATCAGCCAGATCGACCTTGTTTAAAACCACAACAAGTCTTTCAATTCCAAGGAGCTGCAACACCCTGAAATGATCTTCTGTCTGAGGCATCCATCCATCGTCAACAGCAACAACAAGAAGCGCAAGGTCAATACCCCATGCACCAACCACCATGTTTCTGATAAACCTTTCGTGCCCGGGAACATCGATAATACTCACAGTTCCAAATCTTGGATAATCGATGCTGGCAAAACCAATATCGATTGTCATTGCTCTCTCTTTTTCCTCAGGGAGCCTGTCACAATCAGTACCGGAGAGTGCCTGGATGAGTGAAGTTTTGCCGTGATCAATATGTCCTGAAGTTCCTACTATATACATTAAGCTCTCCTGTTGCTGCCTATTACTGACGAAACCGAAGCAGCAAGTCGCGGAATATCAGTTTCGAAAACGGTCATAAAATCGAGAACAAACCTGTTGTCAACAATAGTCCCGACGATAGGGACTTCCTCTCTGATAAATGCTGTATAAATAATTTCTACAGAAACCTCAGGGACCTCGATTGCAACACCAAGACTGTCATTCTCAACAGTTGGCATTGCACCACCTCCAAAAGTATTTTTTGTATTGATCTTTCGAACAAATTTTTTTTCTTCCGAAGAAAGTCTTTTCAGGAATGAATTAACTTTTTTATTGAGTCTTTCCCTTTTCTGTAAAATTATATCCCAGAGAGCTATCTCTCTGATTTTGTTGTTCTGATACTTAATTAGAGTTTCCTGAAGAAGATAGTATGTTATTTTATCAACACGAATCATCCTCATCAGCGGATTCTTTCGAAGCTGTGCAATGAGTTCTCTTTTCCCGATGATAATACCGGCCTGTCCTGCTCCGAGAAGTTTATCACCACTGAAACACAGCAGGTCAGGGCCCTGAGAGAGTTCATAGTTTATTGTAGGTTCAAATGGCTGCACTGGTAAATCCTCATAAACGAGGTTGCCGCTTCCCAGATCCCTGACAAAAAGAACAGATTCACTCCTGAGTGAGGCAAGTTCCTGCAGAGAAGGACTTTTTGTAAAACCTTCAATTTTATAATTCGAAGTATGAGCAGAAAAAACCATCGAGGTTTCAGATGTTATGGCATTTTTGTAATCATCGAGAGTCGTAATATTGGTAGTCCCTACCTCGACCAGTTTTACGCCTGTCTGTCTCATGATATCGGGAATTCTGAAACCGCCTCCGATCTGTATAAGCTCACCTCTTGACACAACAGCCTCTTTGCCGCTGGCAAACTGGTTAAGAATAAGAAATACACTTGATGCATTGTTGTTTACAATAATCGCATCCTCAGCTCCGGTAAGGTCTGCTATCAACTCTTCTGCCATTCCTCCTCTTTTTCCGCGCTTCTGACTCGGCAGGTGAAACTCAAGATTACAGTAGCCGCTTACAGTTTCCGAAAGAGAGGAGAGTATTTCACTGCTGATCGGAGAACGCCCAAGGTTAGTATGGATAATCACACCGGTTCCGTTTATTACCCGCTGCATCTTTTCCAGTCTTTTTTTTAAACACATTTCGACAATCGAAGAATATAAGTCATCGGGGGATGAAGATTCACCACTAAGAACAGCCTGCCTGAAAGCTTCTGTCTGTTCCCTGATTATCTTTATAACAAGTCCGTGCCCAATAAGAGGTACGAACCGGTTAATTTCATCTGTTTGCAGAAGTTTTTCTACCTGGGGGATTTCTCTCAATATTTCATTTTTTTTCATATCAGTCTGCTTTAAATAAATTAACTGTGGAGAAACCTATTCGGAAGGGGCAGGAATCGAACCTGCCGCTGCAATAAATTACAGCCTACGGTTTTGAAGACCGCGGAGACCACCAGATCCCATCCTCTTCCATTTATATTGTAATAAAAGCTAAGACCAGCCTTCTGTGTCAATGATTATTTACAAGTGACCCATGAAAGACTGCCAAAGGATTATTCTTTTCGTATATTCCAATAATGCCCGCTATTTTCTTTTTTTGCAACCAATAATCAGCATGCATGTCTTTTCAATAGACGGCAAGATAACAATGGATAAGAAATACATTGAATAATAAATATCTTTCTTATGTTTTAATTCAGATGAAGAAAACAAAAATATAAGCAGCTCTTTGAAATGAAAGACGGTTTCCTTTAAGGGAATAATACTCAAGTTAATGAAAGAATAATAAGAAAATAACAGTATATAACCTTCAGGAGTATAAAATGAACGATATCCCTTCAACAGCAGCACAGGTCATTGTAACGGTTATTCCAATAGTCGGGATTGTTATGGGCAGTGTTGTAATCTTCTTTTTTCTTTTATGGAATCACAGGCAGAAAATGCTTATGATTGAAAAAAATCTCTACAAAAGGCCTGAGTTCGACCTTATTTCATTCAGCCTTTTTTCCGGCCTGATACTAACCGGAATCGGAGCAAGTCTGGTAATCTTCTTTGTTATTAAAGAGGGATTCAGTTATGGCGTACTAAGCGGTCTTATTCCTTTTTCAATTGGAGTCGGCCTTATACTCTTCTTTATTATCCGTTTGAGGACTTTTAAAGAAAACAATGGAAAATAATGTTCTCACTGATGAACTGATTATAAAACAAATCGTCAGGGGTTCTGTTGAAAAGTATCGATTTATCGTAAAGAAGTATCAAAACATGATATTTTCAATAGGCATGAGATTCTTCAGAAACGAGGACGATGCACTTGATTTCACTCAGGAGGTTTTTCTGAAGGCATTTGAAAACATTTCTTCCTTCAGGGGCAAATCCCCTTTTCGATTCTGGTTATCACGCATCGCATATAATCATGGAATAAACAGAATCAAGGGCAGAAAAAACGAATGGGAATTTCTTGAAGGAACCGTTATTTCAGAAGAAAGAACACCTGACAAAAAATACGAGACACGTGAAATACACGAGATTCTTGAAAATGCAGTTCAGGATCTACCGGATAAATACAAAATATGCCTTGACCTGTATTTTTACATGGGCTTGCCTTACAACAGGATATATGAAATTACAGAAATTCCTGTTAACACAATAAAGTCGAATGTTTTCAGGGCAAAGCAGATACTTAGAGATAAATTAAAGGGAACAATAGCAGAGGACTATCATGAAATGTAAAAATGCAATCAACCAGTTCATGCTCCTTGATGATTATAAAAATCTTCCATGGAGAATCAAATTTCATATATTGTTTTGTAAAAACTGCCGTCAGGAAATCAGAAAACTGACAGAGGAACTTAACTCACTTACCTGCAAGACTCCTTTTTACATAACAAGAGACATTTCTGATGATGTCATGAATATCATTAACAATTTCAGAACAGTACAGCAAAAAAACATGTCAAACTTTAAATGGATTGCAGCTGGAGCAATCATGCTTTCAAGCATGTTCCTTGTCTCATTCAGTAATTCAATGATCTGGCTCAAGTCCACATTCGGAAGTTCATTCATTATCCCTCTCAGCATTGTTCAGGGACTTGTAATTACTGGATACGCAGCACTTTTTATTGGATCTCACCTTGACGGTCTGAAAAAAACATTTTTTAAGAATGTCAATTAAACGGATTGGTTGTAACTTCTGCATTAACTGAAGGCCCACCAATTCTCCATGTCTGAAATTATGCCACATGGACAAATATCTACTCTGAAAAATACTTGTATTATAAGCCTACCCGATTAAATTAATATTTTGATAATCAACTCAGATTATAAAAAGCAACAAATGGAGATTACAAATGGCAAAAATTGAAAGGGCCCTTATAAGTGTTTCTGACAAGACCGGAGTTGTTCAATTTGCAGAAAAACTTTCGTCTTTTGGCGTAAAAATACTCTCAACCGGTGGAACAGCTAGAGCATTACGAGAAGCAGGACTTGATATCACGGACGTCTCAGAATACACCGGATTTCCGGAAATGTTAGACGGAAGAGTGAAGACACTTCATCCTAAAATTCATGGCGGACTACTGGGACTTAGATCAAACCCCGAACATGTGGATACCATGAAAAAACACGGTATTGAAAAAATCGACATGGTTGTGGTAAATCTCTACCCGTTCAAAGAGACTATAGCAAAACCGGATTGTACTTTTGAGGATGCTATAGAAAACATTGACATTGGAGGCCCAACAATGCTGAGATCTGCTGCAAAAAACTTTCAGAGCGTAACTGTTGTGATAGACCCGGCTGACTACGACCAGGTGTTGATTGATATGGAAAAAACCGGAGGTGAAGTTACCAGCGAAACTAACTTTGACCTTGCTATAAAAGTTTTTGAAACTACCTCTGGCTACGACAGAGCTATCACTGATTACCTCACAGAAAAAAGATAGATATTTACAAACAAAGAGGACGGCTTTCGCCGTCCTTTAAAAAGAAACACAGTTTGTTTTAAAAAATACTCTAAATGAGAGCTATGCAAAATATTCCGGCAGTATATCTTTCTGACCGGACTCCTCTTGTGCCTTAAGGAGATTATCTTTAATCATATTCATTGTTTTATAAAATTCTTCAGGCATATCGTCTTCATCCCTGTAAAGATCTTCCATTCTTTTAATCTTTTCAAGAAACATATCTGTTCTTATTGAGAATTGCCTGTCATATTCTGCCCTGGTATATTCCCTGTCAAAAATCTGTTTAAAAAGGTTTCTGACATCTTCATATACCGGAATATAACCTACCGGTGTTTTTATTGAATCATATTCGTTATTGACACGACCCTCCATCCAGTAGAGCCATACTTTTTTATCTACTTTCTCATTGAGGAATTTACCCTCTTCCTTAAGAAAATAGTTTGTGGCAAAAACAAGGGGCTTTTTCTTAAGCGAATCACCAAACTTAATATGATTTCTAAAATACCTGCCAAGAGGCACTACAAGAAAATCAAGATTAGCCATCGGGCTTGCTTTTCGAACACCGGCAGCTCCAAGAGTGGCGGCCGTGGTTTCGGATTCTATGGTTGCGCCAATATAAACACCGTGTTCCCAGTCAAAACTCTGGTAAACAGGAACAGAAGTATCAGAGTCACGTCCGCCATAGATAATACCGCTAACAGGTACTCCATCAGGATCATCGAGTCTTGGGTCTGCATTCTCCAGTTCACTGATCCTCAGTGTGTATCTTGCATTTTTATGAGCAGGAAGAATTTCATTCCCTTTATCATCTTTATTGCCTTTTTTCCAGTCTCCTGAATGATTAACCCCACGGTCAGGCAGATCGCTGCCCATTCCAAGCCAGTAAGGCTTTTGATCGTTTATGAGGATATTGGAAAAAATCAGCTCTCGAGGAGTTGTAATCGTTTTATAGATCAGCGGATCATCTACCGGATTTACATCCTCAATGATACCGAATATCCCCTGTTCGATATTGACTGCATGTGCGCAGCCATCCGGAGCCTGTTTGATATATGCAATATCATCCCCAACAATCAGCTGTCCGGGGATCATAGCCGTAGAAGTTTTTCCACAAGCGCTTGGGAATGCTCCGGTAAAATAGGTGATCCTGTTTTTACCTTCAGGCTTTGCCCCCATAATAAACATATGTTCTGTAAGCCAGTCTTCCTGATTGGCCTTATAAATTGCAAGTCTTAGAGCAAGTTTCTTTAGTCCAAGACTGTTGCCGGCATACTGATTGTTTACAGTAAATACTCTGCTTGAACTGATGTCGATATAGATGCGTCTGTCCTTAATATTTTTACTTGTTCCTCTTTCGTCGAGTTCTCCGGCAGAATGCACGAGATAGAAAAAATCATTTGTGCCCTTTAAATCCATAAACTGCTGGTAGCCGGATCGATAGAGGATGTCCTCACTGTGCGCAACATATGCTGAATCAGTAAGCTGAAGAGCACAAATTGAAAACCGTGAATTCCGGGGCCCAAGACAGAAAAACCTTACGAGAAGCTCCTTGCCTTGCATAGCGCCATCCATGATAGAGAGAACCTCTTTAAGACCTTCGTCTCTATCCATTGTATTGATAGCTTTACTCATTTTCATATCAGGAGTTATGAGGATTCTTGTATTATCCTTATCTCGCGCCTGGTCATTATATCCATCATAATGAATGGTATGCCCTTCTGTAGCGAGCTTCTTTTCTTCTCCGTTTTTTACAGCAAGATTTCTTACATATTGAATATCTTCGCTGGAATCAGTAATAACAGAGACTTTAGCTGGTTTACAAAGATTTACATATTCCTCAACGACCTTCATGACATGAGGATTATTAAGAGCATCCAGTTTTTTCAGATTTTCATCATTCAATATAGATTTATCAATATTCAAAACGACTCCTCCTTAAAATAATAATCCCGGGAAAATTTTTTTTACATGATAAAATTTGAATATTAATATCACACTCTGCTCATAATGTCCAGAATTTTATTATTTTAAGCGGCATGGTGTAATGCTAAGCAAAAAATTGATCAAGTATAATTAAAATTCCCCAGGGAAAAAATCAAGTCATAAAGTAAAAAATTATTTTTTTTTAAAGAAAGCTCCACAGAAGGGCCTTGAAAATAACCCAACAAAAACTCAAACTGCTATGCTCTCCCAAACCAATTCGGCTCGGCGTAAAAAACCGATACCCAAACAGGAATGCGCCCGAAGGGGCGCACTCCTGTTTAAACCATTACTCTTTATCTCTTTTTAAAACTTATGCCAATAAAATCAAACATGGGTTTTTGTGGCAATTCATAAATGAGTCTTAACGCTTTCACCCAACCTTTTATAAAAACCACCGCTGGTCGCAAGCCCTAAAAGACCGCTCTTCCCCCATACAAAGTCATACGAAACTCCCTTTTCAAATTGCCCCGGGAAAATATAGACAAAAGTATTCATACTGAACGCAACGAGCCTGTATAATTCTCCAGATTCCTGTTTACGAATCTGAAGATAACCATCAGGATGGTACTCAACAAAAATTTCTTTTTTATTAATATTGTTTCTATAAATTCCAGTCAATTTCATGAGCTCCTGTCTGCCAGGCATTTCAGCCAAAAAATTCACAGGATCAAAATCATCCTCCTTTTTCAATATTGAGGTTAACTGCAGAAGCCTTCCCTTAAGCCCCCTGTAGAAAGCAAAAAATTCTTTTGTGTCAAACTCAGGAGGATCACTCATAAAAACAAAACCAGTTTTAAGATCAGGGAAAACCTGTATCCACCCCCCTGAACCGTCCCACAAAGATGCATGATTTATCGAAAATGGCCTGCCTCCGATTTTCCAGACTCTCCATGCAATCCCCCGGTACTCCTTCCTTCCTGAACCGGGGATATTAAGCGTTTCCCTGAATATTTCATTGAAAACTGATTCTGAAATAATTTTCCTGCCCTTATAAGTTCCCCTGCCAATAAGCATCATTACATATTTTGATAAATCATCAACAGAACTGGTCAATCCTGAAGCTCCCCTGAGATCATCCGGAGCTTCAGACTCATTCATCTCAAGCGGCTGAAGAATATTGAATGTAATATATTCTCCGGCAGTGAGACCGCTGATTCTTTCAAGGAGTCTTGCAAGAAGATTGTATCCGGGATTAGAATATGTGAACCTGTATCCTGCCGGACATGTCTGCTCCGGAATATACAGAGGCGGATCAATTGGTTCTTTCTGATCAGGCCCGCCTCCGGGGATACCCGAGGTATGAGTCAAAATATGCCTGACTGTAATCGGATCGGTTTCCAGCAGTTCATTTTCAAGTTTAACATTCAAATACCTGCTCACAGGCTGATCTATATCAACGAGACCTCTCTCATGGAGCTGAAGTACACTCAGGGCAATAAAAGTTTTTGTAATTGAGGCGACCCTGTAAGACCTGCCATACCCGCCACCGGTTGAATTTTTGTATATAATCTCATCCCCATATACTGCAGAGACTGCCGCCGAAGGAATAATTCCCGGTCTGCTGTGGACAAAAAACCAGGTATCAAGACTCTTTTTGAGATTTTCAAGATTTTCCCCCCGCATAAGATAATCTGCCCTGTTTATAAATCTATTATGAGAGCACACAGATGAATCTACCCCTGTTTCATGAAACACTACACCGGAATGGAGCACCAGTACAACAATCAGACTGGCGAATATCTTCATATTGACCCCCGGAATGATTTTGTACAAAATACAATTTTTACATTTAAAAAATAGGGAAAGAAGGGGGAGAGTTCTAATTAATCTTCAGGATTAAATAATTAAGAATTTAGAGGGAAAAACCTTCAAACCAAAAGAGCTTGCCGGTTATTTTAAACATATTTCAGGAGTACAGATCCGTTTGTAATAGTGCCCCCTTACGGACAGCCCCATTACTTCAGAATGCTTCCATGCAAATCCATAAAGAATATTGCCTTCACCTTCAAGATATCTCACACTGGAGAAAGGCCTGAGGGTTCTTTCAATTCCATTTCTTCTGGAAAATAATCGCCCGTTTTTTTCTATTATCATTATGAATTTCCCTGTATTCAGGTTTTTGTAAACACCGCAATACTTATCAGATTCAGAATATTCTTTTAAAGGCCATGGAAGAAGCATATCATCTTTGCCGGAAAATTTTTCAGCAATTGATCTCAGTTTTCCGGTGAGCATCCCCCTCCACTTCATAAACTCCCCAGATCTGTGATATGGAGGATTGCAGAGATAAACGAATGCAATCCTTTCAGATGGGAATACCTGAATACCCGAGCCTTCTCCATACCACCTGCCAGCCTTATAAAAACTGTTAATTTTACCATTTCTGGTTTCAACCTCCCAGCTCAGAGAATAATGATAATCCTCTTCAGCACCAGGTCGTTCAATTCCGGGCTCCATCATAGTCTGGAATGATTTTTCAGAAATTATTTTCTTACCCTTATACCTTCCCCTGTCCAAAAGCATCTGTGTGTATTTACACAAATCATTAAGCGAGCTGTGTATTCCACCTGTTCCATTAGACCATTCTGCAGTTGATGAAGTCATTTCCATGGGGATAAAAATTCTTTCTTTCATTAAATCGGCATATTCTCTTCCGGTTTCTTTCTCTATGACAGCTTTTAATACAACATATCCCGGATTTGAATAACAATAGCATACACCAGCCGGATACACCTGTTCGCTCAGGCTTATTGATTCACCGTTCTCCAGACGGTATTGCTTTATCTTTCCAAAAGATGGCATTCCCGAAGTATGAGCCATCAAATGCCTGAGAGTCACAGGAACTGAACAAATTTTGGTTCTTTCAATTTTTACTCCCGGCAGGTAGTAAACCAGAGGAAAGTCGATATCGAGTACGCCATCCTCATGAAGCTGTAGAAGCAACATGGCTGTGAATGTCTTGGAAAGAGAGGCGATTCCAAAAACGGTTTTCTCATTTGCATATGCACCTGAAGTAAACAGAATCCTGTCATTTTTTATCAACCCGGCTGATGCAGCAGGCACAACTGTCGGGTCGATACATGAGCGAAGCCACACCTCGAATATTTTATGATATTTTTTTACCAGTGAATCATCTGCTTCAGGAAATATTTCACTCCGTACGGGTTTCACGCGGGTCTCCATACCCTTCAGAGGAAATTTTTTTATCATAATAAAACTCAGACTGGTAATTATTAGAATCAAAACTGCTGTTTTTTTATTCAAAGAAACACCTGAAAAAAATTTATATAAAATTTTTTAAACTCACACTGACAACTTCATTGAAATTAAATCTTAAGAAGAAATCAATAATTCACACACGCCTGTTATATGACAAGTAAAATTCACTATTACTTTACTTTGATCAAACAGTTTGTTGAATAGAAAATATTCTGCAAATCACTTGACATCCGGAAGATACAGTCATTATTAAACAATTATTATTCATCTCATAGCACAGCGCCCTGCGCAGGCACAGTCATGACAAATCATCAGAGTTAAGTTTTTGCTAAAACCTTTTGCATTAGAGGACAGAAATGGAACAGATTCTGGACAATATAATTCAATTTCTTTTACCACAGAATGACATTTTTCTTTATATATTTCTTTTTTTAAGTGCTGTCATTGAAAATCTTTTTCCTCCGATACCAGGAGACACCATTACCGGCCTTGGAGCATTTCTGGTAGGAACAGGCAGACTTGACTACCTTTTAGTATACATAACTACTACAGTTGGCAGTGTTGCAGGTTTCATGCTTTTGTTTTTTGTGGGCAGATACCTTGAAAGAGAATTCTTTATTGAAAGGGATTACAAGTTCTTTTCTGCGGAAAGTATAATCAATGCTGAAAAGTGGTTCAAAAAATATGGATACGTGGTTGTTCTGGCCAATCGCTTTCTTCCGGGAGTGAGATCTGTCATCTCAATTGTATCCGGTATTTCAATGTTGAAGCCATGGAAAGTTCTGACGTACTCACTGATCAGCGCCTCTCTTTGGAATCTGTTATGGATTCACATGGGATTTATCCTGGGGAACAACTGGGCAGTAGTAAAAGAAAAAATCGGAATAATCATGAGGAACTACAATATTGGAGCAGGAATATTTATTATTTGTATTTTCGCTATTTATTTTATAGTTAAAAAGAAAAAGAAAAACGATAAAAATGAATCATCCACTGAATCCTGAGCACAGAGTATCCATTTTTCTGCTCACTCTGTGGTTTTATTATAAAGAGATGACCTCTGAAGGATAAGCCGGTTTATTATGGCATTAACATCCCTCTGAATTTCTTCATAATTTTCCACTTCAAGTCCCTTTACTATTTCTTTTACTTTTGCAAGCAACCGGATTGCATCATCCAATGATTCATTCATTTATTATTCCTTAATTTCAAATAAAATTCAGGTCATTCTGGTATTTCTTCAAATTTTTCCCTGAGTTTTTTATTGTAGGCAGCAAATTTTCCCTCGTCAGAGAGATCAAATCGGTCAAGAACTTCCTGTTCGCAGTAATGATAATAATACTTTCTGTCTTCAATGCCGCAAAAAATATTTGCCAGATATACAGAGAATACAACATCTCTTGATTCTTTTTTTGCGCTCAATGGTGCATGATGATGCTGTATTGCCTGAACAAGAAAATCAGGGAAATTCCATTTCTCAGCAACCAATCCTCCAATAGTTGAATGACTTATACCGATGGATATTTCTTCAAGAACTGTAGTTGTTACAATCTTCCTGTTCTTCATTGTTTCAGCAATTTTTTCAACCAGCTCTACCTCCGTGGAAAGAAGGATTATTTTACCCAGATCATGCAGTAAGCCGCCTAAAAAAGAACTCTCTGCACCATGTTTGATTTTATAGTCCGAACTGATCATCCTTGCGTAAAATGCAACCTTATTACAGTGCTTCCAGATCTCTTCAAAACTGGAGTATCTCTCATCGAGAATTCTTCTGGCGTTACTTGCAGTTAAAACAGCGTTCACATTTTTGAGACCGATTGTTTTAATTGCTGTACTGACTGATTCAATCCTTTTTCCCGGAACAAATCCAGCTGAATTGGAGAGTTTTATTACATCAGTACTTAAAGCAGGATCCAGCATTATCTTTTCAGCAATTTCATCAATAGAGGAATCCGGATCATTGCAAAGTTTCTGAATATAAATAATATTTTCCGGGAACGTAGGAATCCCCTGGACTTCGCTGATTATTTTTTTCTTGATTTCAGAAATTATTTCGACAGGTCTTATCTGATCCGGAATTTTAAGGCTGGTAAAAGTCTTTTTCCCGTCAGTTTTAATCTGAAAATTATCAGGATCTATCCCCATGCTCTTCATAAAAAGAATCGTGAGAACAATACCAAGGCCCGCTCCTTCTGAATCATCCTCAACCTCTTCATAGGCTTCGGTAAAATCATTATACTGCTTTGCCTTTTCAATTCTCAGTCTTATTCTTTTATATTCTTCCGGCAGTATTGGTGCATTGTTTGAAACCAGTATGGATATTGAATCATCGTGCTTTTCAAAATCAAGGTCAACAGAGAAATCACTACCCTGGATATCCTTTTCGATTGCTTCAAAATCACCAATTACTTTATCCTTAAATTCAATCATTCCTCGCCTGTATTCTTCAGGTCTGTTGATGTTAAAATTATTTTTAATGAAGAAAATGCGTTTAGCATTTGCCTTTTGAGCATTCACCACAATCTCTCGAAGCATGGTTGAAACTGTATTAAGGAGATACATATGATCGGTTTTGGAAAGAAGCCTGGCAATTATACTGCTGGCTTTCATTAGAACTTCTTTATCTGCAAAACGAAAGTTAATATTGATGGGTTCGCCCCTGTCAATCATTGCAGAGATTTCTTTTTTATCAAAATCATTCATGAAAATGCCTGGAAATTTAATAAGGAATAAATACTTTTTTTAGGTATTAATTAAGCATTATTACTCAAAGACAGTCAAGTAATAAATATTTTCCATCTTCTTATACAAATTTCGTATTATATCAACATTCCGATAAACATTTACTGTTGTATTTCAGAGAATAACTGTAATAAAACATCCCATCACCAGCCTATCAAGGTATCCTTACAGCAATCCGCTTTGATTGATGAGCCAAAAAATATCTTGCATAAAAACTGCAATAAGATAAAAAGTGAATTAAAGTAAAAAATTTTGAATTTACTGATACCGGCGATCAGGCGGGCCGGTTTAGATATACAGTTTACCGATGGAGAATCGACAAAATGCAGGTCAAGCTATGGGGAGTCAGAGGATCTTTACCATCCCCTACAACCAATACCGAATACAGAAAAAAGTTAGTTGGAATACTCCAGCGTTTTGCCCAAAGCGATATAAAAAGAATCGATACCGACAGTATCGATTCTTTTATAGATAAACTGCCGGATGAATATCAATTCATTTTTGGGGGAGATACAACATGTGTCACCGTTAAATCAAACAGTGGGAAACTCTACATTCTGGACTGCGGGACAGGCATTAGACATGTAGGGTACCAGCTCATGAAAGGGCTTTGCGGAAAGGGCAGTGGAGAAGTAAATATTTTCTTCACTCACAACCATTGGGATCATATACAGGGTCTGCCTTTTTTTACTCCTCTTTATGTTCCCGGGAATCGAATCAATTTTTATTCAACAAATAAAAAAGTGGAAGAAAACCTGATAAAACAAATGAGTTCTCCTTTTTTCCCGGCTCCATTCGAGAATACCTCATCCGAAAAGATCTTTCACTATCTTGATCCTAAAAACAGAAAGAGCATAAGGCTGGAGGATGACCTCATACTTGAATATTACCCATTGAAACACCCGGGAGGCAGTTTTGCATATAAATTTATTCAAAATGGTAAATCCTTTATATTTGCAACAGATGCAGAATTTACAGGAGAAATCCTGGAAAAAATTGGTGAAGAAACTGATTTTTTTTCCAATGCAGACCTGCTAGTGCTTGATTCTCAGTATACACTTCAGGAATCATTTTCGAAATTCGACTGGGGCCATACGAGCTATACAATGGCCGTAAATTGCGGGCTCAGATGGAACATCAAAAATCTTGTGCTTACACATCACGAACCAGCATATTCGGACTTCGACCTTGCAGAAATCCACAGTCTTGCCATTGAGCATGGGCGCCAGATGGAAAATTCAAACATGAAGATATTTCTTGCACGGGAAGGAATGATCTTCAGGATATGAAAATGAGAAAAAATAAACTCATCCTTCTGACATTGATCTTAATAATGATTCCATCAATAACACTCTCTCAGAGAACCAAATCAAGCCAGAGTGCGGGAGAACAACGTAATGCTGAAAAGGGATTAAAAGATAACCGCTATTTTTTTTATTTTATAAATCCATCTATATCAAACCTGGGAACCGATGAAGAAAAAAAAATCATGAAGGAATCCATTCAGCGTGATATGATTTCACAGCTTCTTTATATGAAATTTCTGTTTCATGAATCATTTATCGAAATAAGAAAATCCCAGGAGCTCATGATAAACATTTATCGTTCGATTCTTCGCAAAGACATAGACCTTACTAAAAAACTTCTCAATGGATTTGCTCCGGAAATTCTCAGATCAGGCGATGCGAAAGCAAAACACTATCTCAGGCTTGGTTACCGTGACATTGCAGTAGCTGATCAGTATTTACTGATGGCTGACCATTACAGAGAGACACTTTATTCTCTCAGACTCTATAAATATGTAAAGGCTATAAAAAAGGCCAAGCACGGGAAAAGATATGCTTTTCTTGCAGCCATCGAAGGCCGCACAAAAATTGAAAATAAGAAGGAGCTCTCATATCTTACTTTCTCCAGGCTCACCAAAGTGATTTCTGACCGTTTCAAACAAAAGAAAGACTACTACACCCTGCTTCATTTTGACAATTATTATAAATCATTCAAAACCCCTTCTTACTATGATAAAATCTGGTTTAATCCCAATCTTCACGAAGTGAAAGAATACAACCAATACCTCAAACTCCAGTAAGGATATAAAAATGAAAAAATATCTCTACCTTCTCTTTATGTTACTGTTCTTTTTCATGTTTTCATGCAGGGATCTTCCTTCTGAGGAAAAAAACATTTCCCATCTGGGACTTTACTCCGGACCGAAGGAAATCATAAAAATTCTTAAAAATGATCACGTATCTCCTGAGAAGAACTTCCTTCTTGGAATATCTCATAACGATATAAAACAATACAAGGATTCCATTCTCTACCTGTCCAACAGCTGTTTTAAAACACACCGCGATTACAAACTAAAATTATATCCCCTTCCGGTTTACAGGTTTGTTGACAGCTTTCATCTCAAATCAGATTATTACAGTGAAGCTGTTTTCAGAATTGCTGAAATATTCTTTAAATACAGGGAATATAAATATGTAGTTAAATTTACAGAACTTGTTGACGATAACATGCCCGGGCTTTTCAGAGATGCAGTAATTCTAAAGGCAAGGGCTCTCTCGGAACTCAAACAGAACAGCAAAGCACTTACAACACTGAATGAGCTCAACAGAAGATACAAAGACCGGAATTCAGACATACTCATAGACATCAGAATAGCTTCAGTATATCACGGGATGAAAAGATACAAGGATTCAGTGACTGCATATATAGAAATAATAAAAAATGACCCTTCTGCCTGGCAGGCTGGACTCGCTGCTGAAGAGGCACTGAGTATTGCCTCTTCCAACGGTCTAACACTTACTAAAAAACAAATTCTGTTACTTGCCGAGGCATTTAACAGGAAGGGAGACTTCAGAAAATCAAACACTTTGTTAACAAAATTCAATATTGAGAAAGCCGAACTATGGATAAAAAAACTTCATACCAGAAATCTCATCAGGCTGGGTAAAAAAAATCAGTCACTCCTGTTTATTAACAAATTCAGGGATGACAGTGAAACATACTATTCTCTTTTAAAGGAAACGGCTGATGAACTCTCTGCAAATCACAGGTTATATCTGGCAATCCCTCTTTACCTGAAAACTGCAGATTGCAGCCAAAAGAATATTGCCGTTGATTCACTTAAAAAAATTTGTGAATATTATGAAGACAGAAGAAAAAACGGCTATAAAAAATTTCTTGAAATGTTTTGTAAACGTTACCCCGGAAACGAAAACACCGGAAAATTTTACTGGCTTCTCGGCAAAAACAGCATAAGAGATGGCAAAATAAATGATGCAAAAAAATATCTGGAAAACTCTGTTAAAACAGATCCTTCAGGTAAATTTTCTGATGCTGCCAGATTCTGGCTGTATAAAATCAGTAAAAATCAAAAAGACAGTAAATCATTAACACTGCTAAAAGACATTGTAACAATCAATCCTGACTCTTCATATACCTGGATACTTCTCGAAAGAGAATCATCAAAAACTTCTTCGGAAACACTCCAAAAAGAATTTTCAAAAGCGATTGAGAATAACAATACGGATTCTGCCAGATTATTCAACTCTCTTCTTTTTGTCAAAGAACGAAATTTAGAGAAGAGGGACATAAGAATTAAAAAGGCATCCGCTCTTCAAATAAAACACGCAAAAATTGGTGAATCAATACAAAATTTCAGTCCCGTAACATCATCAGGATCTGTTTTGAAAAATCTCGATTGCTGGTTCAGAATTGGCTACACCGAACCGGTTAGCAGGGAAATTGCAATCCTTCCCGAATCAGCTCAGGAGGATTCATTAAGTGCTCTTACCCACTTTGCATCCGAATATGGTAACTATTACCTGGCACTCAACTCTCTTGTTAAACTCTACGCTCTGAAAAATATACAAATCGATATTTCACTCATGCAAAAAGAAAACCTTTATATTCTCTTCCCTCTTGCTTTTAAGGATATCGTCATACGAAACTCTTCTGAATTCAAAGTCAATCCTCTGATCGTTCTCTCGATAATAAAGGCCGAATCATTCTTTAACAAAAATGCAGTTTCACCTGCCGGGGCCACGGGTCTTATGCAGCTCATGCCGGCTACTGCAAAAGATATTGCAGGCAAACTTAAAATAAAAAAATATGATTTGAAGGATGAAGAGGTATCAATAAAATTTGGATCAAGCTATATTAGCTGGCTTAAAGGTTATTTTAAGAATAACTTCTCTTATATGGTGGCCGGATACAATGCCGGTGCGGGAAACGTAAACAAATGGAAAAAAAAATTCAGAGGCAGGGATATTGATTTTTTTACAGAATTTATTCCTTTTGACGAAACAAGATATTATATTTTGAAAACAGGAAAGTATTTATCTCAATACAAGACAATTTACGGAGGCAACTAATCTGAACAGGAAACTCATCCCTGCACTGGTTATTGTAATCATTTTTATCAACAACACAACACATTCCATGGAGACAGGTCGAATTCTTTCTGTCCGCGGGAAAGTCCAGAGGAATTCTATAACAAACGGACAGCTACTCCCGTGCACGAACGGAACTATCTTATCCCCCAACAACCGTATCAGGACATATTCTGCTTCATATACACAGGTTTTGCTTAATAACGGGCTTATCATAATCCTGAATCCGGATTCCCGGCTGATAATTTTTACAGTAAAAAATAATGATAATGAATCCCCCTCAAAAATAAAACTGGAATACGGCAAAGCCCTCTTCTCATCAAGGCCGAGATACAGGGGAATTTCGGCCTTCCTTTCAACGCCCACTTCAGACGTTGAAATCACTACCGGAGATTTTGGAATAATTGCATGTACTTCTGCCACACGAATCTTTATTGCAAAAGGATATCTAATTGTTAAATCGGTACTTTCAAGCCTGATGGTCCCTGTTAGATTGGAGAAAAATGAAACCGCGATTATTCAAAACACAGGTTCGATTCTAAAAAAAACTTCAGGTACGCACATGACAATACAATCCTGGCTGAATACATTTTTAATAAATAATGAAAAAACTAATGTCATTATAAACAGCAGACCAAATAAATTTATTGATCTTATTTTAAGAGAAACGAATTGATTCCTATGTATTCCAAGTTTCGAAATATAATATTTTTACCTCTTCTGGGATTTACAGTGTTGAATTTCAACTGTACAAGTACAAATATATCAGAGGAATTAAAAAAGCAGGACAAGTTAATCAAAGAGACTGAAGAACTATCCCTGAGTCCCGTGTGGGAAGACAGAATAAAAGCAATTACCCTTGCATGTAATTTCAGTGATGAAAATTTTGCAAGAAAAGACAACATTATTTTCTCAGCTCTTCATGATATTCATCCTGCCGTGAGGATTGAAGCTCTCACCTGCATAAAGAAGAAACCATCTTCACACTATCTTTCTGAGGTAATAAATATTACAAAAAAAGATATAAACTCAAATGTTAAATGGTTCGCCATTAAAACACTAAGCGAATATCAGCATCCTGAACTGGCTCAAATCTTCATTGAAAATTATAAAAACGAGGATTGGATAATCAGGAAAGCGTCCATTATGGGTCTTTTAAAAATTAGAGATACTAAAATTCATTATAACTCCATCGAAACAATAGCCAGTGCATTAAGTGACAAATCATCGAGCGTAGCTATTGCCTGTCTCGAAAATCTGACAATTAAACACAGGTCTTTATATAATGAGATAATTAAACTTTTCAATAAAAATTATAAAATAAGCAAGGTTATAACCAATGCCTGCCTTGTAGCTCTTTGCGGATATGAACTGGATGAAAAAACGAGAGATAAAATCATTCAACTTCTTACTGATCTCAATCAACAGACAAGAATTCTGGCTTACAGAGTGTTAAAGAAGGAACAATTGATGAAGAGAATAAAAAACTAATAAACCGGGAAACATATTGTTCCCCGGGATTCAAAAGAGCCTTAATTCATTTTTTCCATGGATTTGAATATCTTATTATCATTATCCATAACAGCTTTTGAATTATAGAGTTGTTTTAATATAGACTTTTCGTTTGCGGAAAGAGCTTTATCTTCATCTATTGCTTTCTTAATAAATTTTACTTTATCTTCAGAATTTTTAAATCTATAGCTTTTATCGCCTATATATCTTGCTTCATATATTAAGAAAATATTTTCTTTGGCCCTTCTGAAATAATATATTGCCGAGATAAGCCCCCTGGGGGATGCTTCTTTTGCATTTCCGAACCTGTCGTAAAAATCATTAGCCTTCTGTATGCCAAACTGCGCATTTGCCAAAAGCTTTTCAGCAACAGGATCAGGCTTTTTGCCGTCGAGCGATCTTCTCAGTTTCCTTTTAATATTAATTTTGAGGGCCTGAGTCATAAGTTTCTCTGAATCCTCTTTATATATCTTTGAAAGCTTTTTAGAGGTTTCGAATATTTTTTTCTCATTTTTAGTAAACATGTTGGCAGCATCATTGATCCTGTTCTGAAAATACAGAGCACTTGCATCTGCATACTGATCAACGAGAGCCTGAACTTCAGCATCTCCACCGCCATAGTTAGCAATTGAAGACTGCAAAAGTTTTATATGCTTGAAATTTTCATAACTCAGCCTCTTGACGAGCTTGAGAGGTCTGTACTTGGGGGGGGGCTCATAAAGAGGATTATAATTGTAGAACTGAGCCTGTGCCGAGTTGATTGCAAATACTGATATTATTAATGCAAGAAACAGACGAAATCCGTTTGCCATTTTAATTCTCCCGGGAGTAATCTTACTATTCAATAACTGCTGGTAAAATTTTACTGAACAAACAGATAAAGTCAAGAAAAATTGTATAGTACACTTTAAATTATTCCTGACAAAACAGAATTACGATTCATTAGTCACTTTATGATGATCAATGTATACCGTCTTGACCTTTCTCTTCTGAACCTTTGGAGCGCCTTCAGGGTTGAATTTCTCCTGAACTTCCTCGATTGGATGATTTATCAGCATCCTGGCAACTTCCTCTGTTTTATTAAGGACATCAATAAGTATCAGATTCTCCTCTGTTGTGAAATCCTGCACAAGGTGCTTTTCGGATGCAACTCCCTCTGGTGCAGAACCAATCCCAACTCTGATTTTTGCAAACCGGTCCGACTTAAGGGCTCTTATCATTGAATCGACTCCCTCATGTTTGAGGGAAGAATAACGATAATCAACTCTCATTTCTCCCAGTTCAAGAGAAGAATCCTCAACTATACAAATAATATCCTTAACATTTATTCTGAGAAAAGAAGCAATGTATAGAACTGACTCACCAATCAAACTAACAAAAGTCTGGGGTTTCAGAAGGACAACATCCTGGCCGAGGATTTTACCACGGCCAATGATTGATTTCTTTTTTTTGATTCTGACGTCAATATTCTCATTGTTACCAAGAATATCAATAACCTTGAAACCAATATTCTGCCTGTTGTTGGCATATTTTTCGCCTGGATTTCCAAAACCTACGATTAGTTTCAAATAACTTTATCTCCAGAAATATAAATTTAAAATAAGGTAATCTTATTCCTCTGATGCTGTTTCTTCAGCGGCTCCCTCTGCTGCGGCCTCTACTTCTTCACCTTCAGCAGCACCCTTTGCTTTTGTAACTGCAACAATAAGAACATCGGGATTACTCATCAAAGCTACACCATCCTGAAGTTTAAGGTCCTTTGCATGAACTGCATCACCAATTTCCAGGGGAGAAAGATCGACAACAATTTTTTCAGGAAGAAGTCTGGGAAGACACTTGACCTCAATTACCCTGTCTGAAACCTCAAGAATCCCTCCAAGCTTGATTCCGACCGGAGTACCTTCGAGTTCAACTGGAACCTGAGTGCTGATTTCTTCTCCGGTAGTAACCCTGAAAAAATCAAGATGAATAATTTCGCCTGTAATCGGATCAACCTGGTAAGCTTTGACAAAAGCCATCATTTCATCATGTGACTTATCTTTTATTTTGACATCAAAAATTACACTTTCGGAAACTTTTGATTTAAAAAGTTTTTTAAACTCTTTTCTTTCTACCTTAAGGGCTTCTGACTCCCCATGAGAATAAATAACTGCCGGCACGTATCCTGCCTCTATAAGCCTGTTTGAGGCGTTTTTGCCTCTTTCTGATCTCATTTCAACATTTAATGTTTTTTCTTGCATCCTATTGTCCACCTCTTATCGGATTTTTACTTTCTTTCAGATTTTCAAACAAACAATGAACTGACAGACTCTCCATTATGAATTCTTCTGATTGCTTCACCAAACAGAGGTGCAATCGAGAGAATCCTCAGATTATCAATCATTTTATATTCAGGAACAGGTATGGTATTTGTACATATAATTTCCTTGAACCCTGCATCCTTCATTTTTGTTGTTGCATCAGCCGAGAGCACAGCATGTGAAAAAAGGCAATAAACCTCACCGGCTCCATGTTCTTTTAGCGCAATTGCCGCCTTTGATATTGATCCGCCTGTATCAACCATATCATCAAGTATAATACAGTTTTTATCCTTTACATCGCCAATAACGTGCATTACTTCCGAGACATTTGCTTCTTCACGCCTTTTGTCGATTATTGCAAGGCTGGCCCCTAGCCGCTGAGCGAGAAAACGGGCTCTTACAGCTCCGCCTGAATCAGGAGAAACAACCACAACATCCTTGAGTCTCAGGCTTTTCAGATAATCAATAGCTATCGGAGATGCAAAAAGATTATCGACCGGAATATCAAAAAATCCCTGAATCTGGTCTGCATGAAGATCCATTGTCAATATCCTGTCAACTCCCGTTACCTGCACAACATTTGCTATCACTTTTGCAGATATAGGAACCCTGGGCTCAACCTTCCTGTCCTGTCGGGCATATCCGAAATACGGCACTACTGCTGTGATCCTGCTTGCAGAAGCCCTGAAAGCAGCATCTATTATTAATAAAAGTTCCATGATATTATCATTAGCAGGGTTACACGTCGACTGTATGATAAAAACATCATGCCCCCTTACATTGTCCTTAAGCTTAACAGAAAGCTCACCATCTTTGAATCTTTTTAACTCGATTCCGGCAAGTTCAATACCGAGATACCTTGCTATCTCCTGAGCGAGCTCGGGATTTGATGAACCGGAAAATATTTTTAGAGGATTAGAATTCATTTTATCATCCATTTCAGTTTTGTGACAGAAAGTCTTCAAGTCTGGCAAGATCTTCTCTTGAATTGACCCCGCTTCCTTCAATAGGATTTTCGAGCAGCCTTGTTTTTATCAGATAACCGGATTCAAGAATATAAGTCAATGCATCCGGAAGATAATACTCTCCCTGTGCATTATCACAGGTCACTCTCTTTAATCCTTCAAAAAGGTATTCTTTATCAAAAATATATGTTCCGGAATTGACCTCATCAATCAGCCTTTCCTGATCATCAGCATCCTTTTCCTCGACTATCCTGATAAAATTTCCGTCTTTATCCTTAACAATTCTGCCATAGCCATAAGGGTCGTCGAGTTTCATCGAAAGAACAACGGCCTTGACATTCTCATTATTAAAATCATCGATCAGGGTTGAAAATGTAGATGGTTTAATAAGAGGAACATCTCCGCAAGCTACTATTACCGGACCGGTAAAATCCGCGAGAGCCTCTTCCGCCTGAAGAACTGCATGCCCGGTTCCAAGCTGTTCATGCTGCCATGCGTACAAAACTGAATCACCAAGGAATTCGATAACACCGTCACCATGAAAGCCTACAATGACAACAACCTGACCAACTCCAGATTTTTTCAGATTTGATACAACATGATGAATCAGTGGCTCACCATCAAGCAAATGAAGAACCTTCGGGAGGTCAGATTTCATCCTCTTTCCCTGACCAGCGGCCAGAACTATTGAAGCGACTGCGCCCTGTCCTTCTCCCTGTGTTTTCTTATTATATGTGTTTTCCAATTAAACCACCGGATCTTTTTTCCAGATACCTGAAAAATGACATATCTGCTGTGACAATACAAGTTTATCCGCAGAAGCAGCGGACTTAAAAAACAAAAGGGACAGCACAGAATCTTTCTGCGGTCCCTGCCTCAGAACAGGGAAAAAATCCCTCCTCTTTATTGATTATGATATTGTTTCATCTCTTTTTATCTGAGGCGCCAGGATTCGAACCTGGGAGTGCCGAGACCAAAACCCGGTGCCTTACCACTTGGCCACGCCTCATTTTGTGACAATAATTATTTATACGATAAATAATTGCAACAATAAAAAAATCCTACTTAAATTTTGTCAAGTAAACATTACCACACTTGCCTTTTAAGGAAGAAAATGCCGAAGCAGCATGATCCTCATCAGGGTATAATCCGGCAATACTGGAACCCGAACCTGACATAATTACAAATTCAGCACCTGTTTCTCTCACCCTTTCCTTGAGCTCTTTAATTTCCGGGTAATTACTGAAAACAGGCTCTTCAAAATCATTCAAAAAAAATTCAGAAACATGACGCACGTCCCCAGTCTCTGCGAACAGTAATGACTTTCGTCTAACCTGATCGTTTTCCCTGTCATCAAACACATATTCTCCTGTTCTGGCCAGAGACATATACGCCTCTGAGGTATTTACATGAACCGAATCATTGGCAACAACCACCCACAGATCAGGGACATGTTGAATTACTTCAACATTCTCTCCGATCCCGGAGCAAAGGGCAAGCCCTCCGGAAAGGCAGAAAGGAACATCCGCGCCAAGACCAGTGGCAAGATCAAGAAGCTCAACATCGGTGAATGCTCCGGTCATACTGTTGAGAAGTTTCAAAACTGCAGCCGCATCAGCACTGCCTCCACCAAGACCTGCACCGGCAGGGATGTTCTTTTCGATTCCAAAGATTATCTGTCCGGAGAGTCCGGCTTTTGTAAGATAGCGATCTGCCGCTTTTACAATGAGATTATCCTCAGGCGGAAGCTGCCTGATTACATCAGCAGACTCCCCTCCGCGGCATACCACAGAAATATCCACATCCGAAACTTCACCCCGGGAAATATCGAGACTCTCAATATTAATAATGTCACAGAGATCAATCCCGGCCATCAGACTGAATATATTATGATATCCATCAGGCCTCCTGTTTAAAACCCTCAGATGCAGGTTGATCTTGGCATATGCTTTTATTGTTTTCAATTAGACCATCACAATTATTTTGCGGAAAATTATTCAGCCCGACAAAGACTGTCAAGAACTATTCCGAAGGCCGCTCGTCTGCAGCTACAGCTTCATTGTCCTTTTTAAGAAGCCCTGCATAAAACAAGATAAGAATCCCTATTCCTGACCATACAAAAGACCTGAATCTCCTGATTATACCAACGGATAATCCTATTACTGGATCAAATCCGAGAAAACCAAGCGCCAGAGAATATGAACCTTCGCTTGTGCCTACATTGGCCGGCATAAAAAAAACAGCGCTGGTAAGAATGAATCCAAATATATACACGAATACACCGTCAATAAACCCAAATGAAATACCAGGCTGAATAAAAATAACAATACAGTATATTTCAAGAGACTGAGTAATCAGGGTTGAAAGATAATGCAGCGAAAGAGAGATATAAAAATGATTCATATTATCTCGGGACGAAAACACCTCACTTATTTCTCTGTCAAGTGTTCTTGCCTTATCCCATCTGCTCTCATTCATGAACGATTTAACAAGCCGGTCAGGTAGTTTTCCAAGAATAAACTCAACGAATCCGTCTTTCTGTTTTTTTACGACAATGATCATTACAATGAGAAAAGCGAGAACTCCGGAAAGAGTCAGCCCTGTAATATAAAGCGGTAAATTAAGAACAAAGAAACTGACGATTATACCCGTCAGCACAACGAATATATTGCCCACTGTATGGATTGTACGATCAAGTACAACTGATGCCAGACCTGTTCTGAAGGGAACCGTATCCCTGAGATACATTGCCTTAAGAGGTTCCCCGGCAACAGCTCCAATGGCATTGATCGATGATGTTGAATCTCCGGCAATTCTCGCCAGCAGGAATTTAAAATATTTACCGGCAGAAAGATGCTGCGTGATAAGGACTCTCCAGCCCAGAGTAAGAAAAATATTATTGAGAAGACATATGGCAATAATAATCATAAATTTCCAGCCCATCTGCTTTAAATGAATCAGAGTGGCTTCTATGCCAAAGGTTTTAAGAAGAAGAATCAGAATTATTATTCCAACTCCAAGGAAAATATAATTGGTTTTTTTCACGATTACCTCAGGTGAATATAAATCAGAGAATAAATCAAATTCCGCGCCAGATGATAAAAGCCTTAATCACACCCTGAAATTCCGGGGTGTTGACTAAATCAAATGGAAGCTATTCATTTAATCGGTATTTTTCTAATACTTCCCAGTGCAAACCAAAAAAACATTGCGTCAGCCGCCTTCAGCAATTGGAACGATTGTTTTTTGCTGCTGGATAATTATGGAGCATACACTTCATATTATCAGAGATAATAACCCAAAAGAAACGAATAAATATTACTTTATTGAGATTCTCTCAATAGCAAGAAAAAAACAAGTAAATTTATACCCTGTTTTAACAGTCCGGGAACTCTATTACCTGACCAATCAATCGATACCTAAAGCATTTTTAGTCATAAAACAGAAAATTTATTGCATTTTATCTTCATGAAAATAGTTGTTGATTAAAATCCCCTGCAGGAGAGAATCAATGAGCAATAAATCAATATCTACAACCGCATGCCTTCACAGTCAGGAAAGCTATCCCCAAAGCAATAAAATATGCGGCCTTTATCCTCTTGAAAGACTGGTAAAAGCTCTCTACGCTGCAGGAATCAGGACTTTCTTTTTCGATCTATGCCGGGATGAAGCTGATTTTTTTCAAAACAAAATTCTGAAGAGAATAGATAAACTCGAAAATATCGAGATAATACTGGACAACTGCACAAAAACAACAACACCTTTTTTCAGAATACCTACCAACCTTTTCACTCAACAGCACTATTTCAATGATTTTGATACATATTTTGTAGATCAGAACAATATAATCGTCCCTGTTATAAAAGATGATCAATATACAATAAAAACCAGAGAAGATATTAAAAAAAGCAATAAGCTGCTTAAACAGTGGATTCTGGACAATACCGGTGGATGGTTTGCACGAAACATCAACAAAAGAGTATCGTTACCAATGAGTACCGTGATTGCATCCACAAGGATAAATCCAAACATCCTTACGGTTTTTAACTTTTTACTGGCAATCCTGAGCGCACTGCTGGTTTTTAAAAATGAATACTGGTCTATTGCAGCCGGAGGACTTCTCATCCAGTTTGTATCAATATTTGACGGTGTTGATGGAGAAGTAGCCAAATTTACTTTTTCTGTATCTAAATTCGGCGGATGGCTTGATACAATATGCGACTATACCGCAACACTCATGTTTCTCATTGCATCTTCATACCTTTTTTATCTTCATTTCCAGGGGATAACTGCACTGTTTTTTCTTGGGATACTCGCACTCGGAGTTCTTAATTACTATATTATAGTAAAAATGTATCTTAAAAGATTCGAAACCACCGGTTCTCTAAGGGGATATGAAACAGAGTTTCTGAGAAAACTTCCTGAAGATGACAAACTCGTCAATTTCATCCTCAGCCTTCACATAATTTCCAAAAGAGAATTTTACATCCTTATTTTCTGTCTTGTCTGTCTTACTGGCAAAATATACTACATTATTCCCATAATTGCATCTCTGCTGTTTATTGCAACACTTCTGCTGCTGGCAATCAACTTTAAATATCTCCCTCAATTTTCTCCGGAAAAATAGTCCATTTACAATAGCAAACATGATCCCTTCTGGTCACTGGCCCATATCCATCCGGACCAGAGACCAGAAGTCCGAAAAACAGAAGCAGTTGAGAACTGACTAAAAATCGATTTTTTCATATTTAACTTGAAATAATTCATGTGAAAAAATAATTTATTTCGGAGGTATAATTCTCGCTCACTAATTACCATTCTCAGGGAGATCACTTTGCTTGGAATAGAAATTACCATCATTTTACTGGCCCTTTTCTGCTGTATTTACTTCTTTATTATCAATATTTTCAGAAAAAAAAGAACGGTTAACAGCTATATTTTTTCCATTATTTCAATATTGCTCGCTGTGGCTTTCGCAATATACCTTGTTATGATCTTTAATATTAAAGATATCACTCCGGTTCAGACTGGGAGATTATATTCCGGATTTTTTCTTCTTGCGGCTCTTTTTTCTCTGATTCTGATAGTGAACTTCCCTTACAGGAGACTGGCAAGACCGCTTCTGCTGTTTATACTGAGTCTTCCCGGTATTGCCGTTTACATTGCAACGATTGCCACAAATCTTGTTTTTACCGGAGCTGAATACAATGGCTTTGTATCTCTTCAGGGCGGAAGGCTGCTGCTTATATACCCGGGCGTATTTTTTCTTTATCTGATTGTTGGGCTGATCGTACTCTTTTCAAGGTCCAGAGTCAAAGCGAACAGAGCCATATCAAAAGAAATCGTTCTTGTTTTTACAGGTTTGGCATCATCAATAATTCTAATGCTCGCACTACTGCTCATTGCGATTAACTTCGGTTATCTGAGATACTATTTTAATATGGGAGTTCCCTTCCTATCTGTTTTACTCCTTGTTCTGGTAAATCATTCTGTCTCAGACCTCAAGTCAATTGACTACAAAACATATTATCTCGATCTTTTTTATAAAGGCATACTTTTTTCAATCATGCTGATTCCTGTATTTCTGTTACTTAAATACAGAAAAGACATATTGCCTGAAACAAAGAGTTCTTTTATTGGATTATCCTTTATAATATTCTTCTTTCTTTTTCTTTTTTTCAGGCTGATAAAACCTCTCATTGGAAAACTGTTTCAAAAGGAATACAGGGAACTTACAAAAAATTTCGACCAGTTTTTTAAATCCATCCCCCAGTTGTCTGTTTCAGATGAGAGCACAACTTACTGGAACAGTTTTTATGAAGGATACATCCGCAACCTGCATAAAAACTTTAAAATAAAAAACGCTCACTTTTACACACACAATATCAAAAAAAACGCCTATACCTATACCTATGGCTATGGGACAGAACCCAATGATGATGTAATACCAACTTCAAGTGCAATTGTAAAATGCCTTATATCCTATACTGATATTCTTGAAAAACCCCGTCTCCTGTTTGATGAAAGCCTCACTGAACACAGGGACCAGGCTCTCGAATTCATGATCAGCAATAGTGTCGAACTTGCTATTCCTTTCCTGGACAATACGAGAAAACTAAAAGGAATACTTTTTCTTGGATTTCCTGAAGGGAAAAAAACTTATACAAAGGCTTTTATTTCAGCTCTAGAACTCTACAGAATTCAGTTTCAGAGACAGTTTTCTATCAGGCTGATTATGGAAGAAATGAAGTCAACCCAGGTCATTGAGCACGATAAGATGGTGAATACAGCAATAAAGAAAAAAATCATTCCTCAGAAACTTGATCAGATAGAAGGGCTCAGGATAAGTTCATTCAATATAAACAACTCCATGTTGGGAGGTGATTATTTTGATACAGTAATGCTTGATCAGGACAATCTCGTAATATTCATTGCGGACTCAGGCTATACAGGAGTGGACTCTGCTCTTGTATCACTCGAACTCTATACAGTTCTGCACACGAGGTCAAAGACCTATATTTCAACCAACAATATACTGAATGCAATGAGCTGGGTAGTTTCGACATCTGTTTATTTTAATAAATATGCACCTGCATTCTGTATTATCTACTCGCCCGAAGGCGAACTCACCTATTCCAACGCGGCATTCAACCCTCTTGTTCTTTTTGACTCAGCAAAAAACCAGTTCAGGGAACTTACAACAGAAGGCCTGCCCATAGGCGTTGACAGAGAGTATGTTTACGAATCTAAAACAATTAAACCTCTTCCGGAAAATATTGGGTTACTATATTCGGATGGTTTAATTTCGGCAATAAACAACAGTGGTGAAAATTACTCCATTGAAAGACCCAAAGAGATAATAAGAAAAAACTCACATGAAACTCCTGCAACCCTGACCAGGCTCATCTTCCAGGATTTCAAAAATCATATTCAGAACCGGGATCAGGTAAACGATGTAAGCGTCATTGTGTTCAAGACATAATCTTTATTCGAATACAAACAGGCAAATGTTAGACTGATCAGCAACCCATCAGATTAACAAAACAGGAGATGTAATGAGTACAATAACAAGAGAGACATCAGAGAAATTTTATTCTGCCCTGAAAAAATACCGTTCAATATTGATAGTCATAAAGGGATCTCCTGACCCTGATGCTATTGCATCTGCATTTGCAGTCAAAACAATCTGTGATCATTCTGGAATTAAATGCAGTATTATTTCTCCACAGAAACTTTCGCTTCCTCAAAATAAATTTTTTGTTAAAACCCTTAAAATTCCGGTGAGATTTACTGATGAGTATGATATCTCCGGATTTGAATCATATGCTGTTCTTGATCATCAGTCTGCCCGAATCGATGGAGTGTCTGAAACACTCCCATGTGTTCTGCACATTGATCATCATGAAAAAGCCGAATACGGAATCCAGCCGGATTTCAAACTCATCAGCTCGGAAGCAGGCTCTACATGTACAATGATCGCGCTGATTCTCAGAGAATCGGGTATTGAACTTGAACCTGAAGTTCTCACTTCCATATCAACCGCCCTTTTGTACGGAATTCAGACTGATACAGACAAGTATGAACACGCAGGCAAAACTGATTATGAAGCACTTCAGTATCTGTCCCGTTTTTCAAACAGCTCTGTTATTGACAGAATAATGGACATCCCACTTTCGGAAAAAACAATACGTCTGCTCGAAAGAGCAATCAGCAACAGGGTAATATACAATGAATGGCTGATGACAGGCATAGAATTCATTGACTCATCAAACAGAGACAGCATAGCAATTATTGCCGACTTTCTTCTTAAAAGAGAAAACGTATCAATGGTCATAGTATTTGCAATTATTGAATCCAGAAAAAACATGCGTCTGGATGTATCCTTCAGAACCGAAAATGACAATATCAATCTCAATTCAATCATAAAACAAATCACACCCAACGGGGGAGGAAGGAAATTCAAAGGCGCCTACCAGGTAGAACTATCATACTTCAAAGAATGCCCTGAAAAACAGATACTCTGGGAAACAGTAAAGATGACAACCATCGAGGCCATTAAAAAAAGCAGAGATAATATGTATCTGACTGAGCTTAAATCCGTTTACGGCAGATTCAAAGACAGTTTCGGGAAATTTTTTCAGTCAAACACGGAAGACAATAAAGACTGATAAATCAAAATACAACAGAAAGATTGAACCCTACCTCATATGACAATATCTCCTTACTTATTGCATTGCTTTCACGATTCCTGAACCTTTCAAGAGCCCATCTGGATGAAAGCCCACCACGAACATTTTTGTGAAGATCAAGAGAAAGCTTCCCGCTAAGCATATACAGATCATATGGCTCAGGTGAAACCGTTTGTGTATAATCATACCTGTTTATTGCCATCGAATATTCAAACGAAAAGACCGGAAGACTAACCAGTTTATAAAACATGGAAAAAAAATTGTATACCGGTGCAAGATCCGTTTCATAGAGCAATGAAAAAGTGTATCCGTAATCTTTTTCCGCAAAAGACGAGTTGCCTGTCATGTTTCCAACATATATATCGTCTTCAGATCTACGGTCTTCTTCGTTAAATGATATATATTCTTTTTCATGCCTGTATCTCATTTCCAGGCCTCCCTTAAGCCCCAGGCTTGATCTCCCCCACTTGAATGTAAGTCCTGCCGAAGGTTTGTGAGAATCCTCTTCTATGTTTGAAGTTATGAGCATATTTCTCGAAAACTCATAGGATATATCCATAAAGGATGCATGATGGGTGAGATCGTCACGGTTGTCCCTGAAAAACCAGAAGTTTAAAATCTTCATAAGATCAAAATTAAATACCGAGGCAAGAGCCCACGTTACGGCCTGTCCGGGGATGCCTGATACGTTCTGCCTCTCTGCAACCCCGTTCAGGCTTCCATTGAAATAAATGTTAAGCATATCAAAATCAAACGAACCGTTTAATGAAAAGTTCTCTATCAGTCTCAGAGTATTATTATAATCAGCGGCCTCTTCATCCCCCGAAAAAAATACAGACCTGTTGAGCTCATCCCTTATATAGTCCCTCCCCGCCGAAAAAAAACTTCCACCGGATAAAAAGAATCCCGGGTAATAATAAATAAGATTGTATGCCTCCCCGTCAAGATCTCCTGCCACGCGGGTAATACCATATTTTTCCTCAAACTGCCCGCAGCGTTCCCCCTCATAGGGGATGGAATCCTCTGTAAGTTCGATAGACCTTCTGTATGAGAAATTCAGGCTCTGAAACCACTTCATTTTATTTACAGTTGAAAACTGAAGAGGTACGGTTATCCCGCTAGAAAGGCAGGTGTGGGCATCCTTGGACCTTGAGAAATCACCGCTATTTTGTTTCTCGTTCTCATTATAATCCCTGAAGCTGTCTTCAAAATATGAAAGTTCGAGTGAATACTCAGGCCTCACAATATCACTGAAAACGAGACCCGTTGAAAACTTCAGCTTTCTGTTCCTGTTCACAAACCTCATATTTTCTGAGTAAAGAAAGGGAAAATGATAATTGCCATTTACATCAGAAAGAATTTCACCGTTGTTCCCCTCTGTTCTGCCTGAAAAATTCACGATTTCCTCTGATGCAAACGAAACCTCCGGCCGAAGATAAAAACCTCCGTTTCGGTAGTCAAGAGACAATGTACTGTCAGTCTTCTGTCTTTTTTCTCTCTCTTTTACGTGAGCAATAGGATCCAGGCTATCCTTTGACAGTTCTTCGGATGACCTGTCAATCTCCAGTCTTTTAAAAAACATGTTAACAAGCCATAGACCCGACAGTTTACCAAAAAGAAAATTATCGACATTCTCTTTTATCGATAACACAGGCGCATGACTGCTCTTTTTCTTTGTTCTGGCAACAGACCAGCTGCTAACCTTTTCGTCTAACTGATTAGTTTTTTCATCATAGCTGTACGCGAGAGTAATGCTCGGTACCGGCCCTGAAAGAGACCTGTAATCAGATACGAAATCAACAGTATGATTTTCTGTTATTCCCCTGTTATCATCGGAAAACATTTCGTTAAGGCTGTCTGTTTCTGTCTTTTCATACTGATAATCCAGGTTTGTCTGCCAGTTGGGAAGAACCCTGCACGATGAAAACAAGGAGACAGTGTTTTCCTTCATGTCATCCACTGTTTTTCCTATTGTGCTGAAATCAGCATCATGCCCCTTTTTTATAAACCTGAGGCTAATATCAGAGAATATCGGAGTGCCTTTATCCGTAACAAACAACGGCCTGGTAAAATTAATTTCACTCTCTACCCAATGTGCATTGCTCTTCAGGTTTTCCGCCTCGTCTGCATATATGTCATTCAGCCAAATAGTTCCACTTCCTGATGAGTATATTTTAAACCTGAAAAAAGAAATCCTCTTCATATCTAACGATCCGGATGACTCATACGGTTTAACCTTTCCGCCTGAAGAGTCTTTTAACCTGAGGCTAATCTCTTTCCATATCGAAGCATACTCAAGAGGCACATTATACGAAACAGTATCACTTTCGGATGATCCTATTGTAAACTGTATATAGTCACCGGCAGTAAAATTCCTTGGGTTTATCCACATGGTAAGTGTCTTATAATGCCTTAGATCGATTGAACGCGCGAACCTTCTTTCGGCAGTTACGTGATCTCCTGAGGAAATTCCCCATTCGATCTTCAGGGCGGATTCCCTTTCCTCATCGAGTTCGTCACTGCTCTTTTCTCCATACAATGATTCATAAACCTTCTTCTGAGAAAAAAGAAATGCATCACTCCTGTAGTCGGAATCATCTATACTGTTTACGAGATTCAGTTTGAGTTTATCTGTTCCGGAAACACTTCCTTCTGTCTGTTTCCACCTTGTGCTTATTAGCCTGATTGAGTCTATGTAAAGCCTGCCGGTTGTTCCTGTGTTCTGTTTTATGCTGAGACGGATTGATTCAACCCTTTTCAAAAGATTCTCCTCCGAGTCTGTCAGATTCGAAGAATCAATATAGATTCTTTTCTTTGACCAGAGCTCTCCTGTTGAACCTATTGTTTCAGACACGGTATATACTTCCTCATATGAATAGCCAAGCACACTGTCATCCTCAAATATTCCATTGTTGTTAAGATCTTCCCTGTTGAGAATTCCATCCCCTCCGGTAACAGAACTCAAACCGGGCCCCGATCCAACCACTGTCGGATTATTGCCATTGAATGAATAACCTCTGTCTTCGGAATATCCCCTGTCCGGGTCAGTGTCGATGAAACCGTTTCCATTAATATCCTCTGTGTCTTCGATTCCATCCCCGTCTGAATCCTCATTGATCTTACCCATGTCCAGATCGAGATCAATACTGTCGCCTGCATTCTGTGCATCAAATCTGTAGCTTATCTCCACATACTGCAGGCCGGAAAGATCCGTAGAACTGCCTTCTGAGGGGACAGTAACAACTGACACACAATTCCCTGACGTGAAATCATAATCAAAGACAAGTGATGTCTGCGACTCTTTATCTGTTATTGAGTCATCCACATGTCCCGTTGCAATATTGTATGGGCCCGGCTTCGTCTGATAACTTACCGCCTTCGCGTTATACGATTCTCCTTTAAGAGAGCCCGGATCGGATGCGTTTCTGTAGTAGTAATAATAGAGAAGCCCCCTGTCTGTCCCGGTTTTTCCTGACGGCATCGACGAGAGGACCCATTTTTTTTCAGATACAGCCAGTGAAAGATAGTCGTCATTCGATTCCATGTCATCGAGAAGAAGCTTACCGAATGTATTGACCTCACGGTAGCTTCTTGCGAATTCTCCGTAAACGCTAACATTCAACGGAGCCTTTTTTTCCTTACCGCCTGTAACTGAACTCAGTATTTTACCAATCGTTTTTTCATCAAGCCTGAGGGATGCGTCTCCTTCAACAAGTACGGTCTGTTCACCTTCACTTCCTGGTTCTGGTATGGTATCTGTAAGGCCATTTCTTGAAAACAGTACACTGCCGCCTATATTGAGATTTTTATTAAAGGCATAATCCGCCCTCAGCCCTCCTGTAAAAGAACCTGATGTTGAAGAAAAAGGCAGATATTCATACTTTACTTCTATTGATGTTTCAGATGAAATAACCGGATTGGAAGGATCTGTGAACTCGAGAAAACCTGAAGTATAATCGATTGAATAAAATGATTTCCGGATCTCCCTGCCGTTAATTTTTATTCTTTCACTTCCCGGAATTACATTAGGATGCTTTAAACTAAAACTCCTGGCCTCCCTGAAATAGTCTGCGTCCATACTGAATCTCGAATACCTGTAAACAGACTGAGACTGGTTTTCGTTATATATCTTATTCCTGAAGGAAGGTTCAGTGAGTGTTTTAAACGGTTCTCTCAGGACAAATTCCACGGTTCCATCAGTATAATTGATACTGTAAGAGCCCAGGGAACTTACCTCTGCCTGTGTCATTATTCTGTTTTCACTGTAGAATCTCAGGTTGAAATTATCCTGAAGAATTTTTCTCTCTCCAAGATAATAGAATGACCTCACCTCATATATGTCGAGATTGACCTTTCCGTCGTTATTTCTGTCGCTCTCTCCAATATTAAAAACAAGATCATTGCTAACAGTATCTTCATCAATGGATGGGCCGTATTTTATAAAAACAAAATTTTTGCCGGCAAAGATCCCACCCGGATGTTTGGGATCAGATGGGCTGAGAACACAGGGATCTGAGGTGCTTCCCGACCTGAGGGTATATACCGCAAAAATTCTCGCGTTAGAGGGGATCGTTTTCAAGAAAGTGATGAGTCCCGTTATAAAATTGATACTGAAATCAACACCTGAAATCATCTTTGTGTATATACCGCTGTCAAGAGAAAGTGGATCAAGTGAATTCAGATTATTGTCAGGGTTCTGATCATCCATGTAAAGGGCGAATCCGTCAGGGTCAATATTGACGGCATACCTGGTCCCATTGCCTGTTGAATTGACTGTAACAGATGAGTAGACAGATGCTGCATCCTGAACTGATGTGAAATTATCGTACCGTCTGAAGGGTTCAAGCTGATAGTATTTACCTTTGATATACTGGTATTCGTTCAGCCTGTAGTTTGCAGGAGAGGAGTTGCCTGAAAAATTTTCAACTACGGTCTCTCCTCTCAGAACAGAACCGAATGCCTTTACCTGAAATCGGTTCTTTTTGAGGGTAACATCCACTCCAAGCCCCTTTGAGCTGGAGTTGTCATATACCGCGTATTTTGAATGATTGAAACTGATGTCTATCTCACCGGCATTGATTTCACGTACTGCTTCTTCATCCTTCAAAGCCCTGTACTGCATGAGATAGTGATTATCTTTTCGCCTGCTGTCGTGATCTATATATACGGTTAACCTTTTGCCTATACGTCCTTCCATGTGAAGCTGCATATCCTGCTCAGGAAGAAAACCCGGGCTTATTACCCTGGAGACAGGTTCGTCGTCATCTGAATCGCGGTATTTGTCATCAGTAAAGAAAGATTTACCATACCTCAGGTTGAGATTTACCGAACCGTATGAGACTATATTGATTTTGTCATCTCCCGAGGAAAGAATCACAAGCCGCTCTTCTTCTGCGGTTCGGGCATATCCGGGCAGAAGGAAATTCCTGTTCCAGTCTCCCTTTTTCAGAATCAGCAGTGAATCTGTTCCTGTGAAAAGAAGAGGGTTTTCGGGGATTTCATCTGTAAGCTTCTTTTCGTGCGCTTCAATAAAATCGTCAATACTCTTCCTGAAGCTTTTTGTATCGGTGTATGAAATGGATGCAGCGAGTAGTGCTGAACATAAAACAGAGAGTTTAATGTATAGAGGAATATTCTTCAGCATTGGTTCATTTTACTCAATGACACCTTTCCTGCTTTTCAATAATATATACAGGCATCCGGACTTACCAGACCCTGCCCATGTATGGATACGGATTAATAGGAATTCCGCCCAGCCTGATTTCATAGTGACAGTGATTACCGGTTGCGTTACCTGTCATTCCAACGTATCCGATTATCTGGTGCTTTTTTACCTTCTGCCCGGGATTAACGAGCAGGGTTCGGCAGTGGCCATATATTGTTTCAAAACCATATTTATGCCTTACTCTTATCATCTTTCCGTATCCGCCGCCCCAGCCTGATGTTACAACTGTCCCCGGAGCTGTCGCCCTTATTACCGTACCGCTGGCTGCTGCGATGTCTATTCCCGTGTGAAAATCCCTCCCGTGACCGAAAGGAGACCTTCTCCATCCGAAGAGAGACGTAATATGCCCCTGATTGGAAACAATTGAAGGAGTGTCCTTTATGACCTTGTTTCTTACATCCACAAAATTCTTTACGGTTTTTATGGTATTCGTTGTGCAAACGAGATTATTCTGAATGTCTTTAATAAGAAAAATTTCTTCCGGAAGAATATTTTTCATTTTTTTAAGTTCCTTCAGCCCTTCCCTGTCATAATTATTCTTATTCCATATTTCATCAGGATCCTCGATCCCGGCTGCAAGCTCATAGAGCTCTTCAACCTCGGGCTTGATGTCATCCATAAGATCGTCGATACTGTTTGTAAGCTTTTCGAATCTCAGAAGGTGTGATCTTATATCCTCATATGTCATAAGCAGACGCTGTTCCTCTCTTTTTATCTTGTTATTTCTGATAAAAGCGTATGAGGAAGTAACTATTACAACCATAAAAAGCAGAACGAAAAAGAGTATTGTAAATTTTGATATTTGAAAATTAAATATTTTTTTTTCATTGTGGGGGATAAACATGATGGTCATTTTTTCATGTCCCTTTTCGACAAACCTGTCATGCAGTCGCGCGAAACGGTTCTTCAGCAGGTAGAAGTTTTCGCTGAATTTAACACCAAACCTGTTCCTGTAATTTTTCATTTTTATTTTCATTGTTTAATCCCGGCATTAATCTTCAATAAATAATATTACAGAACCACTCTCCCCTTGCCGGAGCGGTTCTGTAATAATACTTACGCTAATATCATTATCGAAACATCAGAGATATTTCGCAACTAATTTTTGATTAAGGGGGATGATTCAGAAAACGAAACCGATTGCCTCTGAAATAGTACTGACTCCTATGATCTCACCGCCAAAATCAACCGTTTTCAGTTCATCCAGGTCAGACGCGGATACAATTACAGTATCATAGCCTCCGTGTTTGAACTCCTGAAGCCTTCTTGTACACTGAGATACTGGCCGAACCTCTCCGGAAAGGGATATCTCTCCAAGGAAACCGATTCCATCCCTCACAGGCTGCTCTTTAATACTCGATGCAATTGCCATCGCAACAGAGAGATCACCCGCTGTTTCATTGATCTGGAATCCTCCTGAAACATTAATAAACACATCAAAGGATGCAAGCTTGAGACCCGCGTGTTTCTCAAGAACAGCTATAATGATTATAAGGCGGTTAAAATCAAATCCATCTGCCATACGCCTTGGATTTGAAAAACTCGAGAATGAGACCAGAGACTGAACCTCAAAAAGAATAATCCTGCTGCCCTCGAGCGCTGCTGAGACTGCATTGCCAGGAGATGATGTTGAAAAAGAGTTGAGGAAGAGCTTGTTTTTCTCCCTCACCTCTCCCAGACCCTTTACACTCATCCTGAAGAGACCCATTTCATTGACCGACCCGAAACGATTCTTGAACGAACGCAGCATCCTGAAATCTCTTGAAAAATCTCCCTCAAAATACAGAACCGTATCAACAAGATGCTCAAGCACTTTTGGCCCTGCAATCGACCCATCCTTTGTTATGTGCCCGATGAGAAGAACCGGCAGACCATTCTTCCTTGCCGCGACAGAGAGCCTGGATGCGGCTTCACGAATCTGGCTTACAGACCCCACTATTCCGGGAATATCAGAAGAGAAAAGAGTCTGGATTGAATCAACGATTAGGCACTCCGGCTTTTCTGACTGTATGAGATAGATAATATCTTCAACATCAGTATTGATCGATATCCTGAGTTTTGCTGCATCAATACCCGTGCGTTCTGCCCTGTGACGGATCTGCACAGGAGACTCCTCGCCTGAAATATACAGGGAGGAAAATCTTCCTGCAACCTGAAGAGCAAGAGTCGACTTCCCAACCCCCGGATCTCCTCCTATCAGGATGACAGATCCGGGCACCATTCCTCCACCGCAGACAAGATCGAACTCTCCGATGCCTGTGAGCATCCGGGAGTGGTCTTCACTGTTTATTTCACTGAGAAGAAATGCCTCCGGTTTTGAGGTCTTTGACCTGACCGGCGCATCCGCCATTTCTTCTATGGTATTCCATTCCCCGCATGAAGGACATCTGCCAAGCCATTTGGAGAAATCCGCTCCACACGAGCGGCACATAAAAACCTGTTTCTTTTTTGCCATTTATTTTTTCTGTTGTCTGAAGAATAGTTTCGAAGGATCCCTCTTAAGACTTTTAAAAAGATCCCTTGCCGATACAGAGGCATCCTTGAGATTGTTATATACTTCTTCTTCTGTGAGAAGCTTGCCAAGTGTTCCCTGCCCCTTCTCGAGTCTGAAAGCAATTTTGTTGAGGCTGCTGGAGAATTCCGAAAGATTTCGGAGAGCGACAGAGACCTCTTCTTTATTTTTTTCTGAAAGGAAAGCCACATTCGAAGCAACCTTATTCAATTCAATCATGAGTTTTTTTGTCTGCTCGGAAAGCATTGCAATGGTAGTCCTTGCTCCGAGCACGGATTTTCTGAGGTCATACCTGTTCTCGCCCGCCATACGGTTGAGGTTCTCAACAAACCTGCGGGAATTCTGAAAAATCTCTGCAAGCATCTGCCCGCCGCTTTCATCCTGCATAAAACTCTGAAAGGTCAGCATCATCTGGTCAAAACTGGCAGGATCTATACCATACATTTTATCCCCGTCCTGCAGAAATTCATCCACATCAATCGATGGCGGAATGAACACATTGATATATTTCTCGCCAATCATTCCTGTTGTGAAGATAGCAAATTTGGCTGTCTTCAGAAGAGTGTACCTGTTGTCTACCCAGATCACCACTTCTGTCTTTTCTGCGCTCTGTTTTATGGATTCAACCTGGCCTATTTTAATGCCGCCTGCAATCTTCACCGGAGCCCCGGCGCTGAGGTTATCAAGAAAACCGAAATAAATTCTGAGATTGTATCCGGACTGGGCAACATTGATTTTAGCAAGCAGGGCAATGAGTACGATAAAGATCGTAAATCCGGTCGTTATCATGAGTCCCACCTTTGCTTCATTGCTGAATTTCATTCCTGGCATGCCCCTTTGATTAATTAACTCATTAGATCATCAGCGATAAGGGCTTATGTCAAGATAATTTTAAGATGGTTCGTGGCAGTAAAAAAACAAAAAGATTCAGAAGGATTCCTCCGCAGCCGGCACAACATTCACCCCATAAGATACTTGACACCGGGCATAAACAGACCTTAGCTGTTATTCAGGAGAAATGAAAATGATTGCAAGAATAAAAGGCAGAGTTGACGAAATAAAACCAACCGAACTTATCCTCGATGTAAACGGTATTGGCTACAGGCTTCGGATTCCTATTTCAACCTATGAAAAAATCCATGATCAGGAGAATATAAAGCTTGAGGTTTATACTCTGCACAAGGAAGACCAGTTTCTGCTGTTCGGATTTCATTCGAAGGGAGAGAAAGAACTCTTCACACTCCTTCTTGGAATAAGCGGCATAGGCCCGTCAATGGCACTCTCCATAATCTCCGGGATCAGCCTGGAAAGCCTGGCCGAAGCGGTAAAAACTGAAAACACGAACATTCTGACCAGAATCCCCGGAATTGGAAAAACAAAGGCAGAAAAACTCATATTTGAACTGAAAAGAAAAATCAAAGACCCTGACAAGCTTTCACTTCCATCGGATAATCAAAAATCCACCTCCGGAGATGATGCGGTTCAGGCTCTTGTATCCCTCGGTTTTGATGAAAAAAAATCAACTGCCGGAGTAAAAGAGATACTCAAGGAATACCCTGACGCATCCGCAGAATTTATCATAAAAGAGACACTCAGGCAGTTTTCATGAAAAAATATCCTATTGGTCATTCTTTCTCACACCGCTGTAAACCAGACCCGCTTTTGCATCAACAGTGACAACAGTTCCGCTTTTAAGAATATCCACTGCATTCTCTGTATTCGTTATCACGGGGATCTCTAGCGCGCGGCCTACAACTGCGGACTTTGACTCTTCAGCATCCTCCTCGGTTATTATAGCAGAGGCGTTTCTGAGAAGAGGAAGAATATCATCATAGCTGTAGCGTATAACCAGGATATCCCCTTCATTAAAAAATGATGCCGGATCACTTCCGTCACGAATCACCGTAACATTTCCCGTAGCCGAAAACTCATTTGCCCCCCTGCCTCTCACAAGAACATCCCCAACGATATGAGCCTTAAGGGTATTTGTCGTTCCGCTGATTCCTGCAGGGACCCCTCCGGTTATTACAACCAGATCACCGTCCTTTATCAGTTTTGTTGAATACGACCTGTCTATTGCCTGATGAAAAATTTCATCAGTTGTATCCCTCATATCGGTAAGTACCGGACTCACCCCCCAGGAGAGAGTAAGCTGATGAAATACCTTTTCCGAAACTGTAGTGGCAATTATCGGGCATGAGGGTCTGTACTTGGACACCATTTTTGCTGTATGCCCGGATTTGGTCACTGAGATTATTGCCGTTGCCCTGAGATCGTGAGCGGCCGAACAGGTCGCATGACTGATTGCATTGGTTACATTCCCTGACACGGGAATATTAGTGTTTCTGAAAGCGTGTTCGTAATCTATGTTCTTTTCTGTCTCCTCGGCGATTCTGGACATTGTGAGAAACGCTTCAAGAGGATATTTGCCTACAGCAGTCTCTCCTGAAAGCATTATCGCGCTTGTCCCGTCATAGATAGCATTAGCGACATCTGTTATCTCCGCCCGTGTCGGCCTTGGATTCCTTATCATGGAATCGAGCATCTGGGTTGCAGTTATTACCGGCTTGCCTGCCTGGTAGCATTTCCTGATAATTGACTTTTGAATCGAGGGAAGTTCTTCAAAGGGAATCTCAACTCCCATGTCTCCCCTTGCTACCATTATTCCATCACTCGCCCTTATAATCTCATCGATATTTTCCACACCTTCACGATTTTCTATCTTGGCGATAATCTTGATTTCTTCAGCCCCATTCTCGTGCAGCAGTTTTCTTATATCCCTTACACATGAGGCATTCCTCACAAAAGAAGCTGCAATAAAATCAAACTCTTTTTCAATTGCAAACAGGATATCCGCCCTGTCTCTTTCACTAACATAAGGAAGATTTATTATTACACCTGGTATGTTTATCCCCTTATTGTCAGACAGGCTGCCGCCGTTTATAACCTCACATTCTATTTCATCAGACTTTTTATTTACTACCCGCAATTCAATGAGTCCATCATCCAGAAGAATTCTGTCTCCTGATGATACATCCTTATAAAGCCCCGGATGTGTTATAGAGACCCTGTTCTCATCACCTTCAGTCTCTTTAGCTAAAAGAGAAAATCTCTGTCCCTGAACAAGTTCAGCCGCACCATCAGCAAAAGTTTTAATTCTTATTTCGGGCCCTCTTGTATCCATAAGGAGACCCACAGGTTTTTTTGTCTGGTTCCTGATATCTTTAAACTGCTGCACTGTTTTCGAATGCTGCTCATGACTGCCATGCGAAAAATTTATTCTTGCAACGTTCATTCCTCCTGCAAACAGTCTGTGAAGAACGTCTTCACTTTCTGTTGCAGGGCCAAGGGTACATACAATTTTTGTCTTTCTCATATTAACCTCCGAATGAGTAACAATATCATAGTTTTAAAAAGAGTCAATATAAGCAAAAATGAATCATGTAAAACCTTAATTTTGAAATTTATTAAAATATCTATTTTTATTCCCAAACATATTACTGATAAAAAATAATTACATTGCACATCACGCGCCTCCGGGCATCACACTTGTATCTTTTTACGCTTCCTGCTTATTAAAAATTTAATATTAAATTGACAAATCTTTCTTTTATTGAAAGCCTGACGAAAAGAGCATGGCAAACAGCTAAAACACTAAAAGAAATGGAGAAATTATGAAAAAAAATAAGAAATTTTTAATCCTATCATTGGTTTTCTGCATCGGGATGTTCCTGTTTTCAGCATGCGGTGGCGTTAACGAAAAGGCCCTCAGAAAAACAATAAGAACCTCATCTTCTATTGGTATATGTGTATATCCTCAGGATGAAAAGGACCTGAGGCATATATCAGTGAGAAAATTTCTTGCAGCAGGATACAGAATAAAAGCAATCGATACAATCGATTCTGATGCCCTGTATCCAGGGCTAAGAAGCATTTTTATGAGAAGAATCAAAGCAAGGATTGATACCGAGCAGCTTCATAAAATGGCACTGATGAGTCAATTTCAGCTTGAGATTGCACTCAAAAAAGAACTCGACCGTGTTAAGGAAGAGATTGGTGTTGACTACCTGCTGTACATTATCAAAGACGGGAACTACTACCATGCTATAGGAATAGAACTGGGAACACACAATGTAATATACTACCAGACATATACCCCGGACAGATGCATGAGACTTTTCCTTCTTAATAAAAATTTCTGGTCCATTGTTAAATTTTTCAGTCCTCATTCAGACATGAATTTCGTTATTGATCTCTTCATAAAATCCCTTCAGGAATAGGGGGGATACAATGAGACTAAAACGATGTAGAATAACTGCTATAGTTTTCATAATTTTCGGCATGGTTACGCTGATCACTGCAGGCAGTGCATCTGCTGATGAAAAAGAAAAAAGTAATGAATTTGAAAAAGAAAAAATTGTTATAGAATTTGATGAAGCCGAAGCAGATGGTTGCGAGGAAGATTATGACATACCCCTGATTGTGCCGGGATTTGGCGACTACAGAGATCAGCTTCAAAGCAAAGGAGGAAAGTCTACAATTATATTAAAAGCCGGGGCATCCGGAAGATTCATGAAAACAATTGAAAAGGAGCATGAATCCTATAATTATGCATATCTCGAAGCATCAGCAGACAGTCCTTGTATAAAAATTGATATCAGCTGGATTGACCCTGTATCTTTTGGTTCAGGGAAAAGCAGTCTTCACTATTCTATCAATGCAGGATTCTTCAAATCTTTTCTTTCATCAAATGCCGAATTTGTTTATTCATATACTTTATATGATCCAATAATGGGTGAATACCATGGATGGGGCCAGGCAGAGGGCGATTCTGATATGTGGGGGATGTATACTTCTCTTGGAATAGTGTACGATCTGACAAAAAATTTCTACATATCAATGAGTGCCGGAATGAGTTATTACAAAATAGAAATCTCAATAGAAGATGATTATAATTGGCTCGTTGAAGAAATGCACGATGAAAGTTATATTGATGCTTATGCAGATATTGCTATCGGATACAAATTTAATCTGTCAAAGAATTCGTTTATTGGAATTGAAGCAGGGGCATGGTGGCTTGCTGAAAACAGCGACAGAGGAATCCCGGGACCGGTTTTGCAGATAACTGCCGGATACGGTTTCTGAGTATTAACATTTTATCAACAGGGCCGTTAGAATCCAATAACGGCCCTCAATACTCAATTCTTTCTTATCTTCCACCTGTAATATATCAAACCCGTTGAAGTGAGAAGCAGGCCTGCCATGGATGCCTTGAAAGCTGTGATAAGAGTAACCACAAGAAAAACCGCATATATGAGAATTATCCCTATAAGACTGTAAGGATAAAGCCATGCCCTGTACGGCCTCTCAAGATCTGGATATTTTTTCCTGAGCACAAACACAGACGCAAATGTAAGGATGTTAAAGATAGTACCTGTTGCGCTGAAAAAATCAATTATAGTCTCATAGGATTTTTCTGCTAAGGCTGCAAAGAGGAGAAGCACAGAAGCCCATACAGCCTGAGATACAAGAGAATTGTTCGGTGTCTTATAACGGGGATGCAGGTCTGCCAGCCTGTTAAAAAATATGCCATCCCGTGACATTGCCTGCCAGGATCTTGCTTTTACAAGAATCTGAGTGCTAACATTACCAAAGGTGTTCATCATGACTGCCGCTGCAATGAACACTCCTCCAGCGCTTCCGACAGCTGCCTGCATTGCATCAACAGCAACCCACTTAGAGACTATTATTGTCTCAACAGGCAATTGATATATATAAGCCATGTTCGCGCCTGCATAAAGAAACATAACACCTGCGATTCCAAAAAACAGAGAAAGCGGAAGATTCTTTCTCGGATTTCTTACCTCTTCTGCAATATATGTTGCTCCTTCCCATCCGCTGAACGCAAAAAACGAATACCTGAGGGCAGCCCCTATTGCAAGAAATGTTGCCCAGTTGAATTCTTCAGGCCAGAAGGGAGTAAAAAAATGAGATGAGCTACCCCCGGATCCAAATGATATTACAATGATTCCGCAGACTGCGACAATCTTGATCGAGCTGAATATATTCTGAACAAGACCACTGAGATGAACACCAAAAAGATTTACTGTAGTAAGAATCCAAATAGTTGAAAGAGCTATTATCACAACATATACATGCGGCAGAGGCGCGCCTGCAATAATTTTCCACAATGCATTAAAATACTCAGCAAATACGAGAGCCACTGCAGCAATCGCTCCTGTTTCAGAAACAAAGAACATTGCCCAGCCCCTGAGAAATGCAACCATTGGCGAGTAGGCGGCCCTCAGATAGACATACGGACCTCCCGACCTCGGCATCATTGCAACCAGCTCCGCATAGCAAACAGCTCCGAATATGGTAACGATCCCTCCAATTACCCAGACTATTCCGAATAATGAAACCGAACCAACAAGAGCCATGATCGGTCCGGGCGTACGAAAAATTCCCGACCCGATTATTCTGCCGATAACGATTGAAATTGCCTCGGTTATTCCCAGATCTCGATTATAATCAGTATCTTCAGAAAAAATATCTTCTTTAATTGTAAATTTATCTCTATTCAAATGATTTGTTTTCCTGTTAAAATTTTTCACTCAGATATTTTTTTATTATAAAACATTGTGTTAAGTGATATTATTATTCAGAATTGATTCATCAGAATATTCTCAGCTCAAAAAAAGGATTATTACACCCACCGTCTTCGACGATATAATCCACAGAGCTTCTTATACTGTTATAAAGTTCTGGAATAAATACTGAGTATTATAAGAGTTCAATAAAACACTCTCAATTCATTTATCGAAACATCATAAAGGATATTGTATGAATAAAAATCATGATGATAAAACAGTTATAAAAAAAATCAGCTATGCAAATATTTTTACCAATATAATTCTCGGATCATCAAAAATAGTTTTTGGAACGATATTCTTTTCTCCGGCCCTCATCTCTGACGGAATCCATTCATTTTCTGATCTTGCAACTGATATAGCAGTTGTCTTCTCGTATATTTTTTCAAACCGTCCCAAAGATCTCTCTCACCCTTATGGTCATGGAAAGATTGAGAATATAGGGAATCTGCTTATTGCAGTCATTCTTACCTGGGCAGCGGTTATAATCGGAATATCTGCATATGAATCTCTTTTTGACCTTAAAAAAATCAATCACAGCATCCCTGGTCTTATAGTTGCAGGTGTTTCTGTAATATCAAAAGAGATTCTCTATCATGTAAATATTAAAGCCGGTGAAATTTTAAAAAACGATACCCTCAAAACAAATGCCTGGCATCACAGAACAGATGCACTTTCGTCTATTGCAGTTCTTATTGGTATGAGCCTTGGATATATTGACAAAAATCTCGTTATTGCAGATCCTATTGTTTGTCTTGGGATATCAGCTTTAATTATATTTATTGGAATCAAAATCCTTGTTGAGACAATTGACAAGATTATCGATAAAAATATCGATTCTGAGACAATGATAAAAATTGAACATCAGATTCTCAAAAATCCCGATGTAAAATCACTGCATAATCTAAGAGGAAGATACTATGGCGGTAAAATTATAATTGATTTCCATATTCAACTCGATGCTCAAATATCACTTTCACAGGCTCATGAAATAACACATTCAGTAAAAAATAAAATTATGGAAAATTTTCCGGAAATTATCGATATTATAATTCATACAGAACCTGACAATAAAAAGAACAGTATAATTGATAAGTCAGCATTTTTTGAATAAAAAATATCAATGCAGTTTTTTTAAGTCAAGAGAACCTCTAAAAATTATATTTTTAAAATTCCAATAAATTATAACTACTGTTAAAATCAGTCTACGTTTATATGCCCGGACGCACCTAACATTATAAAACAATGCCTTTCCCTAACGGAGTGCTGATGCAATCCGCAATTTCCTTTCCTAGCTAAAGGCTGAAAGAGATTAAACACAGTGATAAAATAAATATTTGAGAATAAACATTGACAACGCTTCTTTATGATATCTAATTCGAATAAAAACACAGAAGGTAACACATGGCAGATCCTAAAACATTCGAAGAAATCAAGGAAGAAGGAAAAAGAAACAGGCAGGATATCATTCTCGATGCAGCTGAAAGGGCGTTTTCAGTTAAACCTTTCAACAAGGTAAGCATGAGAGATATTGCAAGGGAAGCAGGCATATCACATGCCGCAATATACAGGCACTTCCCTGATCAGCAGACCCTTTTTGTTGAAGCTTTCCTCAGGGGAATAAAAAACCTTAGTCCAATGCTGAAAGAAACCATTGAAAAGGAAAAAATCGATACGATTGAACATGCGGCAGAAACATATGTCGACTTTCTTGCTGACAACGACCAGTACTTCAGAATGATGACTCACTTCATGCTTGACGGAACTCTCAGCGAAGAACTCATCGTTAGGCTGAATGAGGTTGAAAGGTCCCTTCTCAATCTATTTGACCACCTTTTCTGTGATGCGAAATCAAACGAAAAGATGAGGATTCATTCCCATTCGTTCTTTGCCGCGCTTAACGGAGTTCTCATAACATTCCGGGATTACCCCGGCAGAAAAAAGGAAGAAGTCAGAAAGCACATGAAAAGGCTTGCCCGCAATACTGCACTTGTTTTCAAAAAGGGGACACAGGCTGTTTAAGCCCGGCCCCTGAAAACATTAACTGCCTTTTCAATTCTTTCCATGCCGGCCTTAAGGATCGATCTCGGGCAAGCGATATTTATTCTCTCAAAACCTTCGCCTTCCTGCCCGAAGATGTATCCTTCATCAAGTGCAATCTTTGCTTTTTTCACCATGAATTCCCTGAGCGCGTACCGGTCAAGGCCGAGTTTTCTGAAATCAAGCCATACAAGATATGTGCCCTCAGGTTCTATGACCGCCACATCATCCCCCAGCCTCTCATTAATAAATTTTCTTATAAAATCAAGATTGCCTTCGATATAGGCAAGAAGTTGATTGAGCCATTCTTCTCCATGTGTATATGCAGCCTCGCAGGCAACGGCGCCAAAAACACCGGGGCCAATAATACCGTTATTTTCAAGAGTAACATTGAAAGCTTCTCTTTTCTGCTGATCAGTTATAATTACAGATGAGGTGTGAAGGCCTGCAAGATTGAATGTCTTGCTTGGAGAAACACAGCTTATAATATTATCTGACATATCAGGAAGACAGCCTGCAGGAAAATGTTTATGCCCATTTAATACAAGATCAGAATGAATTTCATCTGATACCATAATGACATTGTTCTCAAGGCACATTGACGCCAGTTTTTCAATATCTTCCCTGACCCAAACACGGCCTACCGGATTATGCGGGCTGCAGAATATGAGCATCCTTACCCTGGGCCTTTTAAGCTTCTTTTCAAGATCAGCAAAATCTATTTCATATTTACCGTTTTTCAACTCTAAAGGGTTATTGACAATATGACAGCCATTATTTTTTACTGCTCTCATAAACGGGTAATATACAGGGGGCTGCAGAATAACGCTGTCCCCCGGCCTCGCAAAAGTACGCACAAGCATGTTGAGAGCCGGAACGATCCCCGGTGAAAACATTACAGACTCTCTTTCAATATTCCATGAATGCCTTTTCTTCATCCAGTTGATAATTGCATTATAGTATGAATCCATGCACGCTGTGTATCCGAATACACCATGGCCCGCTCTTTCCTGAAGAGCCTTTACAACCACGGGAGGTGATTTAAAATCCATATCAGCAACCCACATGGGAATCAGGTCTTCTCCTCCGAATATGCCTGAGGCCAGATCCCACTTAACTGAACCGGTATTTTTTCTTTCTATGATTTCATCAAAATTATATTTCATTTTGAATCATCTCCCTTTTTAAGATAATCATCTGACACTGAATCAAAGCTGAACAGGGCTTTTGATGATGAGCCGCTGGAACATACTTCAATATCTTTATTCCAGGGCCTTCCGTTCCATGTATTTTTCCAGTGATTGGCAAAATACATCATCCTCGCAAGTTTCATGTGATACCTTACCTGCTTCACAGGAAATGTCTTTTTATATTCATCAATAAATTCGCCATCCGGAAAGCTGCATCCATTAACAATATAGCCTCTGACAAAGTTAAGAGCAAGCCATTCTGTTCTTTTAAAATTCTCAGGTTTGAGATCAATCATTGCATTGATCTCTTCTTCTGTTATTCCAAACTGCCGACCGGCATCTTTATGATAAACGGTTCAGTCACGGCAGTTATTCGTTACAGATACAGACAGGCATATGAGTTCCCTCAGCCGTGGATCTGTTTTACGGAATGTCATCACCAGAGTAGGGCCGGTAAATACATTGCTGAACTTTTTTATAAAATCAAAAAATGATTTAAATTTTCTCTGCTCTATCATTTTCCCCCCGTATTCATTCAAACAATTCAGTCTTTCAGATTCTTTATCCTTTCACACCCTGTAAATCCAGCAAATCTCCCCTGCAGGTTCAGAATTCTTCAAACTACAGGATCTCATACCGGGAAGCTACAGGATTTAAATTACTTCAGCCTTTCAGACGATTAAATACTTCTTAAACTGAATAATTTAATACCATACAATTGCTTTACCACAATCAGTTTGACAATAAATACAGTCTTTTATAAATAAAAATTAATCACCAGCACTTTTTATTTCTTGCAATCAATTTTCCAGTCATACTATATTCCTTTACTATATAATTAACCAGAGATGATTATTCAGGTGAAAATTGATTAGTTCTGCATTCACCTCCCCCTTAAAACTGACTTGTACCCACAAGTCTTAGAAGAGAAGGAGATGAGAAGATAAAGAGGAGATTATTGAGATAAAATGATTGTTTATTTCTGACTAATGAATTTTATTCTTTCGCGGTAGTTTTTGTTCTCAGTCATTCCTGCGAAGGCAGGAATCTTATGGAAAGGATTTAATAAATCTGCTTCATGAGATTCCGGTATTCTCTACGAGAAACCGGAATGACAAACTGAACGTTTCATAAACACTCTGCATGAGATTCCGGCATTTCGTGTCACTCCAGTCGGAATGACACAATAAAAAATACTGTTATGCTGAGTACTTCTAAAAATAAGGGAACCTCGATAAATTAATATTTGGACGTTCCCTTGTGGGTACAACGTCTGATAAAATCAGGAGTTTTCGTTTGGAAGATTAATGAAACTCCTGATTTTTAGAGGTACCCATAAACAATACCAGGCGCTCAGAATAACTTTAAAATGATATTATAAGGATAAAAAATAAATGCACGATGTTCAGATAACAGTAATCGGGGCAGGAGCAGTTGGTCTTGCCATAGCAAGAGAGCTTTCCAGTGAATACAGCAATGTTGCACTTCTTGAAAAAAATCCTGCCTTTGGGCAGGAAACAAGCAGCAGAAACAGCGAGGTTATTCACGCGGGAATATACTATCCCATGAACTCACTGAAATCAATTCTCTGCCAGAGGGGGAACAGTATGCTCTATGATATTTGCTCACAAAAAAACATCCCCCATAAGAAAATAACCAAACTCATTGTGAGCACAAACCAGGACGAAGAAGAGGAACTTCACAGCATACTCGAACACGCCCGCTCCTGCGGAACAAAAGGCCTTTCAATGCTTTCAAAAAAGCAGGTAAACAATATGGAGCCGGATATAAACGCGACAGCTGCAATCCTTTCTGCAAACACAGGGATTATTGACTCGCATTCATGGATGAAATATCTCGATACCGCATGCCGTGAAAATGACTGCATGAGAGTCTATTCCGCATGCGTTACTGACATTCAAAATGACAATGGTTATCATATAACAGTAAACAATGACTATACATTCAGTTCTGCAATTGTAATTAACGCTGCCGGTCTCTGGTGCGAAAACATTGCTTCAATGGCAGGCCTTGACACAGAAAAACTCGGTTACAGAATCTACCTTTGCCGTGGAGAATACTATACACTTGAAAAGAAGATCAGCCTCAACAGGCTGGTGTATCCTGTTCCTGCAAAAGAAAAAACCAGCCTGGGAGTTCACCTGACCCTGGACCTTGCAGGCAGAATAAGGCTTGGGCCTGATGCAAAATATATTAACAAAATAGATTACTCGATAGACGAAACAGGAAAACATAATTTTCTCATGTCTGCGCGCAAGCTTATTCCTGATCTTGAAGAGAGTGAAATATCACCTGAGTCAGCAGGCATTCGCCCAAAGCTCCAGGGGCCAGGGGACCCTGTAAGGGATTTTATAATTAAACACGAAACAGATAATGGCCTGCCCGGATTCATAAACCTCATAGGCATTGAATCACCTGGGCTCACATCGTCACCTGCTATAGGTGAATACGTTAAAGAAATGGTTAAGGAGATTATTTAGGATGAAGAAGGAGTGGGGATAAATTATAAGTAATCCAGTCATAAAACATGACCGGATTACTTATTGAGCTGCCAGGATATGCTTTACTGAACAGTAACCTTTCCTGCGTTAGCCGGCTGATAACCATCATCTGTACCCCTCCCACTGTCAACATAAATCCATATATTTCCACCGTCACCTGAAAACCTATATGCATAGTCATACTCTCCGGCAACAGGGATATTCAGAACAGCAGCATAGATGTCATTATTACTACCATCACCTGAATATGCTGCATCAGTCCATGTCCATGC
>CAZEJW010000005.1:0-64122 GCA_964512685.1 uncultured Leptospirales bacterium | reverse complement strand
AATAATTTTCAGGCATAAAAACGGAGACCTGCATAATTACATTTTTTCAGCTGAGCCCATAAATGTAGACGGTACTGACTGTATTATATCAAACTTCTTTGATATCACAGAGAAGAAAAAACTGGAGGACGCTTTAAGACATTCCGAACAGATGTATAAAACCATTTTTGAAATATCCGGAAGCGCGATGGCTATTCTCAGAGAGGATATTATAATTCTTGCCAACAAAAGCATGACCGAACTGACGGGTTTTAGTAAAGCTGAGCTTGAGGGTATAAAAAAATGGCAGGATTTTCTTGTACCTGAATGTGTCAGAGAAATAAATAAATTCTCATCTACAGGCAAACAATCACTGAAGGGGATTCCTGACAGGCACGAGCTTAAAATTAAAGACAGGTTTGGCAACCGAAAAGATGTGATATGCTTAAACACCTTTGGTCCTAATCCTTCCGAATATGTTATAACACTCATTGATCTGACTGAATACAAACACCTGCTCAAACAACTGAACCAGATCAGCAACAGGGAACAGCTTCGCATAGGAGAACTGCTCCATGATAACCTGATTCAATACCTCACAGGCACATCTTTGATTGTACGAAGCCTTGAGCTCAAAAAACAATCAGGTAATATAATTGATAAGGATGACCTTCGTAAGATTCACACTCTTATCACTGATTCACTTGACCTCACCAAGAAATTACTCAAAGGTCTCTTCCTGGTGGAAATCGATTATGAAGGGCTACCAAACGCATTGAATAAACTCTGCACATCAGTAAACGAACTTCATAATACAAAGTGCAGATTCACAGACAAAACACAGCATATCAATATTGATGTAATGAAAGCAACAGAGATATATTACATTGCAAATGAAGCCATTCACAATGCTGTTAAACACGCGGAAGCTGGCACTATTGATATTATTCTTGATGAGCAGGAGAATAATTATATTTTAAAAATATCTGACAATGGCAGGGGAATCGATCCTGAAACAGCAGGCAGTGCTGAGGGAATCGGATTGAAGCTTATGAGATTCAGGGCAAACATGATCAATGCAAACCTGAGGATAAGAAATTCAGGAGCAGGTACTGAGATAACCCTTAACTTCAGAAAAAAGCGTGAGGAAACATCATGATAAAGAATAATCATAAGGAAAAACATACTGTAATGCTGGTTGAGGATCATTCAATTGTCAGGATGGGGCTTTCAATGCTGATATCCCAGCTCAATGACATGAGAATCTGCAAGGAGGCAGGCACCGGAGATGAAGCTCTTAATTACCTTAAATATGCCAGAGCAGATATTATTATCATTGATATTTCACTGGGAGACATGAGCGGACTTGACCTCATTAAGTATATAAGGAGAATGAACTGTATGTCTCCCATCCTGGTGCTTTCTGTATTTGATGAAAAGTACTATGCAGAAAGGGCTCTTGCTGCCGGAGCTCTTGGCTATATTATGAAACAGGAGGCTTCTGAGGTTATCACTCACGCAATACGCACTGTTCTCTCAGGAAAAATTTACGTCAGCAATAAAATAAAGAATTCAATTCTTGAAAGAGCAATTGGGATTGCTCACAATGATGAAGATGTATGCCTTAGAACACTCACAGACAGAGAACTTCAGGTTTTTGAACTAATAGGAAAAGGATGTGAAACAAAATCCATTGCAAAACAGCTTCGTCTCAGCAATAAGACAATTGATACATATCGTGAAAATATAAAATGCAAACTCGATCTTAAAAACTCCACAGAACTGATTCAATATGCCTCAAGATGGGAAATGACAAGAAACATGTAGCTTCCTCCCTGCCTCTCCCCTGACAGGCTGAAAATGTAAACATCATTTTTATCTCTTCTATCTCTACCATACATCTATCCATACCCTACTCTATCATCAAACACACAACACTAAGAATATCTCCCATCAGTGTAATACTGAATTTCCCTACAGCTATAAGGAGAATCCCTCCGCCTGATTCTCAATTATCATCAGTTATAAAATGGTGGCTGCCCCCAAAAAAGATATCCGAATCGCCCCTATTGTATACATCCAAAATTCATAAATAATACATGAAAGCTCAGCATTTGAGAATCTGTATTCGATAATCCTGAACAGCATAAGCGACTGATCCTCTGCAGATCTATTCAGGCCCGGGAATCAGATCTTTCGTATGCTGAGAATGAATCAAAAATAACAATGTATACTGGAGGTAAAGGATGAACACACGAATTGATGAAACAGGTTTTTCTGAACTGAAACAGAATATTTTTGAATTCACTGAAGAGCAGCAGATGATTCTGGATCTGTGCAAAGACTTTGGTGAAAAGGAACTCAGGGAACAGGCAGTAATAATTGACCGCACTCACGAGTTTCCCATGCAAACAACAAAAAAACTCGGAGAGCTGGGACTCATGGGAATAGTAACACCCGAAAAATACGGTGGCGCAGGCATGGATTACACGAGTTATGCGCTGGCGATAAAAGAACTTTCGAAATACTGCGCTTCAACAGGGACCATTGTTGCAGCGCATAACTCACTCTGTATATCGCCAATTTACTACTTTGGAAGTGAAAAACAAAAAGAGAGATATCTTCCAAAACTTTGCACAGGAGAACACATTGGCGCCTTTGCGATAACAGAGCCAGAAGCAGGATCGGATGCAGGAGGCACGCGCACAACAGCAGAATTACAAAACGGCAAGTGGTTATTAAACGGAAGCAAGAACTTTATCACAAATGGAGCGGTATGCGATGTGCATGTTGTTCTTGCAGTAACAAACAGGGAATCCAAAAAGGGAAACAACACAAGCATGTTCATAGTTGAAAAAGGAACAAAGGGATTCTCTGTTGGAAAGACCGAAGACAAACTGGGCATATGTGCCTCCTCCACAACAGAGATGATATATGACAACTGCGCAATACCCGAAGATAACATACTTGCGAGCCCGGGTGACGGATTCAAAATAGCAATGCACACACTTGACGGAGGCAGAATCGGCGTTGCAGCACAGGCGCTTGGAATAGCTCAGGCTGCCCTTGATGCAGCAGCAGAGTATGCTCATACAAGGGTACAGTTTAACAAACCAATAGCAAAACTTCAGGCAATACAGTGGATGATTGCAGACATGGCAACAGAGATCGAAGCAGCATGGCTTTTAATTCACAAGACTGCCCAGATCCTCGATCAGGGAGACAGACGAAAGGCATCAAGATATTCCGCAATGGCTAAACTCTATGCTTCAGAATGCGCACACCGTTGTGCCCATAAATGCATTCAGATTCACGGGGGATACGGATACGTAAAGGATTACATTGCAGAAAGACTGTACCGGGATGCAAGGATTACTGAAATCTACGAGGGCACATCTGAGATACAGCGCCTTGTAATCGGAAACAGCGTTCTCAGTGATTATGAGTAATCAATATTCAATGAATGATTCAGGGAGGACTCAAATGAAATTCAAAAGGGAATACGAAAAAAAGAAAGTCACTGCTGAAGAGGCTGTGAAGGTAATCAGGTCAGGCGATCTCGTTCACTATGGCGAATTTGTTATGAATTCGCATGTACTCGATGCTGCCCTTGCAGCAAGGAGGGATGAACTCCACGATGTCGAGGTAAGGTCTGTATGCTGCCCTTTTGTTCCGCAGATAATACAGAAAGATCCTGCCAGAGAACATTTCATTTACAATGACTGGCACTTCAGCACTGCAAGCAGAAGATCCCATGACAATAATCTGTGTAATTACATATCACTCACATACCACGAGGGCCCGACTTTTTTTGAAAGGGGATATGTACAGCCTGATGTTGCCATGATAAAAGTCGCTCCAATGGACAGAGCCGGTTTTTTCAACCTGAGTACGAGCAATTCCATAACGCTTGCTGTATGTGAGGCTGCAAAGACTGTGATTGTTGAAGTCAATAATTCCGTACCAAAGTGCCTTGGCGGAGCAAGTGAGTCCATTCACATTTCCGGCATCGATTACATAGTTGAAGGAGACAACAGGCCTCTGACAGAACTTCCCGATATCCCCATATCGGAGACTGACAGAAAGATTGCAGAAATAGTGATGAATGAAATTCCAGACAGAGCCTGTATTCAGCTGGGCATAGGAGCAATGCCGAACATTGTCGGATCAATGATTGCAGAATCAGATCTAAAAGACCTTGGAATTCATACAGAGATGCTCGTTGATTCGTTTGTCGACATGTACGACAATGGCAGAATCACAGGCAAATACAAATCAATCGATAAATCCAAAATAGGATACACCTTTGCAATGGGCACCAAAAAGCTGTATGACTTCCTGGACAACAACCCGGTATGTGCAATCTACCCTGTAAGTTATACCAACGATCCCTTCAGGATTGCACAGAATGACAGAACAATTGCCATTAACAATGCGGTTGAAGTCGATCTTTACGGGCAGGTCTGTTCAGAATCAGCAGGTATAAGGCAGATATCCGGAACCGGCGGGCAGTTCGATTTCATATTCGGAGCATACCGTTCTGAAGGGGGAAAGGGGCTGATCTGCCTTAAATCAGCCAATGAAGTTGACGGGCAGATAGTATCCAGAATAACCCCCACTCTCGCGGATGGAGCCACAGTAACGGTTCCAAGAAGTATAACCAATTATGTTGTAACGGAATACGGTATTGCAATGCTCAAGGCAAAATCAACATGGCAGAGATCTTAAGAGCTGATCAACATAGCACACCCGGAGGTAAGAGACGACCTGGTGAAACAGGCTGAAAAACAGAAGATCTGGGTAAAGACAAATAAGATCCCTGCATGAAATGGGGGATTTGTGATTTGTAATGATTTGTATTGATTTGTAATTGTAGAGACGGGTTTAAAACCCGTCTGTACAAAACCCGTCTGTACAAAACCCGTCTGTACAAAACCCGTCTGTACCAATCCCGCATTCCCTACGGGGTTTTCTGTATATCAACACAGTCATAGATGATCATGCCGATTATGACAGTCCAGCCGATTACATGAAACATTATAATTCCTGTCTCATCAAGAATACCGTTGAGTGTATTTAAAACAGCGCTTATAAGAAAAACACTTCCTGTCATTATAAGAATACTGAGCAAATGGGATGCAATATAAAGACTTTTTGTTTTGGCATCACTGTAGCTGTATGATGTCCAAAGCTGGGTAAGTGTTGCCCAGATAATCGGAATAGCCACAAAAAAAAGAAGAAGATTGTTTTCAGCTGGAAGCCTGTAATCGAGATAAACCTCGAAAAACCATACACCTGCAAACATGATAATAATATTTCTGACAAGAACGAATCGTACCATAAAATCTCTCATTTATTTAAGAAAAGAATTACAAGCTGAGAGCCCCTGCCGCCTTTGGCGGCAGGGGCTCTCAGCTTGTATTTTCTACATGATCATAAAAGACCTGTCAAGAGGAATCTGCTGGTTGAGCTGTATTGCGATACGCCCCTGTATAAACCCCTACAATCCACCCCAAATCTCTTTGACAATTTTCATCCCCTCTGGTAAAAATCATTATACATTTCAAAACAAAACGAACGGAGGCCCGCATGGCTGATCTGGGAATTATATCATATGGATACACAGAAAAAGATGCAGAGAAAATCAAGACAGAACTCGAAAAAACCCTTAATGAGGGAATTACTCTCTTTGGAGCAGCAGAATCTGATAATTTTATTGTAAAAAGTATACTCGAAAACCCTGAAAAATCATCTTTTAAAGAGAGTAAGAATAAATTCATCATGTTCCTGGGATTCTCAAATGATGACATTAAAACCGCGCTCACTACCTTCCCGGGGGAAATCACAAGACCAATATTCTGCGGGCTCACAGAGAACAACATGAGCTGGAAGGTAAATTATCTAATGGAACACCTGCTGGAAGAACAGGCTGCTGTAAAATCCGCTAAATAGACAACAGACAAACCGCCCTAGTTAATCAGCATTCAGTACAAATTAAAACAAAAACCAAAAGAGTTTATTAAAAAAACAAAGAAAAACTATTGCACAGAACACCCATCAAAATAATTATTACAAATCAGTGTTTATTCCTGAACTTTATTTCAGAAAAATAAAGCGTTTACAGGAACAAATACCAACAGAGTATATTCAAAGCAATAAAAGGGTTTATAATGGATAAATTTCTGACTTTCTACATGTTTTTTGGAGCATTTTTCCTGATAACAATCGGTTTCGGCCATCTCGTAGAAAAGAACAGGGATTTCATTAAAAACATACATGCACTCTCTTTTGTGGGCCAGGGACTTGTAATAATGCTGGTATCGCTCTACAGCACATCAATAATGCCCGAACTGTACTGGCTGGTCCTCCTGCTGATACCGTTTACTTTTCTGGTTACCCCTCTCATGATAATGAGATACTCCTGGCTCTTTTCAGCTGAATACAAACTCCAGAAAAAATACTTCTATTTCTTCATCCCTTCATTCATAACATTTATATTCTGCATAGTACCACTGCTTCCTGGAATTCATATTCAATACACCAGCATAGGGAAAGCCCCGGTTCTCAGTAATGAATTCAGCCTGCTGCCGGTATATTCCAAAATTATTTTCTCGCTTATAATAGCAAGCAAGGCAATATTCTTTTCACTGATCGTCTTCATGCTTCTTAAACTCTTCTTCCTGTGGAGAAAAAATTTAAATGTCACAATTACACCGGTAATCAAAATCGGTTATTTCTTTGCACTTGCAATGGCAATAACGACCGGCATTAGTTTTTTGGGGGATATTTTCTCAATCAAACTGGTTCGGATATCCATGATTATGGCAAATACCTTTATAATCGCCGTATATATAGTTTCACAAAGAAAACCGGGATATAACCGCATGCTCAGGATAGTGATACAGAAGGTAAAATACGAGCAGTCATACATTACCAACATTGATGCTGAATCAGTTCAGAAACAGCTCACAGAGCTGATGGATGAAGAAAAAGCGTTCGCGGATGAAGACATGAGCCTGAACAAACTCGCGTCCGAACTTGCAATAACACCTCACCAGCTCTCTCAGATACTCAATGAAAGACTCAAAAAAAATTTTCATACCTTTATAAATGAATACAGAATAGAAGAAGCAAAAAAACTACTGGTGGAAGATTCTGACAGGTCAATCCTTTCAGTGAGCATTGCAGTCGGATACAATTCATACACAACCTTCTGTACTGCCTTTTCAAAGCAGACCGGGCTTTCCCCGAGTAAATACAGAAAGAAATTTCCCGGGCAATAAGAAACCCCACCCTGTATTATTCTCAGAGATAAAAGAAGGGATACCCGGGCTGGCACTCCTTTAAAAGGTTAAAGTGGTTTAACAGGAATACAAATTTCTATCAGATGCCTGTTTTCAGGATGTTCATCAGGATCATTAAGGCATATTTCAAAGCAGGGACCATCCGCGGGCTGGTAACCGCTTTCAGGAAGCCATTCTGCACAAACTATATTCCATGCATCTTCATATTCATCAACCTGGATTTCAAAGGATGCAACAGCATACCTGCCCGCTTCAATCTTCATCCTGCCAACTTCTCCTTCTGATCGTGTATCTGCCGGAACAGTTATACATGCGCTCGTTCTCAGTTTCTCATCATCCGTGAGACCAGGATCATCATGGTATACACAGAGAACCTTTGTTTCCGGAAAATTCAGGAGTCCGCGCGGGCCAGCCCATTTGTACAGTCTTTCAAAAAGTGATTTGAACAGGGATTCATCCCCCTTGTATGGGCCTATGTGACGTACATAAGCGAGTTCAAATCCTTCGAGTTCTTTAACCTCGATCTTTACATCGTTTTTGTTGATCATTGAGATCCTCCATACCTGATTTTTTGTTACCTCATCAATATAGAAGGTCATCTCATAAAGATCTTTGCCAGCATTGCTTTGTTTTATACAATTACTGCTTTTGTTTTTGCATATCCTGCTGCCTGCCTTACGCCACTGTGACGGAGTGACTCCAAATAGTTCCCTGAAGGAGCGCGAAAAGGCTGCTGATCCTGAGAAACCGCAGTCATATGCAATTTCGGTTATTGTCTTTGCAGGATTCCCGGTCAGAAAAGATGCACTTTTTTCAAGCCTGATCCGGTTTACAAAACCGTTAAGAGTTTCCCCTGTCATGGATTTAAAGATTCTGTGAAAATGATATTCAGAAAAATTTGCAACTGCCGAAAGTCTCTTTAAGGACAGATCCTCATCAAGATTGTTTTCGATAAAATCAATCACACGGTTTATACGCGCTGTGTATTCATCCCTCAACTGTCTGCGCTGGTAATCACTGTACATACTTTTTTCTCCGGATAAAATATAATTCATATAATGGAATCCGCTATAGACTTCCGACACTTTTATGTGATGCAATGACAAAGATAATGTGTTGACTCTTTTCTAACTTAAAAAGAAAATAAAGAAAACCATATAAAGGAGCTGCAATATGACAAAAAAATTTTCAGTATTAAGTATCATATCAGTCTTAATAATCTTTACAGCATGCGAAACTGCCAATCTCAAAAAAGACACTCTTGCAAAGAACCCTTCACTTCTCGAAAAATCCTTTATTTTTGCATCATACGATAAAAAAAATCTTGGAATGTATTCGCCAAAAGCAGATTTTATTACAAGAAGTCCAAAAGGGGATGGCACATTTGATAACATATATCATTCTTTTGAAATGTCTGAAGATACCGGTTTAATTGTTTTTCCTATTGAACCAGGAACTCACAGAATAAAACAGATTTATCTTCCTCCGGCACATATCTGGTACAACTATAATACTGAAATCAGTAAAAAAACTCTGATATACATCGGACACCTCAGATTCAGCAGCGGTTTCAGGAGCATCAAAACATCAGTGCACGATAACTATGAGAATGATCTGAAAATACTCAAGGCAATGTATCCTGCACTTGCCGAATTCGAGGCAGAAAACACAGTCGTAAAGATTTTCAAAAATAAATCCAAAAGATATTAACCCACTCTTACTGATGCAATAATATTTTTGCACTGGCGGGGTTTGAAAACAAGCTCAATCAGTGCAAAACCCTGAAAGATCTTTCCCGGAACCTGCTGAATTATTTCTTATCTCCCCATCTCTCCAAATGCTCTTTTGATCTCCTGCTCTGTGCCTCTGAGACTCTGCGGCGGATTGGAATTCCTGATAATAATCTATTCAATGACCTCTGGAATTCTTGACATATTGTCAATTGGCAGGGCATCTGTTATTTCCTCAGTTCCTGCGCCGAGTTCCTTCAGTCTTCTTGCAGACGGAAGAACCCTGGTCTCCATTGAACCAACAGCCTTGTTATAGCTCACTACAGAATCATTGAGTTTTTTCCCTATGTCAGACATATGCCTGTTGAAAACACTGAAACGGTTGTAGAGTTCCTTTCCGCTTTCAGCTATTTTTTCTGCATTTTCGGTTATCTGGATCTGCATCCATCCCATTGCAATCACCTTGAGAAGAGCGAGTAACGTTGCTGGTGATACGATTATAACCCTGTTGTCGAGTGCAAATTCAAGAAGTTCAGGGTCCTGGCTAAACGCATCAGAAAGACCTGACTCATAAGGAATAAGCATAACCACAAACTGAGGAGATTTATTGAACTGACTCCAGTAAGCCCTTGATGCAAGCGACCTCACATGATTTCTGAGCGATTTAACATGCTCAACCATATAACGGTTTTTGTCTTCATCCCTGTCAGACTCATGAGAAGAAAGATATGCACTCATTGGTGCTTTTGCGTCCACAGGGATTATTCCCTTTTCCGGCAGGTATATTGTCATATCAGGCCTTCCGCTTCCGGAGTCAGTGGATTTTTGTTCGTCAAAATCCACATGTTCTGCCATTCCTGCCATCTCTGCAATCCGTCTCAGCTGCACCTCTCCCCACCTTCCCCTAACAGAAGATGACTTAAGTGCCTGTGAAAGGGTACTGGTGGCGTTCTGAAGCTCGTTCTGCGCTCGTGAGAGATTAACGATATGTGTCTCAAGGGTTCTGTAGGCGCCCTCCCTTTTCTGTTCGAGAATCCTTACATTTTTATCAAGAGTTCCAAGCTCCTGTTCTATTGGGCCAACGAGATTTTTGAGTTCCTGTCTTTGCATTGTCCAGTCCCCCTGCATGAGTTCTCTCAGGGATTTGAGCTGTGCGTTCGACTGGCTGAGAAAGAGCTGTGAGTTTTCTCTCAGCGCCTTTGCGGCAATAGAATCGAATGTATCTCTCTGACGCTGTTCTGTTTTTTCAAGCCACAGAATTTTTTCTCTCTGCATTTCATTCTCTTTCTGCAGTGTATTAATTCTTACTATATTTTCATTTTGGAATGAATTGTATCTCGTATTAAGAATAATCCAGGCAATCAGCGCACCAAGCAGAAAACAGGCGCCAAGTGAAACAGCAAAAAGATTTATGGAAATGGTCATGGATTCCTCCGTTTGTTTATAGATTTTACCTTGTATTCAATTCGTTAGATTCTGTCAATTATAAGCAGAGAATATTCAATGATCAAAATTGATACATGATTTCATGTTTTTCTGCCTATTGTGGAATTCATCAATATCCGCAGCATAGGATATATCACCTTCTTCAGTTGTAATGAGAATTTTATATCTCATTATACCCATTGAGCTTCTTTTATCCTTACGGTATATTGACACTCTGTTTAACAATTTATTATCGAGGCATACAGCATACAAATCTTCCAGAGTGATGCATTCGTTCTCCACTGATTGTTTCATGAAACCATCCAGAATCGAAATTTCAAAATCCATTTCTCTGTGATCTTCGATTGCCATGTTTATCATCTTTTTAAAAAAAAGATTAGGAATTCTGACAACAGGGAGATCCCCGCAGAGAAGGTCATTCCTTTTAATAAAATCAATCAAATCATCCTGTAAAAAAAACATCTCAGCTGCAGATCTTGACGGATTCATATCCTCTGTTTCCGGAGCCAGATTGTATGAATGGAAATGAGGTCCGGCAAATATAACCGGCTCAACAAATTCACCATCACCTGATTCATGCATCAGCAAAGCCATTGGTCTGCATGACAGTCCGGTTTGTATTCCGCAGACAGGACACTCAAAAAAATCAGATTTATTGAGAATGAGTTCAACCCTGCGCCCCTGTATTTCACATACAGGACAGTATCCATTTATAGTTATCATAATTTATCCTCCGGTAATCATTATACTATAAAATTACCTGAAGACATATGACACAGAGTGACCTACACGGATGTTTTTACTTAATTTTCTTTTTCAGGCCATCCTTTGATATTTTTCCGACATTGTTTTTTCAAGGATATCGTTAAGCAAACACAACATTTTTAAAGCGCAAATAAATATTAAATTGACTCCAAATTGGATTAATTTATTTTGAATACAAACGTCAAAAATAATTTACAGGAGAATAATCATGAAGACTGCAAGTAAAATAATCTCAACAACTTTGTTATTATCACTAATAATCAGTACCGGCTGCAGTGCGGGTTTCTCACTGAAAAAGGATGAAATCTCTGAAAACGGCAAATACGGAAGAAAATGGATGATTGCTGATGTAATGAGTGAATATCATATGAATACATATAAAGCTAATGCAAGGCGCTCTATTGTTGAAGATGAATCACTGAGTGATGATCAGAAGAAAATCAGGCTTGCCAGCCTGGAAAAATTAAAGTTCATTGAGAACCGGTTCCTTTATTTTCTGATGTCGTCAAAGAGTCCATTTTTAAAAGATGAACTGAGGTTGAAATTCAAAATCCTGGATTCTGATAATCAGGATTATTTTGCAGCAACCTCCATGATACCGATAAAACGTACAACAATTTCTTCGTACGGGAGTAACAGCAGCTACATATACCGTTATGTACTCTTCACCAGTCAGGATCTTGACAATAGTACAGTTAAGGACCCGCTGAGTCTTATAGTTATATTTCCCAATAAGGAAAGACGAATATATAAAATCAGTTTATAAACAGCCGTGAATCTGTTAAAAAGGAGCCTGGCGGCTCCTTTTATAATATTATTTTTCAATAACTCTCATTGATTCTATCTTAACATCCTGAACCGGCCTGTCCTGAGCACCCGTTTCTACATTCTGTATTTTCATTACAATATCCATGCCTTCTATAACCTTGCCAAACACAGTATGTTTTCCATTAAGCCATGAACATCCATCCTGTTTTGTCACAATAAAAAACTGAGAACCATTTGTATTCGGACCGGAATTTGCCATGCAGATTGTTCCATAGTCAACAGAAGCAAGAAGTTTTCCCTTTCTGTAAAGAGGTTCCTTATGACCGGTTTTTTCCATATAAAACTCAACAGGATTTTCCATAAGTGGTTTTCCTGACTGCTGCATCTGGCATTGTCTTGCAAGATCAAGAAGTTTTTCGTCCGGTGTTTTAACAGACCTGAAGTATGGAGCAAGTATTTCAGTAAAAACCATCATTGCGGTTTCTTCATCACTTATTGGACCCTCAATTTTATCGGCTTTTGATGTATCATAGCATTCATCCTGAAAAGAATATCCCGGACCACCAGTTCCATTTCCAAGAGGACATCCTCCCTGAATCATAAAATCCCTGATTACCCTGTGAAAAATAAGTCCGTCATAAAAATTAGTCTTCTTCATGTTCCCGGACCTGTCAGTCCACTCTTTTTGTCCCATTGCAAGGGCAGTAAAGTTTTCAACGGTTTTCGGTGTAAGATCAGACCACATTTCAATTTTAACAGTACCGAGGTTTGTTTTCATTTCAACAACCGGTCTGTTTTTATTTTCTGAACTGTTTTCCATTTTTTTTTCTCCTTTAGCTTTTGAACAGGCAGTAATTAAAGCAATACACAAACAGAATATGAATAGTATTTTTGACAGTTTCATTTGTCTTCTCCTGAGGATATTACTGAAAACTCAGTAATATCCTGTAGATATATGGCAAGTCAAATTTTAAAAAATACTTTTTTGAGCACAGTATCGGGATTGACACGGAATAAAGCAGGTTTCTCAGTGCTTAACAGGATCTTCTTCATTGACGACAAGGCAGTCAATAACAGTTTTCAAATGAAGGCTAAGCAGAAAAATTCTGTCATCCCTCAACTGACTATTATGAACAGGAGGCTGATTAAGCATAAAATCCATGAGAAATGCAATTAAGAATGGCTGATCATTGTAAACAATAAACATCTTTTTTATATTGCGGTTATCAGAATTACCTTCAAAGTATCCGTCAAAAAGATCGATATTCCGTTCAAGCTGATCGTCAATCAGGAAATCCCTGATATGATCATTATGCCCTTTTACCTGTTCGATTATATGCCAGCCGGTTGCAGCTGCCGCCATAAGTATGCTTCTTTCATAATCATTGAATTCATCTTCATCAATTGTTGCGATATAATTAAACAGCTCCGGTTCCCTTCTGTCCATTGATTCAAAAAGATATTTAAGCGGTTTTTCTTTCAATTCAAGCAGTTCTGTCACTCTCTCTATTTCTGTCTCTGTTATTTGTTTCATAGCTGTCCTTAATAATAGCTGTGTATTCATTCTCTTTTCCTTCCTTTTTTATTATAACACACCGGATTTTTAAATCAAGAGCCGAAAACTTAACATTTTTCATGCCTGGCTGATTATACAGAGCTATGCAAGCTGCCAATTTTAGTGTATTTTTTTCATGCTGCTTCTGTATGTCAATATATTTCAAATTAAATATAAATATTTGTCACCTTATACTGTTCGTTCAAAACTTATCATTGTGTTATGTCGCTTTATCATTAAAAAAAATTTTTAATCACAGAGAATCCTATATTCAATCAAATACATAATTTACCATGGACAGTTTATTATTAAACAAAAATTCATAATCTCTGCCCAGGCAGTATTACAGTTATCATCAATAATTAAAAAAAGAATATCATATCCAATAAAAAAAACAACAACAAAATGTGACATAAATAATATGAAAAATGTATTCGGTGAACATGGAAATTACTGATGCAACAACCTGTAGAAAATTAATTATCCCTGAGAGAGTGGCAGAATCTTCCGGGATTCTTTTCAATATAATCCTGATGGTACTCTTCTGCCCTGTAGAATTTAGTGAATTTCTTAATCTGTGTTACAGCGCCTGTACTGAAGATTTTCTTTTTATTAAAAACAGCCAGTGATTTTTCAGCAGTTTTTCTCTGTTCGTCTGTATGGTAAAAAATCACTGAGCGGTATTGAGTTCCAATATCAGGCCCCTGTCGGTTAAGTTGGGTAGGATCATGCATTCTCCAGAAGATATCCAGAAGTTTTTCATATGTTATAATTTCCGGATTATAAAGAATATCAACCACCTCGGCATGACCGGTTTTACCTGAGCTAACCGTCTGGTAATCGGGACTGTCTGTATGCCCTCCGGAGTATCCGACAGTTGTATCAATAACTCCTGTGACTGTTTTGAAAATATGCTCAACACCCCAGAAACAGCCTGCGCCAAATGTTGCACTGGCATATTGTTTATCATTAAAAACGTAAAGGAATTTACCATAGCCCTCCTCTTCCATTTTTTCAACAGGGATAAATCTCAAAGAAGCAGAATTTATACAATATCTTTTATAATGAGGTGCAGGCCCGTCGTGAAACAAATGGCCAAGGTGTGAATCAGAACTTCTGCTTCTGACTTCAGTTCTCTTCATTGAACAGGAACTATCCTGCCTGTATTCAATATTCTTTTCATCAAACGGCCTGAGAAAAGAAGGCCAGCCTGTTCCGGAGTTAAATTTATCGATTGAGGTAAAAAGTATTTTACCCGAAATAACATCCACATATATACCTCTTTTTTTGTTATCCCAGTACTCATTATCAAACGGTTTTTCTGTGCCATTCTCCATTGTAACATGATACTGCAATGGTGATAATTTAAATTTTATTTCCGAATCAGACATTGAGTGCTCTCCTTCAAATAGTCTCCCCCCGCATGATATGCAGGCAACAAGAAAAAATACAGTAATAATATTCATCAATCTCAAATTAAACCTCTCAGTTCTTTAGAAAAGATTAAAATACTTTAGTAACAAAAAAATTTAATTTTCAGCAATAAAAAAAGCCAGGTGCTGAATTTTCCATTCAGGCAAACTGGTTCCAGTAATAAAGACTGGTATAACATTAAATTTTTGAATTGGCATATTAAATTTTTCTTGAAATAATTTTAATATATGTTCATGTAAAATTATACACAAAATAAAAAGGAGCCCTTAAATGCAAACAGCTAACGATCAAACATTTTCTCTGGAATCAATGGAAAAGGAAAAGATATCCTTAATCATTGACCAGCTTCTTAAGGATATTCAGGATAACAAAAAGAAAGAGATGGTCAGTAACTTCTGGAATGGACAAATTGTTGATTATTTTGCATACCTAGGAGAAACAAGCCGCGATATTGAAGAAGGAAGTATCAGGGCAGAAGATATTTCTGATGAAATTATGGAAACAACCAATAATCTACTGTTCAAAGCATACGATTTTGAGAATGAACTGAATGACCCTGATCTCTCTAAAAAAGTCAAGGATCACTTCAGATTGGCAGGGGCTCCTTTTGGCCTTCAATCGGATTTTGTTAAACACGCACTATTCAAACCACATGGTTATGCAGGCGACTTTGCAGTCATTGAATACATATATGACAACAAGGTTTCTTCGACAGGTGCAGGATATTGCGCTGACAAAGCATTCCTTGATGTCAATACATCTGTCGCTGTCAGAGCAAGAAAAAATATGATGAAAAAAATACTTACTTCTTACGCGAAAGAAACAGCAGGATCAGAGCAAAAAATATTAAATATTGCCTGTGGATCATGCAGGGAAATCAGAGAAATGTTTCAGGAAAATAATTTCGGTAATGATATAAAACTTCAGTTTACTCTGGTAGATCAGGATAAACAGGCTCTGGACTTCTCTGAAAAAGTATTTGAAAATGCCCCGGAAGGTGTTGGATATGAATTCATCCAAAAGAGTGTGTATAAATACGTAAAAAACCCGGATGAATACTCTTCAATGAAAAATAAATTTGATATGGTTTATACCCTTGGTCTGGCTGATTATATTCTTGAAGAACCTCTGCAGAAGCTTATATTATTTCTTTATGATTGCGTCAAGCCTGGTGGTAAACTGATCATTGCACACAAGGATTCAAGAAATCACCTCCCTTTAATGGCAGACTGGTGGGCTGACTGGAAATTCCACATAAGAGATGAGCCGGAAGTGCTTGAAATGGTAAAAGGAAGCGGCATTAAAAACTATGAGATGACAGTAGAAAGAGAAACAGAAGCAAACATGATTTTTTTTATGACGATAGAAAAAAAATAATTTCTAAAAAGGGGATTCTGAATTCAGAATCCCCTGAAATTTACTCAACCTTAATTTTTTATTAAATCATTGACAATTGATTTAATTTTTATACTTAATGTTACAAAACAAAGTGACAAATAATAATTTTGAGTTACTTAAGTAATCATCAATCTAAAAAAAAAATTCTTAAATATTACCAGATATTAAAGCTATAAAAAACGTCCGAAAGTAAATTAATCCTGGCTCCCTTAAAATCGTTAATTCAATCTGTATTATCCGGAGATAGTATTCATGAATAATAAAAATGATAAAACTATCAATGAAGAGATAATATCAAATAAAATTGATATTGATACAATTCTTGGATCTCTTGAATCCCTTGAAATAATTGCAGACCGGATGTCAGACATGATATGCATCAGGGACCTCGAAAAAAATCTTATCTACATAAGCAAGGGAGTAAAAAAAATACTCGGTTATACTCCCGGTGAACTCAAGAATCTACCATGGTCTGAAATAGTTACTGAAGAATCCTTTAAAATATCAGATGAAATATTCAAGGATGAAATCCTTAATGATCGTACCCGTGATCCCAGACGAAGAAGAACCATGGAATTACAGATGCATCATAAAAATGGAAGTTTGGCCTGGGTTGAATGCACAATGTCATTTATATATGATAAAGATAATAACCCTGTAGCATTTATTGGTGTTGACCGCGACATTACATCTCTGAAAAAAGCCACTCAGGCACTTAAGATGAGTGAACAGAGGTACAGAGATATAATAGGAAATGCCAATGATTTAATCTTCATCACAGACAGACATGGAAATATTCTTCTTATAAATAATTCCATGACCAAGCTCCTGGGCTACCCTGAGGATAAAATTATAGGGACTCATTACTATAATTTCATTCAACCGGATTACCATAAAAGAATTCAGTCTGCAATAAACCAGCAGATCAAAAAAAGATTACCCAATCAATATTACGAATACCCTCTTTTAACCAGAACCGGCAAAACCATATGGCTGGGACAGGATATTCAAATAATTACCGAATCAGAAAAAATTAAAGGTTTTCAGGCTGTCGCAAAAGATATAACAAAACAGAAGCAAGCCGAATGTGCGATGAAAGAAACCGAAAAAAAATACAGACTGCTTGCAGAAAACATCCCAGACGTTATATGGACCTCAGATCTGAACCTGAACCTTACTTTTATCAATCCTGCAGTTTACGAATTTACCGGCTACTCTGTTGGAGAATCACTAAAAACTACTATCGATCGATATTTATCAAAAGAGAGTTTAAAAAAAGCCTGGGAATTGCTATCGTTTTACATGATAAGAATTTCAGCAAAAGAAATTGAGATCCCTGTCTCAAAAACTTTTGAATTTGAATTTATCCATAAAAACGGAACTGTAAAACTAGGAGAAGTAACAGTTACGCTGATGTTTGATGATTCAGGTAATTTATCCGGACTTCATGGAATAACAAGAGATATCACTGAGCGTAAAAAAGCTGAAACAGCGCTTGTGAAAAGTGAAGAGAAATACAGATCGATACTCGAAAACATGAAAGATGCATATTATGAAACTGATACCAATGGAAACTTTACATTCCTGAATCAATCAGCCTGCAAACATCTGGAATACTCAATGGATGAACTAATAGGAATGAACAACAGAAAATACACAAGTCCCCAAACCGCAAAAAAAATATATGAATTTTTTTCTGAAATTAAAAGATCAGGAAAAACTGCGACCATTGCAGATTATGAAATAATAACCAAATCAGGGAAAAAGAAAATCATTGATATGACAGTATCAATAAAATATGACACAGAAGGAAATGCAATCGGATATGGAGGAATTGCAAGGGATATTACAGACCAGAAGAGAACTGAAGAAGAGATTATCAAAGCAAAAAAAATTGAATCTATAGGAATACTTGCTGGTGGTATCGCTCATGACTTTAACAATATTCTAACAGCAATAATCGGAAACATATCCCTTGCACGTCTTGAAATTCAGAATGAAGATATGGCCTCGAACCTGTTAAATGAAGCAGAAAAAGCTTCCTTGCGGGCTAAAGACCTTACTCACCAGCTTCTGACTTTCTCTAAAGGTGGAATCCCTGTAAAAAAAACAACTGCAATAAAAGACCTTCTCGTTGACAATACAAATTTCATACTCACAGGTTCATTCATTAAATGCCATTTCAGCATACCAGCAAATCTCTGGAATGCTGAAATTGACGAAGGACAAATAAGCCAGGTGATCCAGAATATTGTACTAAATGCAAGACAATCGATGAAAAATGGCGGACTTATTGAACTGACATGTAAAAACGTTCGAATTGACAGAACATCCCTTCCTCCTCTTGATCCGGGCGATTATGTAATGATATCTCTTCAGGATCAGGGAAGCGGAATCCCGGAAGAAAACCTGCCTGATATTTTTGACCCATATTTCACGACGAAAGAAGACGGTACAGGATTGGGACTCTCTGTGGCTTATTCAATTATTAAAAATCACAATGGTTACATATCTGTAGAGTCATCAGAAGGGAAAGGAACCTCCTTTACAATATACCTGCCTGCATCTCACAAGAAAATTATCCAAAAAAAAAGAAGAGGAGAAACACCTGTTTTCACAGGAGGAAGAATTCTTTTAATGGATGATGATAAAATGGTTATACGGATAGGGGAGAAAATACTCAAAAAATTAAAATTCGATGTTGACTGTGCTGCGAATGGGGATGAAGCAATCAGATTATATAAAAAAGCCGCAGAAAATGGTGATGCCTACTCAGCTGTAATTCTTGATCTGACCATTCCGGGCGGAATCGGCGGTAAAGAAGTGATGGATATTTTAAAAGAATTTGATCCTGATATAAATGCAATTGTTTCAAGTGGATATTCAACTGACATGGTAATGGCAAATTACAAAAAGTATGGATTCACAGGAATCATCCCTAAGCCATACAGATTTGAGGATTTTGAAAAAACACTCGAAACCGTTTTATCAAGAAAAATAAAACGTACTTCTCCATTCGATTCATAATCTATCACATCATAATGATGCTATTGACAAAGCAATTGATTTTATCCTGGAACAATTCCTGTATAATGAAACAAAAAAAGATAATTATAATTCTCCAGATATAATATTTTTATATATGAATTATTCATCTATAAAAATTATTTTCTGCGAAAAGTAACAGGATTCAATTGACATTTATTTTTTGCAAAGCACATATCAGCTCATTAAAATCAATGGGTTTGTCAATAAAACCGTTCATGCCTGACTTAAATGCTATTTCCTTATACTCGTTCAGTACATGAGCAGTCATTGCAAGAATTGTTATATCCATATTTTTTTCACCAGCCTCACCTCTTCTGATTTTTTCAGTTGCTTCTATGCCTCCCATGCCCGGCATTTCAAGATCCATCAGCACTACATCAAATTTATCTTTTTTAAGTTTTTCCAGAACTTCCACTCCATTCCACGCAACGTCGAATTCATATCCAAGTTTTTTTAGTATCACCTTCGCCAGCATCTGGTTTACCGGATTATCCTCGGCAAGAAGAATTTTTACATGACTGCTGTTATGACGGATTTGAAATTCATCATTATCTTCATCCTGTTTTTTTATCTCATTTTCTATTCCTCTGACAAGTGGCAAAACAAAATAAAATAACGTTCCTTCTCCGAATTTACTCTCAACATGGATCTCCCCGCCCATTAAATTGACTAACTTTCTTGTGATTGTCAGACCCAATCCGGTTCCGCCGTATTTTCTTGAAATTGAATTTTCTGCCTGAGTAAAACTTTTAAAAATATCTTCAATCCTGTCTTCATTGATACCGATTCCAGTATCCTCGACACTGAACCTGACGAGGAAAATATTTTCATTTCTCTCAAAATCCGGAAAATCATTAAAATCTATCTTTTCAAGCTTAACATGAACATGACCTTTCTCAGTAAATTTTAGAGAGTTACTAATTAGATTAATCAGAATCTGTCGTATTTTTGCAGAATCCGCTATCACAACCGGAGGGATATCCGGATCTATAGTATATTTAAATTCAAGATTCTTTTCATCTGCCTTGTGTTTGAAAGAAGAGAGAATAACAGCCACCTGATTATTAAGATCGAAATCATGTTCGTCAAGAACCATTCTTCCTGCTTCGATCTTTGAAAAATCCAGAATATCATTTATTACTGACATCAGGTGATCTGCAGAAAGACGTACAGTTGTAAGATATTCAAACTTTTCATCATCATCATCAGTCATCAGTGCCAGATTAGTCATTCCAACAATTGAATTCATAGGTGTTCGTATTTCATGACTCATTGCAGCTAAAAATTCAGACTTTGCCATTGTTGCCTTCTGAGCTTTTTCTCTTGCTTCATCTGCTTCCTGTTTTGCGTGTATAAGTTTTTCTTCGGCAATCTTACGGTCAGTAATATCACTCCCAACAGAGAGTATCTCTTTTACATTTCCATTTTCATCATAGACAACTCTGTTATTCCATACAACCCATACCTCTTCACCATTCTTTTTGACATTTCTGTTTTCATGATTCCTGTATTTTTCCGGTGAAGAAATAATCTCTTTAACTATACATATCAGTTCATTATTTTCCTTTGGAACTATTGTGCTGAGAATATTTCTTCCAATAATTTCCTCTTCCGTATAGCCAAAGAAATGTTGTGCAAATTCATTGAAAAAAATAATTCTTCCCTGCGGGTTCAGCCTGACTATAATACTATTGGCATTCTGAACAAGATCCCTGTAACGTTCTTCACTTTTAATCAGTGCCCTTTCCATCTTTTTTTGTTCAGTAATATCAACTACCATTGTGAGGAGGAGAGGCTCATCCGGTTCAACGAGGATATCAGCAGACAGCAAACCGAATACCATCTCCCTGTCTTTTTTATAGGCTTCAATATTCATATTTCTGACTCTGCCATTCCGGCCTATTTCTTCTACGATATCCGCTCTCATACTTCGATTTGGGAAAATTCCTATCTCAGCTGCAGTCTTTCCAATCACGTCTTCACGTCTGTAATTCAGAGTTTCCATAAATTCATCATTAACATCCAGAAATTCCCCGGTAATGATATTACTTATAACCATTATTGATGCATTTGAATGAAAAATTGATGAAAATTTTTCTTCGGATCTTTTAAGTTCTGTTATATCAATAAATGATCCAATTATGACCACACTCCCGTTATCTGTCTCTGTCATTACTGCCTGCTCATCATGAATCCACCGGTAATAGCCATCAGAATCCTTAAAACGATATTCGCTGACATATTTTTTATTATTCATGAGTTGCTTCAGCATGATATCCGTTTTATCTCTGTCATCCTCATGAATACACTCCATCCATTTTTCAAAGCTGTATAAAAAATAATCAGGATTATAGCCAAGTACATTTTTTATATTGTCACTAACGAAATTTATTTGTGGTGTATTGATTATACTGAAGGTATATATAACAGCAGGCGACTCAGAAACCAGATACTGTAATCTGCTCTTTGTTTTCATAAGTTCAATATCTGAATTCTTCTTTTCAGTAATATCCTCAAGAATGCTTACGAAATAACCAGGACTTGTCCTGAAGGCGGAAATATTGAACCACATTTCGAGACTCGATGAAAAGTATTCAAATTTTCTCCTTATTCCTTTCTCAACGACTTCGGTATAAACACTCAGCCAAAATTCCGGATTTCTTTCAATTAACGGCATTACTTCTGTCATTTTTCTGCCGATGATATCTTTTCTCTGTAAAGAGGTCAGATCTTCAAATGCCGTATTAATATCTACAATTTCAAAATCATTAATGTTCCCATTAATGTCGACAGAAGCCTTATGATAAACAGTTACATCCGGTAAATTTTCAAAAAGCAGATAGAATTTCTCTTCTTGTATCTTTGCAGCATCCTCTGCTTTTTTTATTGACTCAAGATCCCTGAGTATCCCTCTATAAAAAATCTTTTGCCCTTCACCTTTAACAGATTTTAGACTTACCCTCACAAAGATATTTTCACCACTTTTCGATTTTATTCTAAAATCTGCTCTGTCGATGCCGGCAGAGAGAGCTTTTCTTCTGAGTTTACTCACGATATTAAGATCACTCTCAGAAATATACTCGTTAAAATTCTTTCCTTTCAGTTCCGGAATTGAGTAACCGCATAACTTCTCTATCTGAGGACTGATACATTGTATTATTCCATCGGAAGAAATACAGAAAGTTGTATCACTCAGCTTTTCAACTAATCCTTCATAACTATCTCTGGCAAATCCGGATTTATTCGAAGCCAGATATTTTTGAATAAAAAATATAAAAATACAGCCAATTATCAGCAAGGCTCCAATAAAAATTAAACTTAATAAAGGCATTTTATGCTGTTACCTCCACACCATGAAGACTGTATTTTTCTTCATTTTAGAGTAAATAAATTAGTTAACGATTAGCTTACCAGAGATATGAATTTGAGTCAATAAGTGAAAGATGAGTGGTGTTATTCGAAATATGTAGATATGAGACATAGAGAAGTGTTTTATAAATTTTATTTTATATAATAAAATTTTATTTAAAAAAATATCTCCCATTTCAGGAGATAATGGCTTATAATATTAAAGATTTAATTTATAAGCTTAAGATAATTATAATGCTTGTTCCAGTAATTACTCCTCGCCACGCAGCATCATCTTTTCAATTGTCTCTTTTTCTGCCTCAACCAGTTTCATCTGCCAATCAAAGGAATCATCAATTGAATAAACCAGACTTATGATACTTTTTACCTTTTCATCATCGCTGTTCTGATAGATGTCAAGCATCGCAGCCTGATACATTGAAACACGATCTTCAAGATCATCAATACGTTTTAATAAATCCCTCTCAGATACATCCCTCATGAAATCCTCCAGACAAAACGTTATCGTCCATGATTCTCCAGGTCACGGACCGTCCGAATCCCTTCTGTTAGTTATTTACATCCTGTACTAAATCTGTCAATATTCTTTTAAAAAAAATTGAACATAATTCAATGTATTAAACAATAATCATATAAATTAAAATAATTTAATTTGTTAATTTCAATTTAATTTATCATAATAAAAGTTTTTTACAGTTTTGTGGTGTTTTTTTTCCTAAAAAGGGAAGAATAAATATAACGGCTGCTGAAATCAGTACTCCAATACCAAAAAGAACAGGATACCCGAACCATTTTGCAATAAATCCGGAAATCCATGCACCAGGCGTTTTTCCAATCACTTCAACGCTGGCAAGTACAGTGTAATGTGTTGCACCAATCTGTCTGTTCACTCTTGACATCATGAATGCAAACATAACTGTAGTAAGCATTCCGCCAAAAAGATGTTCGAATATTGTCACTGCAATGAGAATGGTATTAGAAAATCCGGTAAAAGAAATAATCCATTCACATGTCAGCGGCACTAATCTGAGAATTAGACTTACTGATAAGGCCCTATGCAATGACAATCTGAGGGCAAGAATACCGCCAATAAGAGATCCCAGAAGTGATGCAACCATTCCCCATGTTCCAAGAATCAAACCGACATCTGAGGGTTGAAGGCCTGAATCGATAAGAAAAGGTTTAAACATTACATCGATCATAATCTCGCCAAGTTTATACGAAGCAATAAATAAAACGACCCATAATTCACCGGGCATTTTAACATAAGTGATTAATTTATTTATAATACCGGAAAAAGTTTCATTCATGGAAGGTTTAAAGTATTCACTTTCTTTTTCACTATATAAAAGAATCAAAAAAAACGGAACAAGACTGATCCCTCCCATGATCATGAAAAGGTACTGCCAGGACAACCATTTACTTAACCAGACCAGGACTCCTCCACTGATAAGCATACCTGCCTTATAACCAACGACCTGAGAAGCATTACCCGGACCCAGCTCTTCAGGGCTAAGAAGATCAAGGGCAAGACCGTCAACTGCAATATCCTGTGTGGCTGCAAACAAATTCATCAGAAAAACAAGCAAAAGCAATAATTCCAGGTTTTCATTTACCGATACGGATGATGCAAAAAAAAGAGTTATGCAGATCAAACCCTGAAGAGGAAGAATCCATGATTTTCTTCTTCCAAACCTTGCAGATCCATACCTGTCAACAAGCGGAGCCCACAAAGGCTTTAGCATCCATGGAGCCGCAAGAGATGTTACAAAACCTATAGCTTCCAGAGAAACTCCATTTGCTCTCAAATAAACAGGAAGCGCCGTTGCCTGAAATCCAAAAGGAAGGCCCTGAGAGAGGTAAAGAAAAGTGAGAAGTAATAATTTTGCGGTTTTAGGGAAACGGTTCATTTTACGATTTATATTCGGAGAATCTTTGAACAATACGTCTGTAGTACAATACAGCCAGGATGAGATAAAACACTGTAAGTCCCCACAGGATAAAGAGAATATCAATTATATCGGGCAGACCCGCTCCCATCTGACTTAACTTCAACAGTCCTTCAACTCCAGCAGTACTTGGAATAACATATGATAAAATCCTTATATACTGAGGCATGGCTTCTGGCGGCCATGAAAATCCTCCCAAAATAATACAGGGTATTGAAGTGATTACAACAAACATTATAGAAATTTCACGATTCCGAAAAAATGCTGAAATTGCCATTGCCATTGCTATAACACAGGAAAGAAATGATATGAAAAAAATCCCCAGGTCTAAAACTGATCCGCGCTGCGGATAATTATAAACCCTGAAAAGTATTCCAAAAATATATATTGCATGAATCATGTAAATTGCAAAATAGGCGCCTCCTTTTCCAATAATTAGCGGGATTACCCGATCAGTCATTGTCCCCTGAGGAACAAAGAAATGGAACTGCTTCCTTTCACGGGCAGTTCCTCCAAGCATACCAATCCCCATAAGAAGAGTCTGCTGAAGGAGCACCAGAAAAACAGCTGGCATAACATAACTGGCATAACCTCCCGCCGGATTATACAAAAAATTATTTGCAAGCCTCAGTGGTTCAATAAAATTTTTTGCCTGCCCTTCGGGCATTCCACCTGCTGTAAGTCTTTTGAATTCAATCCCCGCGCTCATGGTTCCAACAGCCAGACTTGCTCCCTTGAAAACCTGCCGGTAAACCAGAAAATAACCCGCATCACAGTAAACCGAAACACTGGTCTGATCTCCTCGTAGTATTCTTTTGCTGAAATCTCCGGGAATTACTATTACGCCATCGACTCTGTTTTTAAAAAAAATATTTTTAGCCTGCTGCAGGCTTTCAGGCTTGGTTTCAACTCTGAGAATATCATTGGCATCCAGCATTCTGATGAGCTGTCTGCTCATAGCTGATTTATCATGATCAACAACTGCAACCGGCAGATCTTTCAGAACTTCATTAGAGTAAGCATATGGATATAAAACCGGATAAAGAATGATAGTACCGAAAAAAACAATGAGAATACCAAAATCACTGAATATATTTTTGAATTCATGCCTGCAGACCTTCAATGACTCAATAAATTCAAATCTTAGCTTGTCATGCACCTTTTCGAGGAATGCTCTCATATTTTACCCCAGTATTTCTCACTGTTGATAATTACTGACCAGCGGTGATGGGCAAACAAAGGCAAAACCAGAAACAATGCAAGAGCGGCAAAGGATTCATATGTAGTGAAATACGGTGCCCCCCTGAAAGCCTGGCTGATAAATATTCTCAAATGATGAGTAAGGGGGATTCCTTCTCCAAGATACCTGAGAAGTAATGGCATCGAAGTTTCAGGGAATGTAAGGCCGGAAAAAGTAAATGCAATTGCAGTATATCCTGAACCTATACTGAGAGCAAATCTCAGATTTGCAAAGACTGCTACAATCACGATCGCAACAGCCATTGCCGCAAGAATAAAGAGAACATTCGAAACTGTTATCAGAAAAAAACTGCCTTTAAGCGGTATCTTAACAAAATTAATTAGCAGGCTGTTCATAAAAAAACCCATGATAAAAAAAATTATCAGATATGGGAAAAGTTTTCCTGAGAGAGCCTTGAATACACTCCCGCCCGCAGTATTTATCCAGTCACCTGCTGTTCCTCTTTTTAATTCATAACCAAGTGCAAAGATTGAACAGACTACAACAAAAATCTGGAACATGGCCGGCATGAATCCCCCTGCCAGGAAATACTGATAATTCAGATACGGATTAAAAAGTTTATGAACATCGATACGAATTGGCATTGATTTTTCAAAAGCAGATTTCTCCATCTCACCTTTTTTCATTCTAATCTGTATCTTGATTCCGGTTGAAACAGTTTTTACAACACTGTATATGCTTCTGTAAGAAAGGGTGGCAGGGAGAAGATAAATATTATTATAATAACCGATTATCGAAGGTGATGCTCCTCTGAGTACATCTTTTTCGGTATTTTTGGGGATAACTACGAAAGAATAAACGTTTCTTCTTTCAATTAATTTTCTTCCTTCTGTAAAATCCGTTACTCTTTCAACGACTTTTACAGAAGGAGTCGAATCAATCATTCTAACAATTTGCCTGGACAGAGCACTGTTGTCAGCATCAAATACGGCAACTGGAAATTCTCTTGGCACACCCTGACTAAAAACAGAGACAAGAAAAAGCATGGAAATAAGGGGAAAGGTAACTGAAAACATAAGATACACCGGTCTTGACTGAATCCTTCGTATTTCTCTAGCCATTACTGCAAAAAAGCCTTTTTGGGTATTAGAATTCATTTAAGTATCTTCTATCTTTTTCTGTTTTTTGTAAATTCATCCCAGTCAATGATTGCACTCATTCCAGGACGCAGACCTGGATTTTTTTTGACAGGGAGAGCCCGTATTTCGAATGTCTTCAAGTCAAAATCACCCATGGTCTTTGTAGCATTCCAATTTGCAAAAGATCCAAGAGCTGTAATATGGTAAACCCTGAATTCAAGTTTTTTATTACCAAGAGCAGGGAATTTCACCATAACGATGTCACCCATCTTCACATCAGCCAGAAGATCTTCCCTGAGGTTAAGTGTGATCCATATATCAGACAGGTCAACTATATTAATAATCGGATACCCCGGGCCAATGAGCTCTCCCATTTCTGATGTAATATTTGCAATCTCTCCGCTGATTGGGGCACTCAGACTTGTCTCCAAAAGATATGATTCTACCTCAGAGACTGCTCCGGCTGCCTTATCAACCAGTGCCCTTGCGGCATCTTTGTCTTCCTCCCTGGCGCCTTTTACAGCCATTTCATATGTCGACCTGGCAGCCTTCTCTGTCTGAACAGCTGCCTTCATTTTTGCTTCGGCTTCATCCTTCTTCTGCGCCGGCACTACACCTTCCTCGAAAAGCCTGGATATACGTTCAAATGTCTTTTGAGATAATTCAGATGCGGCTGCCGCCTTGAGCCATACATTCTTTGCAGATGCAACCCGTTCCTTCCTTTCCCCGCGTATTGCCTTATGTTTTTGTGCAATTGCTGCTTTTTGTGCAGCTTTGGCCTGTTTCATTTTTGCTTTAATCTCAGGGCTGTCAAGAAGCAGAAGTATCTGCCCCTTAACAACCGTCTCTCCTTCCCTGACATATAACTTAGAAACTCGGCCGGCTATTTTTGAACTTACCTTTACCTGCTTTGCCTCGACCTCCCCCTGAACTATCACCGGTTCCGGACTCATCATGAGCCAGCCGGCTGTTGTCACAATAACAAGGACAATAAGAATACCGCTGCTAACAATAATTCTTCTGTATTGTACTTTCAATATTCCACCTCCGTACCTTTACTTTTTCTGCACATATCAAACCTGTCACTTAGCCCGCTAACCTCAAGAAGCCTCGCAAACGAAACATCGAATTCATACAAAGCTTTCAGCCTGTCAATTTTAACCTTCGAAAGAGAGAGCTGTGCGTCAACAAGATCGATTGACGTTGCGAAACCTTCCTTGAAGGCCTTGTTCCTCACCCTTAAATACTCTTCGGCGAATTTGATTGAAGCCTCTATTGCCTCGAACTGTTCAATATCCTTCATCAGTTCATTATAGGATTTCTCCACTAATGCCTGAACATCAGATTTCATCTTACTCTCCATAAGCTTCACCTGACTCTCCAGTGACAATGCTGCCTTAACCGAATGATATCGGCTAAGCCCGTCAAAAAGAGTAAATGTTGCACCAGCTCCAATAAACCATTCAGGTGCATATTCGCTGAAATCCTTTTTATACAATTCCTTTGTACCAAACAAAAATATATTTGGCGCATAACGGGCCATCTCTTTCATATACCCCTGATGAACGAGTCTTCTGTTTGCCTTTATTTGCTTTATCACAGGGTTTCTCTCAAGAGCCTGCTTTCTGTAATAATCCAATGATTCAATTTTTCCCAGAAGAAAGAGAGGGGATGCAGGTTTAAGCCTGTCCTGCCTATTATATGAAAGAGTGTTTTTTAATGCCGTTCTGGCAATATCCTCATCTCTCATAGACTTTTTATATTCCCGGTCAGCTTCAGCTCTAACGACTTCTGCATGAAGTCTTTCAGCCTCAGCAATCATTCCGTTCTTCTCAAGAAGCCTGGCCTGATGAAGGTGTTTATCCATTCCATCCAAAACTTCCTTCCTGACCTCAATAACTTTCATTCTGAGTCTCAAACCAAAGTATCTCTGCGCAAGCTCGGTAGTGAGCTTTGATTTGGTATAAAGAAATTTACAGTTTGCCTCATCCAGGCGGGCTCCTGCTGCACGATTCGCTGCTAATATTTTACCGCCTGTAAAAACAGGCCACCGAAGGCTTGCACTCAGCGTCCAGAAATCCTGTTTCTGAATAGTTTCTTCCCAGTTACCAAGATAACCATCAGGAAGAGTTGCACCGTAATAAGAACTGCTGGGAGGAATTTTTGGAACTAACGATCCGGGGGGATGAAGCTGATATATCGCATCTCTTATGGGATTGAGATCGAGAGTAAGGGGGGCATCCAGATGTGTATACAGCCCTGAAATTGATATTTTGGGAAGGAAGAGTCCAATTGCTGCCTTTTTCTGATACTCCCTCATTTGTATTTCTGATGACGCTGCACGTAAAGACCTGTTTGTATCTGTCATAATTCTCAAAGCCTGAGTGAAATTAAGCTCTTCTGAATATAGTATCGCAGGCGTACACATCAGAAGCAATACAAGCAGAATATTATTCCTGTTCAGTTTCATTTTATTCTCCAACTGCCTTCTATGTCAGATAAAGATTCAGATAAAACATTACGATGACTTCAGTTTTTTCAAAAAAAAACCACGTGGATATTAAAATATTAATATAATTTATAAGATGATTTGAATTTTACAAGCAAAATTTAGAAGACATCCGAAAATACTCTTTATTGACAAACAGGCTCAGAACAATCCTGCCTCCAGGCTCGTCAATCAGCTGTTTTTTTAGTATTAAAAACGAATTTCAGGATGATAAATTCAAATGGGGAATATCAGCCGCAGCAAGCGGCTGACAAAAACAGTTTATTTAAAGATGACAAACACTTCAGGCAGAAAATTTCTTTACAATATGCCTGTAATACAGAACAGCAAAAACAAGATAAAAAACAGTAAGTCCCCAGAGAGATACCATTACATCCATCACATCTTTCAATGGAGCTCCCATTTGACTGATCCTTAAAATGCCTTCAACGCCCACAGTACTTGGAACAAGAAATCCAATATAATTAATAAAAGACGGAATAGATTCAGTCGGCCAGCTAAGACCTCCCAGGAGAAAAAATGGGATCGAAGTGACAGCAACAAACATTATTGACAATTCACGATTTCTGAAAAATGCCGAAAGGGCCATGCCCAGGGATATAACACAGGCGAGATAAGAAAGCAAAAAAAGACTTAAAGTAAAAACAGACCCCCTCTGCGCAAACCCGAAAACCCTGAACAGTATTACGAACAAATATACTGAATGTGAAATATACAGGGAAAAATACGCTGCCCCCTTTCCCAAAACCAGTGAAATAACCCTTTCTGTCTTAGTTCCCTCCGGCACAAAAAAATGGTACTGTCTGTTTTCACGTGCCGTACCGCCGAGAATACCAATACCAATCAAAAGTGTCTGCTGTAGAAGAATAATAAATATTGCCGGCATTACATAGGTAGAATATCCACTGGAAGGATTGAAAAGAATATTGCTTATTACCTTCATCGGCTGAATGGTACTCATGGCCTGCTTTTCAGGCATACCCCCGGCAGTGAGCCTTTTCAGTTCAATCCCGGCACTCAATGTACCGGCAGCAAGTTTCACTCCCTTCAGTACCTGCCTGTACAATAGAAAATAACTTGCATCACAAAAAGCAGAAACACAAGCCTGCTCTCCACGCAGAATATTTTTATTGAATCCTGCTGGAATAAGAATTACACCATTGACTTTATCTTTAAAAAAATCATTTTTTGCTTCAGTGAGATTCATTGGCTTTGTTTCAATTCTGATTAATTCTGTTGCATCAATCATCCTGATAAGCTGCCTGCTCATTTCAGAATTATCATGATCAACAACTGCAACAGGAACATCCCTGACAACCTCATTTTTATAGGCATAGGGATACCAGATCGGATACATAAGAAAAGCTCCAAAAAAAATTAACATCACTCCTGTATCTCTGAAAATATTCCTGTATTCATTCAGGCACACTTTTCCGGACTCAGCCAGTTCAAACTTTAACTTATTCCTGATATATAAAAACATGTCTTTCATACTCTTCCCCAGTACTTTTCATCACGGATTATTACAGACCAGCGGTGATAAACAATCAACGGCAGCAGTAAAAAAATTGCCAGTGCAGCAAAAGACGGCCATGCAGTATAAGAAGGCGCTCCACGCAAAGCCTGATCAGTAAATATTCTCAGGTAATGAGTTAAAGGAATTCCCTCTCCTATATATCTGATCAAAACCGGCATTGAAGACAATGGATATGTAAAACCGGAAAATGTAAAAGCAATGGCGGTGTAGGATGCTCCAATGCTGACGGCATATCTGAGATTTGAAAAAATTGCCGTCAAAAAAATACCCACTGCCATATTACTGAGGACAAATATTATATTTGAAGCAATTATTATATTATAATCTCCTCTCAATGGAATTTTTATGTAATGAAACAGAATACTGTTCATAAAAAATCCAATAATGAAAAAAATCACTAAATATGGAAACAATTTCCCGGAAAGAGCTTTCAAAAGATTCCCCCCGGCAGTTTCCATCCACTTACCTGCACTACCGGTTTTTAATTCATTACCCAGAACAAATATGGTCAGCACCACAATAAAAACCTGGAAGATAACAGGCATGAATCCGCTGCAAAGATAATACTCATAATTTATATAAGGATTAAAAAGCTTATGAGTATCTATTCTGACCGGAACTGTATCCTTTGATTTACCCACTGATTTACGGCTTTTAATCTTTGCCTGAACTTTAATCTCATTTGATACAGTCTCTACTGCGCTGTATACGCTTGTGTATGAAACAGTTGCCGGAAGCATATATATATTATTAAAATAACCGACTATAGACGGAGACATCCCCTTATTAACATCTTTTTCAAAATCTGAAGGAATTATTACCATTGAATAAATCTTTTTTCTGTGAATAAGCCTCTTGCCTTCGTTAAAATTATTCAACCTTGCAGTAATCCTGACAGAAGGAGTTGCATCTATCATTCTCACTATCTCACGGGAAAGGGCCGTATTGTCTGCATCATATATCGCGATAGGAAGTTCTCTCGGAACACCCGAACCAAATATTGTTGCAAGAAAAAATATAAAAACCAGGGGCAAAATTACAGAATAAAGAAGATAAACCGGCCTTGACTGCATTCTGCGGATTTCCCTGACTATAACAGCAATAAATCCGGATTTAAAATTTAAATTCATTGGATTCTTTTACTGTTTTCTGTTCTTTTTGAATTCATCCCAGTCAATGATTGCACTCATTCCCGGACGCAGCCCTTCAATTTTTTTGACAGGAACGGCTCTTACCTCAAAGGTCTTCATGTCAAAGTCACCCATGGTTTTTGTAGCATTCCAGTTTGCATAAGATCCAAGAGCTGTAATATAATTAACCTTAAATTCTATCTCTTTATTGCCAAGTGCAGGAAACCTGACACTTACCATGTCTCCAATCCTTATGTCTGCGAGAAGATCTTCCCTTAGATTGAGAGTAATCCATATATCAGAAAGATCCACAAGATTCACAATGGGATACCCCGGGCCGATGAGTTCTCCCATCTCTGAGGAAATTGTTGCAACCTCTGCACTGAGTGGAGCGCTTAGACTCGTTTCCAGAAGATATGACTCAACCTCAGAGACTGCTCCGGCAGCCTTGTCAACCAGCGCTCTTGCAGCATCCTTATCCTCTTCCCGGGCTCCTGTGAGTGCCATTTCATAAGTCGACCTGGCAGCCTTCTCTGTCTGAACAGCTGCTTTCTTTTTCGCTTCAGCTTCATCTTTTTTCTGGGCCGGAACTACACCTTCTTCATAAAGCTTGGAAATACGGGCATATGTCTTCTGGGCAAGTTCTGATGCTGCTGATGCTTTAAGCCAGACATTCTTTGCAGAAGCAACCCTCTCCTTCCTTTCTCCGCGCATGGCCTTATGCTTCTGTGCTATTGCAGCCTGCTGCGCAGCTTTGGCCTGTCTCATTTTTGCCTTTATCTCAGGGCTGTCAATAAGTACAAGGATCTGACCTTTAACGACCCGCTCTCCTTCTTTCACGTATAACTTTGAAACACGGCCGGCTATCTTTGAACTCACCTTCACCTGAGTTGCCTCTACCTCTCCCTGAACTATCACGGGCTCAGGAGTCATCATAAGCCATCCGGCTGTTGTCAAAACCACAAGGATAACCAGTATTATCAATCCTAAAAAAATTCTTCCCTTCTGCTCTTTCAAAATTCCACCTCCGCATCTTTACTTTTTCTGTAGGTATCAAAACGTTCACTAAGTCCGCTCACTTCAAGAAGTCGGGCAAAAGAAACATCGAATTCATATAATGCCTTTAATCTCTCTATTTTCACCTTGGACAGGGCAAGCTGAGCATCAACAAGATCAATCGACGTTGCAAATCCTTCCTTGAAGGCTTTTTGTCTTACTCTTAAATACTCCTCAGCAAATTTTATTGATGTCTCCATTGCCTCCAACTGTTCAACGTCCTTCATGAGTTCGTTGTAGGATTTCTCCACCAGGGTCTGAACATCAGACTTCATCTTGCTCTCCATAAGCTTTATCTGACTTTCCAGAGATGATGCAGCCTTTACTGAATGATAGCGGTTAAGCCCGTCAAAAAGAGTGAATGTCGCTCCGGCTCCGATAAACCATTCAGGAGCATATTCACTTAAATCTTTCTTATAAATTTCTTTTGAACCAAAAACAAAAATATCCGGAGAATATCTTGCAATCTCCTTCATATACCCCTGGTGAGCAAGCCTTCTGTTTGCCTCGACCTGTTTTATTACAGGATTTCTCTCAACTGCCTGTTTCCTGTAATAATCAAGGGGTTCAATCCTTTTCAGCAGAAAAAGAGATGATGCGGGCCTGAGAATTTCATCTTTATTATACGAGAGAGTATTCTTCAAGGCAGTTCTTGCAATATCCTCATCTCTTTTAGACTTCTTATATTCTCTGTCTGCCTCTGAGCGAACTACCTCAGCATGGAGTCTTTCAGACTCTGCAATCATTCCATTCTTTTCAAGAAGACGCGCCTGATTCAGATGCTTGTCCATTCCATCCAGAACTTCCTTCCTTACTTCAACCACTTTCATTCTCAGACTTAATCCAAAATACCTCTGCGCAAGCTCTGTTGTTAGTTTAGCTTTCGTATAACGGAACTTGCAGCTTGCCTCATCCAGACGGGCTCCTGCTGCCCGGTTTGCAGCAAGTATCTTTCCACCTGTAAATACCGGCCATCGCAGACTTGCACTCAATGTCCAGAAATCCTGTTTCTGAACAGTTTGTTCCCAGTCACCAAGGTAACCTGCCGGAAGGGTTATTGGAGCAACCGGATGAGGAGTTCCAGGAGGATGTAATTTATAAATAGCATCTCTTACCGGGTTAAGATCAAGAGTAAGCGGCTCATCAAGATGAGTGTACATCCCTGAAATTGATATTTTTGGCAGAAACAGTCCCAGCGCTGCCCTCTTCTGATACTCCCTCATCTCTATTTCGGATGACGCTGCACGTAATGCCTTGTTTGTATCAGTCATTATTCTCATTGCCTGAGTAAAGTTAAGCTCTTCAGAATAAAGATTCAATTGAAAGCTAATTAGCAACACTACAACTGAAAACACAGTCTTCTTCAGTTTCATTTTTCTCCTCTGCTGATTGATAAATTTTAATATAACCTTTGAATATTCTATTTAAACATTAAGATATATCGCATTCTTTTAAGAAGGATAGATCTTTTCTGCAATGTTCGTTTCCCTGTATTAACAATCCGGATGTTCGGGTATTTACAAAAATTTAAATATAAAATATTTTCTTCTTTACAAATAAACCCTGAAAAAATTACTTGTCAAAAAACATACATACCGAAATGTATGTCAATATAAAATACGGGTTTGATACAAAAAAATAAAAAGTCAGATAAAAAAAAATGAAAAGAACAAAAGAAAAAGCAGCTGAAACAAAAGAACTGCTCTACAAGGCCACACTCACAGTATGCAGTAAAAAAGGATATAAAGGAACAAGCCTTGACGACATCGCCAAAGAGGCGGGAGTGACCAGAGGGGCCATTCACTGGCATTTCGGAAACAAACACAACCTCTTTATAAAGACAGCAGAAAGGATAAAAGACAAGATTGGGCCTGTGGTCGAAGAATCTGCCAGAAAAGGAGTGCCGGCTCTTGTCATTCTTAAGGATATAATAAGTAAATTTTTCATGTACGTATTCGAGAATAACGAATTCAGAGATCTTATAAATCTTTCTCTCAGGGCAAAAATGAGTGATGACATGGTTGAACTGAGAGAGATATGTATAGTATCAATCAATAACAGTAAGAAATTCATTACACGACTAATTGAAAAAGGAATGAAAGAGGGAGAAATAAAGAAAAACCTCAACCCGGAAATAATATCAGCTGCCATAATCAGTTATATTACAGGATCAGTAAGCAACTGGATGTTCAATCCAAAGCTGTTTCCGCTGAAAAGCGGCATAGATGATTATATTGATCTCATATTCGAGGGAATAAGGGAAAAAAATTCTCAATAACTCTGTTCGGTTCCAAATGCCTTCCTTCCCTCAACAGGCGTAAAGATGTATTCTTTATAATGCCTTCTGAGTCCGATGGTTATATTTTTTGCAGTCTCGAGCAGCGTTCCAGTACCTCTGCCAAGATGATTAGATCCTGCGTCGACAAGAAATTCCTTATGTGATCCCTTTGTTTTGACAGCCTTGATGTGTCCGCCATGAGTTGGGATAAAGTTAAAGGGTTCACTCCTTAAACTCTTTTCTGTTTCCTGATGGGGTTTTGTCCCAATTGAATAGAACATATACGAATGAGTCTTCAGCTGTGGAACCAGAGCAACATAAGTTATATGATCTCCGGGGTTAAGAGACTCAAGATGTTCCTGGAATCTTTTCTTTCTTTCCTGATTCCAGTTAACGTTTTCTCTGAATCTGCCGATCTGAAATTTTTGCTGAACAGGAACAAACAGATGCTGCAGTTTATCTTTTTCTTTGAGATCGATAATCTGAGCGGGCGAATAAGACATACGTATAAAATACATCATACTATCCTGAATCTCAGGATTTTTTTTAAACAATGACCACGACCTGATAACTTCAGCAGCCTTTTCAGTTTCAGGATTATTGCCGAATACGGATTTATACCTGTAAAGAGTGTCTTCATCCCTTAGCCTGACTATTCCGGCAGAAGATAAAAATGAACATGAAGTACAGTCAACAACGTTAACTACAATAAGATCTCCTTCATCGTCAAAATTCATAAAACAGCCCTGCTGATCCTTATCATCACTAACGCGCCTAACGAGATCACCTCTTTTTAGATTTTTTATATTATCAATCATCTCCAGAAGCGCTGCATCATTCAACTGATCCTTCATACAATTCCCTATTTAATGTCAACGACCATAATGGTAACATCATCATCATAGCCTTCTTTTTCATTTCCTTTTGACCAGTTTCTAATATCTGCAAGAATACTGTCAATAAATTCCTCAGAATTCAGGCTATGATATTTTTCAATTGAGAATAAAAAATTTTCCAGCGTAAACATTTTCCCTGCAATATCACGAATCTCGATTATTCCATCAGTATAGAATATCAGCCTGTCTCCGTTTTTTACTTCAACCTCTGTAACAGAATAAACGCCTTTCTCAAACCACCCGAAGGGAAGTCCCCTGGTAATAACCTGTTCAACAATTTTGTCTTCTGACCTCCAGATCAGCATAGGCCAATGTCCGGCATTGGTATGAAATATTCTGCCATGCTTTTTATCGACAATTGCAAAACACGCAGTTATAAATTGTGCATTCAGATACTGGTACATATTGGAATTAATTTTCTGAAACAGGGAGGCTGGATTATCTTCCTGTTCGATAAAGAAGGAGTATACAACCTTAAGCATTGCACAGATAAAAGCAGCGGATATTCCGTGGCCGGAAACATCCGCCATCAGAAATCCAATTCTGTCTTCATCATATTTATAAACACTGTAGAAATCACCTCCGAGTTTTATCATCGGAAGATACCTTACAGAAATTTCAATATTCTCTATTTCAGGAATTTCCTTTAAAAGAACCGTCTGCTGTATTTCATGAGCAAGCTCAAGATCATGATTGATTACCTTTAGTTCGCCGGACAAACGAGCCGAATCCCTGAAAGAGATAAGACTATTGACTCTAGCCAAAAGCTCCTTTCTTTCAACCGGTTTCGTGATATAATCATTTGCTCCAGCCTCGAATCCATCAAGAACATCACCTGGCTTATTTTTGGCTGTAAGCATAAGAACCGGCATTTCGTAAAGAGTATAACTTTCCCTTATTGTTCTGCAAATATCGTAACCGGATATTTTGGGAAGCATAATATCGAGAACTATAAGATCGGGGATACTTTCAGACCTTAGATACTCAAGAGCCTGTTCTCCGCTTTCGGCGGTATCGACACTATAATTGCTGGATTCAAGAATTTTCTGCACCAGCCTTCTTACTACAGGCTCATCATCGACAACCAGAATACGGTGTGATATCTCCCCGGCATTCATCCTGTCTGCGGTCAATCCCTGCCCCGCTGCAGGAGCAAGAAGCTGATCTTCCGAGTAGATATAAGGTATATGAGAAGCGGTTTCGGTTTCAATGATTTCTGACGGATAAGCACTCGAGCCCCGAAGCTTTATCATAAAGACCATACCGCAGGGTTCATTCTTTTCACACCATATTTCTCCACCATGAAGTTCGACAAGTTTCCTTGTAATTGCCAGGCCAAGTCCGGTTCCCGAATACATTCGCTCATTGCTTCCATCGGCCTGAGCGAAAGATTCAAAAATGAAATCAAACTTCTCTTCCGGAACGCCAATTCCGGTATCAGCAATTTCAATAACAACACTGTTATCCTCTTCATATACCGCGGAACTTCTCGCTGAAACACTTCCCTTTTCGGTAAATTTTACAGCATTACCAATAACGTTAAACATTATCTGCTGAAGCCTGTTTTCGTCACCAACAACGATTACCCGGCCAGGCAAAAGTTCGTTTTTTAAGCTGATTTTTTTATCGTCAACCAGAGGCATCAGAACGGATATTACAAGCTGAACAATTGAATACATATCAACAGGAGTTCGTCTTATCAGGATATCCCCGTGTTTCAATTTCGATATATCCAGAATATTGTTAATGAGATGTGAAAGACGTTTGGCACTCACGGCAATAAGAGACAGGTCCTGAAGAGCATTATCCTTTCCATTACAATCAGAACTTTCGAGCAATGACTCAGTAAGTCCAATAATGCCGAAAAGAGGTGTCCTGAGTTCGTGTGAAACAGAAGCCAGAAACTCATCTTTGAGTTTATCCAGTCGTTGAAGCTCGACATTAGCATTCTTAAGTTCTGTTATTTCCAGTTTTATTATTCTTGCAAGGTGATTAAAGGTTGTTGCGAGTTTAGCAAATTCATCCCTTGTCCCTGTTTCAATACGGTATTCAAATTCCCCTTCGCTGATATGTTCCACTCCATGAATAAGCTTCTCGACCGGGATTGTAATAATCTTTCCAAAAATTATGCCAAGTAATGTTACCAGAAAAATCGCAAAAACAATTCCGATATATGCCTTGTTCCTGAGTTTTACCAGAGGCAGAAGAACATCCTTTTTTGAGAAAACAAGTCTTGTTAAACATATCTGCGGTATGCCACGAGGAGAATCCGATGAAGTGAATTCATAGCACACCTCGCCAATGCCGGGAATAAATCTTTCCCTATAGGTATTATTCCTGAAATCCAGAACCTCTGAATTAGAATATTTCTGGGGATGCTGAACACTGTCTTTTTTCAGGTCATCTCTGACCCAGTAAGCCAGTACAATGCCATTGTATTTTTTCTTTGCAGAAACAAGCAATGCTTCCGCGTAAACAAGCCCATCATCACTCAAAACAGAAAGAATTTTTACGAGCTCTCTTGAATCAAGCTTGCATTCAGGAATGGAACCGCCATTCATCATAATTATATTGTATATTGAGCGGGAAAGAATTCTGCACTCTGTTGAACTTCTGTGTTTCAAAACATTAACTTTTATTTCTTCCTGTTCATGAAGAATATAAAATGACAAAGGAATCGATGAGAAGAGTATTATAACAACAAAGGCAAGAATCTGTTTGTACCTGAGTTTCATTTTACTGGAATTTCCTGATTGTATTCATTCTTTTTCTAACCCTCGGAAAATAAATTTTTACAACCTTATCTTCAGGATCTATCTTCTGCAGCCTTGATAAATGTTTAAGACACACGTTGTAATCATTTTCTTTATAAGCCTTTTTAATTTTAAGATGAAGAGTTTCTTTTTCTGAAAAAAGTTCATCTCGCATTTCACGGAGAAGAGTCTGTGCCTTTTTCATGGACACGTGAGTATTCTCGAGATGAACTATCGCAGCTATCTTTCTGTCGTTACGAATATCCACTAACGCCTCATTATATTCTCTCGACGAGTCAGATATTATTCTGATATATTCATGGGCAGACCTGTGTTCAGTATCAATGCTTAAAATTTCATCAAAACCTTTTTGAGCCTGCTCATAGTTTCCTGAATCAAAAAAATCAACAGCCCTATTTAAAAGTTTCCTCACTTTTATTATATCTGTTTCTTCACTCTGAGCTGCATTACTATAAAATCCCATGCATACACCGGCGCTTATTTCATGACCGCTGAAAGAATGCTCTGAAAGATCAAACTGCGAATAAGTATAACAGGTTCTAAGCCTCAATGAAAAAGGAATGTCAGCGTAAAAACCGGCCAGAAGATTAAAACCGGGTTTAAATGTTTTTGAATCCCTGCCTGTTGTTTCAGCATGCAGCAATAAAACACTTCCCCTTAACATGGTGCCACCAAAGAGATCAAAGCCCTGAAGGATATTATACTTTAAAACAGGCCCTGCTGCAAATGATACTGTTGACATGAAAGAATCCTCAGCATTGGAAAGCTGAGATCTTGACCATGATACATCCAGTTCTGACATTAGATATTTTCCTATATAGGGAATGTAATGAACTGATACAGATGGCCCTGGATCAAGTTTGCCGCTGTAATATCCAGTGACAAGAGAATATCCCCCTGAAACACCAAGGGTTGATGACAGAATCATTTCATTTGCAGAAGCCCTGTTTGCTGCAATTATTATTCCCGCTATAAAAATTATTAACAGTATAAATTTTTTCATCAAAACACTCTTATGGGTACCTCTAAAAATTAGGAGTTTCATTAATATTACAAATGAAAACTCCTGATTTTATCAGATGTTGTACCCGCAAGGGAACGTCCAAATATTAATTTATCGAGGTTCCCTTATAAATTATCCGGGTAACAGATCCATACATCCGAGTAATAGGTTATATTGTCACGATCGTATCCCCCAAAAAGCCCGAGCCTGTTTGCTGATGCAACAAGAGATGCATATGACCTTTTGGGAATCTCAGTTTCAATAACAGTGCCGCTTCCGGAAGTACTGATCCTAACAAGGTCATTGTAAAGACTGCTGTCATCCTGCCCGCAGAGAGTATAAAGGAATCCATTTACTTCCACAAGATCAATACCGCCTCTTGGAGAAACTCCTGCAACCTGCCCTGCATTTTGCCAGGCATCAGATGCAATATCATAAATCCATAGATTATTACTATAGGATGAAGATGTTGTATTATAGCCGCCAAAGATATATATCTTTCCATTATACAGAGCTGCTCCATGGCCCTCCAGCTCTGGGCCTTCTGCCAGGTTTTCCCATCTGGGCTTTGGAGAATCTAAAGGGTCAAGCGAATGCATAATACCGTCAACATTTCCTGATGCATCACTTCCGCCGTGAATATAAATCAATCCATTATACGATGACATTACATGCCCATATCTTGCAGCAGGTGCAGGACCAGTTGTACCGGACGGGACAGCGATACTTCCCCATGTGTCGCCTGATATGGAATAATAGGAAAAGGTTTGAGTGGGTGCTCCTGTTTCATTTTTTCCGCCAAAGGTTACAAGAAGATTGCCATAAACACACATTGCATGAGAACTTTTAACATCATGAGATGTGAGAATTTCCTTTGTCTCAGCAATAGGATTAAATTTCCAGAGATCACCTCTCGACGAAAAATAGCTTTCCCCGCCATAAACATAAACATAAGATCCATATAGAGCGATAGCAGCTGAAGCCCGTGGTGTGGCTATATTCTCGTATTTTGACCACTTATGGGGTTCAACCGGATCAACCGGAATTTTATCATCAGTATTAATTTCTTTTATGATAATTTCATCAAAGTTATCTGAACACACCACACCCCCTGCAGAAAAAAGGATAAATAAAATCAAAAATACCCTCATCCTTTTAGTGATGGCAGATAAACTCTCCATTTTGAATCTCCCTCTTTTTATATCTTTTTATTCTACAACTGAACTGTTTTTTTATAAAGACATTTCAGTATTTATTCCAAAAAATACATTTTAGAGCAAATGAAAGAATATTGTTATCTCCGCAGCCGAAGGCGTCGGAGATAACAGTGTTTTCCTGTTTAATAAAGTTCAGTAGATATTTATTAGAGAAAAAAGAGGCATGGGGATGAAGAAGCCCCCATATTGAATGAGGGCTTTATATTGAACTGTATTTAATGTGCAGATTTTTAAACAGGAATATCCTGTATTACAATGGAAGGCCAAGCATTTCAAAAATACCTGTCATTTTAAGGCCCATATATATCATCACTATAATGAAAAGATATTTCAGCTGCTTTGCAGGGATCTTATGGGCTATGCGGGCTCCTGCTCTTGCAAAAGGAACACTTGTGCCTGCCAGCAGAATAAACTGGAGCAGGTTTACATATCCAACTGAATACTCAGGAAGACCGGCTACTCCAATACCATTTACAATATAGGATATTATTCCGCCAATTGACGCGAATATCATGAGAGCGGTTGATGTTCCAACTGCCTGATGCATCCTGAATTTCAGGGCAATAACCATTACAGGGATTATCAAAACACCACCGCCGATTCCGATTATACCTGATACTATGCCAAGAGGAAATCCCCATAAAACATATACAAGAGTTCCTGCAGGCGGGTTTTCATCAATTGCCGGGGGTTTTGCTGTTAGCATTCTTATTGCGCCGGCAAGTATTGCAACACCAAAGCCAATCTTCAGATAACTGCCTGGGATCATTGACGCAAAATATCCCCCAAGAAAAGCGCCAGCCAGTGCTGACAGGCCAAGATTTATTCCCGCCTTCCAGAGAACAGCATTCTTTTTAGAATGTGCAATGGCTCCGCTGAGGGCTGTTGGCAGAACAACTGCCAGGTTTGTACCGAATGCAATTCTTATTGCAATGGTTGAATCAACGCCTGCTGATGTGAGAACCCAGTACTGCACTGGAATCATTATAAAACAGCCCCCAACGCCAAGAAGGCCTGAAGCCATTCCAACACCAATTCCTGTTATCAGTAATGCAACTATATGTGTATATTCCATACTATTTTCCTTTAATGTTAATATAATTATCTATGCTGTTACCGGAAGAATTGTTCAGCAATAGCATAGCCTGATGTTACTGATTTGAAATATTTTTCAGATGGCATAACAATAATGAATATGCCGAATCTGTAAAAAAAGGATGGGTCAGGAACCAAGCCACCAGCAACGGCACTTTTTGCGGTGTTTTCTTTTTGATTTTACTTTAAGCATTATATTTAGAATTATTAATAACCAGAAAAAATACTGGTTATTTCCTCTCCTGGCTGATTTATATCTTTTTAAAATGCCCCTTTAAAACTGCAATGAAAAATCTATAATATTAAAAAGTATTTATTCCTAAAAATACTTTTTAGTGCAAATGAAAGAATATTATTGTCCCCGCTGCCTTCGGTGGCGGGGACAATAGAGTTTTTTCTTCTACAATAAAGTTTAGGAATAAACACTGAATATTAAAACAAAAAATATTCAGAAACAGAAGTAATTCATGTTAGAATACCACAGATGATTATTATTCTTTAATTCGCAAATGTCCGGATAAAATGAAGAAAAGGCAAAATAATGGAAAAAATTGCAAAAATATTCATTGAAAGAAAAATGCTGGTTAAGGTTCTTGTTGCAGCAATCTTCTTATATGGAACATTCACTGCCTTCAAAATAAAACAGGATGCATTCCCTGAAATGACATTTGGGCAGATTGTTATAACAACACTTTATCCGGGTGCATCAGCACGGGATGTTGAAATGAATGTTACGGTTCCGATTGAAAGAGAGCTCCAGGAGGTTTCAGGGGTAAAAGATATTATATCTGTATCGAATGAAGCAATATCTAAAATAATTGTCAATGCTGATGAAAATGCCAGAGTGGAAGACATTCAGCAGTTGTATAATGATATTGACAGTGCAATTTCAAAAATAGATGACCTTCCATCTGAACTTGACGGGCCTCCAACACTCCAGAAAATTACAACACATGATTTTCCATTCATTGAGATTGCATTCAGCGGGGATTATAAACTTCTAATAAAACACCTGCCTGAAGTAAGAAACAGGCTGAGAAAAATCGAGAATATATCTTCAGCAGAAATGATCGGCCTTCCTGATCCCGAAATAAATGTTCTTGTTGATCCTGAAAAAGCCCGCAGGGAATATATTGGCCTGAAAATGATTGCCCGTTCTATCCAGGAAAGAAACCTGGAGGGATCAGGCGGTACTCTTGAATCCTTTGTTGGCGAAAAAAAAGTAGTCTCTGTAAATAAATATTCAGATTACAGGGAGATTAAAAACACAAATCTCAGAACATCTCCTGATTCAACCAGGTTTGGTGTGAAACTCAGAGAGGTAGCTGATGTCAAAATTCTGCCTGAAGACAATAAGCTCATTGTAAGAAACAATGGACAAAGAGGAGCTACAATAATCCTCAAAAAAAATAAAAATGGAGATGTTGTAAAAACCAGTGAACTTGTTTACCGGTTCCTGGAAACTATGGAACTGCCTGATGGCATAAAATGGAAATTGCTTCTCGATAATTCAAGACTTGCAAAAAACAGGCTCAACCTTGCACTTGACAATGCATTCATAGGACTTGTTATTGTAATACTTCTTCTATTCATAATCTTTGATATCAAGTCAGCATTCTGGACAGCCTTTGGCATACCATTTTCAGTTCTGTTTGCAATAATATTCCTGTACGGAAGCAGGATGACGCTCAACCTGATTTCAGTTGGTGGTATTATTGTAGTTATAGGAATGCTCGTTGATGATGCTATTGTTGTCACAGAACAGTACCAGCAGAACAGGGCATCCGGAATGTCAGGCCCGGATGCGGCATTTGACGCAGTAAAGCAGATGTGGCGGCCTGTACTTGCCGGGCTTTCAACCACTGCCCTTGCATTCATGCCTCTGGTAAGCCTTGGAGGATTCCCGGGCAAATTCATCTGGCAGATTCCCTTTGTTCTTACCATTGCTCTCATTGGCTCAATGATAGATGTATTCTTCTTTTTGCCTGCTCATCTTTCTGATGAAAAAGAAAGCTCCGGATCAAAAAAAAGAGGCGGTGTCAGATTCACTGTACTGGAAAAATTCTATGCACGGATAGTGAAGAAATCTCTCAGAATGAGATATATTGTGCTGGCATCTTCAATTGTGGTACTCATTATCTCATTTATTGCAATGAAGAATTTTGTAAGAAAGGATTCTTTTCCGCAGGAAGGTGTGGAAACCTTTACCATTCAGTTAAGTTTCCCTTCAGGACAATCCCTTGCAGGAACAGAAAAAATTATCAGCAATATTGAAAAAACAGTAACTGATGTTATTCATAAGGATGAACTTCTGGGAATAAGTTCAAAAGCCGGAACAAACAGCACTGATATCCTTACAGAGAGAGGCACACAGGAAAATCTTGGGATTATTTTTGTATACCTTACTCCTTTTAATGACAGGGAAAGAAATGTCTTCGACATAATGAAATCAGTTAAAGATAAATTCAGCACAATCAAGCTTCCTGAAAAAACAGATTATATTTTTGATATAGTCAGAATCGGACCTCCAATGGGCTGGCCTCTTGAAATAAGAGTTGTTTCAAATAATGATTCAAGGCGTTCTGAAATAACAGAAAAATTAAAACAGTTTCTTTCAGGCATAAATGGAATTACAGAAATTGATGATGATTACTTAAAGGGAAAAGATGAAATTAATATAAGGATGAATTATGATCTTCTGTCAAGAGTTGGATTATCAGCAAAGGATATAATCGATGCACTGAGGATATCATTTGACGGCCTTGTTGTTTCAAGCATCAGGGATATTGAAAGAGAAATGGATATAAGAATCAGGCTGAATAAAAAAGCCAGGGCTGATATTGAATATATCAAAAAACTTCCTGTTATGAACAGCAGTGGAAACCTGATCAACCTTGAACCAATGCTGTTTATTGAAGACAGGAAAGCTGAAGGTGAAATAAGGCATTACAATGGATTGAGAACAACAACAGTATTCGGTAACATTGACAGGAATATTACTTCAGGTGAAAAAGTATATGAAGCTGTGAAATCAAAATTCCCCAAAGGCAATGATTATTCACTTGAACTCAGCGGCGAGCCTGTTGAACAGAAAAAAATATTCAGTTCTCTTGGAGGCGCTTTTGCTGTTAGCCTGCTGTCAATCTTTCTGGTAATGTCTCTTATTTTTGATTCATTCAGCAGGCCATTCATTATAATGCTTTCACTTCCCTTTTGTGTTCCAGGAGCAATTATAACTCTTCTGATTCATAATTACCCTCTTTCAATGATGGCAGGAGCAGCAATAATCGGCCTTATGGGAGTTGTAGTAAATGCATCGATTGTACTCATCAGCCAGTTCCAGGCAGAAGAAAAAGACGGATGGATTTCTTCAGATACAATGGCATCTATTGCTTCAACAAGACTGAGGCCAATCATTCTTTCCACATTGACTACAGTTGCTGGCCTGCTGCCAACAGCATATGGAATTGGAGGTTATGACCCATTCATATCTCAATTATGCGCTGTACTTGCCTGGGGACTTGTTTTTGGAACACTGGTAAGCCTGATTATTGTTCCTGTAATATATAAAATCGGAACTCATGACATTGCTAAGCTTATACAAAAAATCAGTATAAGCATGAATGATAAAAAAGCTTAAACTGATTTAAAACTGGGATGATGAATAAGTAATATAAATCAGTGCTTATTCACCAAAAATCTCATTTCTTTTTCCGACAAAATCATTTTTGCCTGCAAGCATCATAAATGTCAATGGAGCAGCATCACAAACAAGCTGCCTGATTTGACGTGCAGTTTCTCTGATATCCCACTGTGCATGTTCATCTTCCCTGAGGTTTACAAAGTGATATATTTCACGCGCGTTCATCTTGAGTAATACTTTTCTTCTGTGAGCGTTAGTGAGAATATAATCAGCAGAATGAGGAAATTTCTGCTTTAAATCCGCATAAAAAGAATCTGTTTTTTTCAATGCATCCAGAAAAACATCTTTCATGCCGGTTTCAATTATACTTTCAGGAATTGTATAACCAAAACCAGGAGAATAAGCCTGCAGTATTTGTGAAGATATTCTGTGTCTTTTTAACTGAGCATAATTTGTTGCACTGATGTTCAGTTCAAATGTAAAATCAAGCATTTCAAAACATCTGTCAACACTGTCATAGAATTCTCTGCATGACAGGGCATTTCTGATCAGTTCCTGTTTTTGATCAGCAGAAAGGCTCTCTGCTTTCTTTTTGCATTCATCAAAAGATGCAAGTGTAGCGTCATAGAGAATTGACGCGCAGAGTATATTGTCAGGAGAATCAGGCGAACTGACCAGTTTTACATCTGATGATTCATTGCCTGAAGTTTTAATACCAGCAAGTTTTCCTATGCATTCGTTCAGCAGTTCGGGCCTTTTTGTGTCATAGTCGGTTGGCTCAGTATATTTAATAACAGAAGGCGCAATATTTTCAACCCTGGCAAACAGGTCTGCTGCCAGATCCCTTACCTCTTTCTGTCTGCTGCTCCTGAATCTTCTCAGCATATGTTCGAGTGTTCTTGCATTTACTGTCATGCCAAACTGGGAAAGAGTTGCAAGAGATACAACATAACGTGCATCCTCCTTGGCCCATCCTTCAACTGTACTTTTTCCCCTTGCTGTTTTAATGAGATCAGGATTTTTATTAAACTGGGAATCCCTCAGAACCTCAAACAGTTTGAAGTAAGCATTATTCTGAATAGCAATTATATTATGAAATTCCTTTTCGAATTCTGTACCGCGTATTTCATCCGGTGTATAATAATCTCCCTCAAGGGTAATATATCTCTGGGATTTTTCAGTAAATGAAGCCAGTCGAAACCGCTGAACCTGTTCTACAGCCAGTCTTGAAAGACCAATAATATCAAAATTAAAAACAGCATGTTCTGCTACTGAAGCATGGCCAAGCCCGAAAATTATTGCTTCATTTGATTTCCTGGATGAACTGACTTCTGTTCTTGCAACCTCTCTTAAAACTGATATATCTCTTGGATCTCTTGAAATTCTTGCATATGAAGCACTCAGAGTCTCTGGAGTAACATTATCTTCAGTCCAATTTGACTTATTTTTCATTTCATTAATAATATCAGCATCGACATTATAGCCAGCTAGTAAAACCTTCATTATATTTTCTCCGGAACAATTATTATGGCATCTGTTTCAGGAACAGAAGAAAACTTCAGATATCATCAGCATATTTCAAAAGTCAAGTATTATATGGTTTGTAAGTTTGCAAGCTGGTAAGCTGGTAAGCTGGTAAGTTGGTAAGTTGGTAAGTTGGTAAGTTGGTAAGTTGGTAAACAGGGAAGCTGACAGAATGATAAAATTTCTCAATAAATTTTGAAGATCAGGGATGTTAAATATGAGAATTACAGGTTGCCGGTATCCGGAAAATCTGATCAGTAAACAGGACATCCGGTTTCCCGGATGTCACTGCAGGTTATTTACTTCTTTGGTATTACAATTTTATGACCAGGATAAATAAGAGTAGGATTTTTTATAACATCTTTATTTGCCCTGTAGATTATTTTCCAGTCAGAAAAATTTCCATAAAATTTCTTGCTTATGGAAATCAGCTTATCCCCGGGCTGAATTATATATTCTTCACCATCAACAGCAGGCTTTTCTTTTTCAGTAACTACCACTGTCTCGGTTTTTTCTGAAACCCGCTCTTTTTCCACGAGCTTTTCTTTATCAGGTTCTGCTTTCTTCTGTTCAATTTTTTTTACAGGATCTTCTGAAGTGAAGAAACTCTTGATATTATCAAAAAAGAAAACAAATGCAACTACAAGAACCGCAAGTGCAGCCAGAATTCCGGCAGACTTGCTTTTTTTCTCTGTTTCTTCTTCTTTCAATGGAGGCAGAACAGGTTCTTCATAATCCTGATATTCCGAAGAATAAAGTTTATCTTCAACCTTTTCTTCAAGTTCTGCAACATCCTCTTTATGTTCCATTTTTTCCAGTTCAGTTTTTTTCTTTACTGCTTTTGCCCTTTTTTTTACAGACGATTTTTTAGAAACAGATTTTGTTTTTTTACCGGATGCTTTTTTTTCAACAGGTTTATCAAAAAGTGAATCAATTTTTTTTCTGAATCCATCTCTAGCCTTCCCTGAAAAATTAAATTCATCATATACATACTCCAGGGTTTTCTTTTCACTCCTGGAAAAGGTTCCGGTTTCAATAACAAGCTCAATAATTTTAGTGCAGTCACCAGCTGCCAGTGAATTATTTTTGCTTTCTGAAACAGCTTTCTCTGCTATTTCAACAATAGCCCTGTCATAGTTCACATCGTTTATTCTTTTATATCGTGAGGCCATATAATAATTACTCCTTATTTTAATTTTGGATTTTTCATCATCCTGTTATAAAAAAATAGCAATAAATTTGTTTCAATAAATATGATCAAAAATTTAAACAATTATATAAAAAAATGATATTTATGTCAAGAAGGTAAAAATTTCTATAGAAACACCTAGCGTCCCATAAAACGATCATTCTCAAATCGCCCTTCCCATCTTTCTCCGCTTACAAATATATAAACACCATTACCATGTTTTCTATGGTTTTTCCATTCTCCCCTGTATTCATCCCCGCCTTTTTCCTTCAGGATACCATACCCATGAAATTTTCCATCCCTGAAGCTTCCAGTAAAGCGATCCCCTGATGCTGACAGATAATTTCCTTTTCCATCGAACCTGCCGTTCTTCCATTCCCCATAATATTCAGCATTATCAGGATATTTTATTTTACCAACACCATGCTGTTTACCTTTTTTATACTCACCAGTATATTGAACCCCGGCAGATGATACATACTTACCCTTGCCATCAAATCTTCCATCCTTAAATTCTCCCTCATACTCACTCCTGTCCTTCATGACAATCTTTCCCTTCCCGTGAGGCAATCCGTTTTTGAATTCACCTTCATATGTACTGCCGCCTGAAGACTTATAAACTCCATTCCCATTAAAACAATCCCCTTTAACGCAAATGGATTTCTTTTTTTCATGAGTTGTAGAACAGGATGAAATAAAAACAATAACCGCAATAGTAATTATTTTTTTCATAAATTAGCCCTCTTGTTCCTGTGATTCAATTATGATAAAATCAAAAGATTTAAATCCCATTAAACAGTCGCTGTTTTAATAACATCCAATTCTAACTCCATATCAGTAATTATGAAAGCATATTTTTTCAGTAACCATACAACGGTAATTAAAACGAATGCGACAAATATGACAACTCCGGAACAGAACATTGATTTTACCTGAAACGAACAAATTTTAAAAAACAATAATGAAAGCCGTGATTTGGCAAAAAAATCTTTTTTTAAAATATCATTTTGGGTATAATTACAAACAGAATGAACCCGGAAAATTATTTAGAGGGCAAAATCAAAATTTTTATCAAGCAATACGAAAAGAAGTCTTGTTCTTAAAATAGAAATTTAGATTTTCAGAATTTAAAAATTTTACCCGTTTAATTTACAGGAAGCAAAGGAGATCAAAATGTTTTCAGGATTAAAAAATAAATTCCAGAGCATAAGTGTAAAAGCTCTTCTGGCAGTCTGGGGAGTTGCTTTTTTCTCTCTGCTTGCAGTATCAGTTTTAAGCTATCAATTTTCGAAAGTACAGATAAACAATGAAATCAGTGAAAAAATGAATCATAATCTCGGAAAGACTATCAACAAAATAAACCTTACTCTTGCGAATCATTCAAGACTTCCAGTAGCTCTTTCAAGAGTAGTTGAAACATACCTTAACAATTCTACAAGAGAACAGTATCATGACCTGCTGATAAGATATGCTGCCATTAACAAGGATACTCTTGGTTGCGGAATCTGGTTTGAACCATACACCTATGCTCCGGATATTAAATATTTTGGCCCGTATGCATACAAAGATGGAGACAAAATTGTACTTACAAGAGAATATGAAACTGAAAAGTACAATTTTCATCAATGGGACTGGTACACAAATGGGAAAAAAACCGACAAAGCCCTTGCATGGTCAGATCCTTTCTACGACGAGAACACTAAGCTGACAATGGTTTCTTCTTCAGCTCCTTTTTTTGACAGGAATAAGAAATTCCTTGGAGTAACATCTGCTGACATGGATCTTAAAAGCATACAGAAGTTTATTTCAGAACTGAAAATCGGTAAAACCGGATTTGCTTTCGTTCTTGACAGACAGGGTTTCTTTTTGGCACATCCGCAAAAAGAAATCATCATGAAAAAGAAAATTTCCGAATCTGAAAATATATCAATTGCAAAACTTGGAGAAAAAATATTTAAAGAAGAAGAAGGCCGTGGCAGATATGCTGACCCGGAGAAAGGAAACATATATTCTATACGAAACTACCGGAAACCGGCTGGTATATTGCTCTGACAATGACTGAAGATGAGCTTTTTGCGCCGCTTACTCATCTCGCGTATATTTCGATTGGCATAGCATTTGCGGTACTTATTATTACAGCATTCTTCGGGATTTTTCTTGCAAGAAAAATTTCAAAACCGGTAATTGATCTCAATGAAAAAGTAATGAAGCTTGCCCAGGGTGATCTCACTATAATTGAAGAAGAGAAGAAAGATGTTTTCGGCAAAGAATATACTGAAGAGAAACTGATTCAACTTCAAACCAATGATGAACTCAAGACACTGGTTGTAAACTTTCAATGGCTTGTTCACAAGCTCAGAGAGGTTATCAGTGCAACCACAGATATATCCCATAATCTTTCTTCTTCATCACAGGAGATGTCGGCATCAGCAATGACTTTTGCAGACAATGCACAAACTCAGGCTGCTTCAACAGAAGAGGTTACAGCTACCATTGAAGAAATATCAGGAGGTACAGAGGGGATTGCAAATACTGTAGAGACTCAGGTTGCAAGTATAACCTACCTCATAGAGGAGATTAAAGAACTGTCCAATGTAATTAAAGGTATGGAGGAAATCATCAAAGGATCTCTCGAACACATCAGCAAGATTTCAGAGGATGCCAAGGCAGGTGAAGAATCCATGAAGTCAATGAATAACAGCATGAGCAAAATCGCTGACAGTTCAAAGGATATGACCAATATAATCGAAATGATAACCGGAATATCCGAACAGATAAACCTTCTTTCTCTAAACGCAGCAATTGAGGCAGCCCGCGCCGGAGAAGCAGGAAAGGGATTTGCTGTTGTTGCTGATGAAATATCCAAGCTTGCTGATCAGACATCCTCAAGCATTAACGAAATTAACACCCTCATAAAAGCGAATGATGATGAAATAAAGGTTGGACTCTCCAGTGTGATGGATTCGATTGAAAATATGAGTACAATTATTGATGGTGTAAATACAATTACAACAACAATGGATCAGATCGATGAACTCATGGAAAAACAGGTTACCAGTAACTCAAATGTAAACAATGAAGTCGATCAGTTAAAAATCAAGTCTGATCAGATCAGGACTGCAACAGGTGAGCAAAAAATTGCTGTTGAAGAAATGGTTAAATCTGTTGCAAATATCAGTGAAGTCACACAGGGTATTGCCTCAGGGGCAGAACAAATGGCCAGCAGTTCTGAGAATGTTGCAGGAATGGCAGATACACTGAAACAGCAGATCGAATTCTTTAAGTTAATGGCGAGCAAATAAAAAATATCTATGGGAATATTCTGTGATGATTATTCTGAATTGCTCATTATCAATTTTGATTAATGAGCAATTATATTGATCCCTAATTTACTTTTTCAATGAACCCTGCATTCTCAAAAGAACACCATTCTAGGCATCAAACTATTTTCTTTTTTTTCTTGCCAATTGAATCTTGAAAGATAGAAATGTTCATGCAAAAATTTATAAATTATATCAGTTTTTATACATGAAAACACTTTTCGAACAGGAAAAAGACAACTACCCTTTTTCAGCGGGTTTAATAAAACTGCCAGCTGCGACAAGGAATCAAACACTGGTATAGAGATTTTTGTTAAGTTATTGATTTATTCTCAGATAATGACCAAATTAACTTCTTTATTTTTAAATACAGCAGAAAGAATTGTTAGAATAATCATAAAGTTGACATATATCAATAACGGATTAAACACTACTGCAGATTTTATCTGTAAGGAAAAATAAATGAAAGAAAAAGTTACGCTCAAAAAACTGAAATCACGAGAACGGGAAGCCAGGGTCGATATAATACTCGACGCCGCAGAGAGAGTTTTTGCAACAAAATCATTTGATAAGGCAAGTATGAGAGAAATAGCCGATGAAGCCGGCATGGCCACATCCTCTATATATCGCTTCTTTCCAAATCAGGAGGCCCTTTTTGTTGAAGCTGCGATCAGAGAACACAGCACTATGACTGAAGTTCTGAGAGAATCAATAATATCACAAACAGATAATTTTGATATAGAGAAAGTGATACTGGCATTCATTGATTTTATATCAAATCATGACTCATATTTCAGAATGATGGTAATCCTGATGTCTCAGGGGAACTTAAGCAAGGAATCCTCAGAAAAAATAATCTCCATAATGGAAGAAACTCTTGATTTAATAGATACAGCTTTTCTGAAAATGAATTACACAAACAATGTAAGGATGCTTTCAAGATACTTCTTCGCTACTCTGACCGGAATCACAGTATCATTTAATAAAATTCCCGGGAAAACCAACGAAGAAGGCCTGCACCTGATGAACGGACTTGGAAAAATTGCAGCCCAGCTTATGAATAAAATAACAGCATAATTGTAAATAAAGCCGTCATATTGAATGACGGCTTTTCTGAGACAGCCCATTCAGGCCTGTTTACTGAATAAACGGATACTATATCAGCCCTGGTTACACCTTCCGAGAACAAAAAGGATGCAAGATCATTAACATCATTAAGAAATTCCTTCCAGGATATGTCCTCCCGGCCATCATCTGCCCTGTAACGAAGCATTTCTCTATTTCCGTATTTTTCTACTCCAATCTTAAGTATGTCCAGCACTGTGTGTTTTTATAATCAAGCTGCATTCCGATAATTACCTCCCCTATAGATAATTCTTCAAACAAAGCACTTAATCATTAAAGAGAGCATCGTTCTATTATCAAATCTTTTATAGACAATGAAGAATTTGATTTAATACAAAAACCACAGATTGACATTCGATCAAGTGCGCCAGACATCAGAATTATCTTTGCATCTTCATCCATGATTCATCAATCAGTTCTCTTGCTATTCTTATTTCAAGAAAATCATCATATTTCCAGTGCTGATTTGTCATGGTATTATACCCAAGTGTTTTCTGAACAAGCTCTTCAACTGTCATCGTTGGATCAATATTAACGGCCTCAACAAGAACCTTAATATCGTTCGAGGATTCTTTGAATGACTTATGCAGTATTGATATCTTCATTGTCATTCCTCAGAAAATTGTTTCTGAAAACGGATTTTTAATAATCTGATGCTTTCTTCCAGCCAGCCCATGCGCTGGAGAAATTCATTTTTTCTTTCGTCATCAATCTGATCAAGAGTAATACCATGCTTTATTTCAAACGAATCGAGTCTTTCACATACACGGGTTTCCCACTCGCCCCTGACTTCATCAAGCTCACTCAGTATTTTTTGAAAATCCCTGTCTTTCATACACTGCCTCCATGAATATTTTTTCAGGTCGGAATTTACCCAGGTAACTTCAATCATCCTTCTGTATACATATTATCATAATAATATTTCTTACTAAAAACATTTTAATACAAATAAGATAAAATATTTTCAGTGTTTATTCCTAAACTTTATTGTAGAAGAAAAAACTCTATTGTCCCCGCCGCCGAAGGCGGCGGGGACAATAATATTCTTCCATTTGCGCTAAAAAGTATTTTTAGGAATAAATACTGAAATATTTTTGACATCAGCGAACGCAGACTCGAGTTAAGTTTTGAAATTTCGGTATCTTCCCGGAAGAGAATCCTGATAATTTTTTTGTTTAAAGCTCTGTGTTTAGGTATTTTTTAAGCAGAAATCTGACAGCGAGGTGCTTTATGATATTTTTTTATGCTGTATTTGCGGCACTGATTATTACTATTTTTCTGATCTTTTTTTTAGGAAGAACGGGAATTCTGCATCCAATCCCTGAAATGAACAAACGATTTTTTGATCGGCGTTTCCTGTTAAGAAGAGAATCAGACAGGCGGGCTGATGAAAAATTCGATCTTTTCGATAGAAGAAGCGGTGACAGGGAAAGAAGAGCCAATGAGAGAAGGATGTCAGAGAGAAGAGAATCAGAAAAATAAAGAAGGGAAGACGCTAAGCATGGCGGATTCCACCATTGAAAAAAACGTAAACCGTTATAAATAATTGATTTTTTTCGGTTATTTACAATTATACGTGAGGAGTGTATATATTTATTAACCTGAATCAATAAAAGGAAACAACCTCCTTTTTTGGATTCATTGCCAAGTTTCCGTCAGTATGGTCTCTCTACAGGGCTCCAATTTCTTAAACCATACTGGCAGGAATCCAATAATACACCTGAAATCGAGAACCCCTTCCCACTTGGGGGTTCTCATTTTTTTTGTTTTTTTCCAATTTAAAATCCTGAATAAATCATAACCATTATTTCACCCTGTCGACAAAAGCTGATATAGAGTTTTTTTGATTGAAAAATTTTGCTGACTTTTCAATGATATACAATCATCTGAATAATCAGTGGAGAAGAAAATGAACCTGTCCAAAATGCAAAATGATTTAAAAAGGATAAAAGAGATTCTTTCACAGTACCTGAATATTGAAAGCCCTGATCACATCAGCAGCATGGGAGTGAGAAAACCTCTGCAGGAGGTTGCATCTATTATCACTGAATATAAAAACAATGTGGATGATCTTGTATTTAAAAACCACCTTGAGTCTCTCCGAACTGATGAGAATGAAGAAGAACTGAAAAAGATTTATGAGAAGTTAAATATTGTGAATGAAAATCAGGGGAAATAAGAATTAACATCACCTGAATCATACCATGAATCCAGAAGTTCAAACCAGTTTTCTATACCATTATTTTCAGTAGCTCCATCTTTGCACCAGCTTATTTTACCATAGCAGTATGTGAATGAAGACATATCATAAGGATGATACCAGACTTGATCTGACCAGTTTCCATCATAAGGGAAAAATACTGCCAGCCCGTTTGTATTTTTTTGAAAGCCTGTATATGAGCTTCCACCATATGAATACTTTATTACATCAGCAGCTGAAGAAATAATACCTGAGGCTATAGCCTTGATTGATGTTGAGAAAACTGGATCTTCGCTTAGTGATATTTTTTCACACAACTCAACAATATCATAATGAGGATAATTTAATTTCGCATAATCGCTGCTTTTATCAAAGTAGTAAAGGGTTTGAGAATCTCTTATTGATTCAGTATCTGTTTTTTCATTTTCCGAATCCAGTACAACAGCGAGCTCATCAACCTTTGCTTTGAGATCAGCAATCTTTGTTAAATCGCAGCACACAAGGGTCTGTTTTGTATTGCCATAATTTTCCGCTGAATCGTGCATCTCTTCAACCAGTATTGATCCGAATTCAAGTGGTGTCAGTGAAGATGCAGAGAAGACCTGTTCATTGCCTCCCCTGGTTGAATCATCTTCAGATGTGTTTGAAGAAGACTTTCTGATTCTGCTGAAGATACTCTCGTAATCCCAGCCGGAGCTCAGTTCAGAAGCGGCAGAGCTCACAAATACATCGGTCTGAAAGCTGCCGTTTCCGGGCCTGTACTGGTATGCCACTTCGCAGGTTCCCATATAACAGGCATCAATTGCAAAAAGGTTTACAGATTCATCAGCAGTCAGTACGTCTGTTATTTCAGCATTATACAGCCAGCTGTCAGATTTATCAGGGCCAAGGGCCCGTGCGGCTTCTTCATCCCCCTGCCCTCTAACGCCGTTGCCGTGGCTTCCCATAAAAAGCGCATAATTTTCAGCAGGATAATTTTTCTTACAGAAACGGATGAACTGTTTAAGTGTACCGGCATCTCCCATGTCTGCTTCATAAGCTGAATTCTCATCTATATCTGGGAACTCATTCCTGCCCTTTATCCTTACTGCCTGGCCCTGCCTTATATCATATAAAACAGTATCTCCATAATCATAGCCATCGAACATAACAATAAGATAAATTCCGGAGTTATCCGAAACACCTCTTGTCATCTCGCTTATATCGCTTTTCAGATTTGCCTCAAGACTGTTGTCGCCATTGAGATATGCCATTACTGTCCAGCTTTTTGAAGGATATGGTCTGTACAAATCAGTTTTAACTGCATCATTAATAAGGTCACTGCACGAGAAAAATGAAATAACAAAAACAGCGATAATGTATTTGAGTTGTATATACTTTTTCATTGCAAGAAACCAGTCTTAATCAATAAAGTTAACAGGCACAGAAACTCCTGCGCTTATATCAAGATAATCAGACCTTCCTCCTGATTCCGGAATCACGTTATAGAACACCCCGGTCTTTATTATTATACTTTCTGAAAATTTATATGCGATTAGAAACCCTGCCCTTAGAAGCGGCTCGAAACCCGAATGAGTTGAATATTCTCCGGTCTTTGAATCAACCTCTGTTTCAGAATAATTTAAAATATTGTATGTGAAACCTGCTGAAATATGCGCTTCAATATCAAAGGCAAAATTAAGAGAATAACTGTATGAAAGATCTGCAAGCACAGGTATAAAAATAAATGAGTCTATGTAATCTTTTTTTCCATTAAAATGAATAAACTGAAAACAGATACCAGCAGACATGTTTGGGATCAATATATCCTTAAATGAATATTGAGCAGAAAAGCCCTTTCCGTTTTCAAGAACAGATTCAAGGTTGGTTTTGGGAAGAAGATAATTCCCTTTCAGTGAAATGACTTCATCACGAACTTTCTTTTTTTTATTGTGCTTATTATTACTTTCAGCAGGATTTTCATCTCTGGCAAATACTTCTTCAACATATATATCATCAGTCAGAACTGTTTCTTCAGAAATGATTTCATCCTCTGCATGTAACACAGAGGATGAGATGAACAGCAGCATGATAAGAATGGTACAAATAAATAATCTTAGCGAAACCATCCTCATTTTGAATTTTCTTTTAAAGATCTTTGAGATTATTCTTTTTAACCACATAGTGTACCACCATATGGTCTTCTTTCCATTCATATTTAAGAGCCTGGCCGTATTTACCTGGATCTACATTATCCCTGAAACGTTTTTTGACAAAATATATGGCGTTTAGCCTTGCAGACTCTTTTGCGGATTCCTTCATTGCAGGCCCTGCAATTCCAGGCATGGGGTATCCCTTGCACACAACTGTGTATTCAGTGTCAGACGTAAAATCAGCAGATATAAGTATATCAGCTTCATTGAATCCAGCGCCCACCATGGGCATATCCTGCTCACTTGCACATGAAGCGAGGAACAGTAAAACAAATCCTGCAAAAAGCATCAGTTTTTTCATAAAACCTCCGGATTTTATAATTCGGGCCTTGGAAGAAGGCCCGCTCTTTCCATAATTTCAGGCACACGGTGTTCCCATTCTATTGCCATGAGATGAATACCATGCACGCCTTCGATTTCCTTCAATTCCTGAATCTGCTCACACGCTATCTTTATGCCTTCTTCTGCGGCCTTCTCCTTTGGCACACCTTCTATTCTTTTCATTATGTCATCCGGAATTACAACTCCAGGAACATTCCTGGCCATATAACGTGCCATACCCGCACTCTTGAGCGGTGTGACACCTGCAAGTATATGACACTGGTTATGAGCTTCCAGTTCTCTCACTGTCGTCATAAATTTCTTAAAGAGTTCAATATCATAGATACACTGAGTCTGTACAAAATCAGCGCCTGCCATTACCTTCTTCTTCAGCCTGTATGGCCTGAAATCAACCGGTTCTGAAAAGGGTGTGGATGCAGCGCCAATAAGCATATCCGGCCTGCCTTTCAGTTCCTCATCATTGTCGAGTATTTTACCCTCATCCCGCATTCTTTTCAACGCGGAAATCAGCTGAATCGAATCTATATCATATACATTTTTACAATACTGCTGGTTTCCAAAAACCTGGTGATCTCCGCTTATACACAGAACATTCTTTATGCCAAGAGCTGCTGCTCCAAGAAGATCACCCTGAAGGGCTATACGGTTTCTGTCCCTTGTTACCATCTGAAGAACAGGCTCAATTCCCATTCTCTCCAGAATAACAGCAGTGGCAAGGCTTGACATCCTCACAACAGCAGTCTGGTTGTCAGTTACATTTACCGCGTCTGCATATCCCTTTAAAAAGGCTGCCTTTTTCTCAACATTTGAAACATCACTGCCCTTTGGAGGCCCGAGTTCGGCAGTTACTGCAAACTCTCCCTTTTCAAGTATTCTTTCAAGCCTGCTTCCTGACTTCATCAATTTGCATCCTGTTTTGTATCAGTATATCTGTTTTTATATTCTTTCTGAATCACAACTCCCCTTACCTGGTTCTTCCATTGCATTGGAGCTTTGATTTTCATTATATTATCGAGCCTGCCCTGCTCCTTGAGTCTTTCATATATCATACACCATGCGCATGGTATATCAGGGTTAACTTCACATCGGGCATCCTGAGAACCTCCGCATGGCCCGTTAAAAAGACTCTTTGCACACATGGTTACAGGGCATATTCCGCCGGTATATGCAAGCTGGCAGTCTCCGCACGAACGGCATCTTTCCTCATACCAGCCTATGTCCCTGTTAACACCAATAAAGGTTGTATTAACAGCAGGAAGTACAGGAATATTCGGGAATCTCTCTGCAATGAACTGAACACCTGCACCGCATGCCATTGAAAGAACAGCATCATATTTTTCTATTATACTGTCGAGCTGACAGAGAAAATTCATATCACACTGTCTTTCCAGGGTGTATGAATCAACAATAAGTTCTGTGCCGTTCTCTTTGGCATGAGCTTCGAGTTTTCTGCTCAGCCTGTCAACCTCACGCTGCCCCCCTGCAAGACATACAGCAGTACAGCCCGCGCATCCGGTGTTGAGAATTTTTTTGTACGGCTTTATCATCTCAATAATTTCTTCAAGCGGTTTTTCTTCTGCAACAACCATTCATTACTCCTGTGGTCTGAGATTATTTTTATATACCGGTTATACCCATATTATTATTTTTTGTGACAGGAACCGCAAAATACAGCGCCTTTATTCATTTTATCATGACAGTCGATACACATCTTATGATATGACCTCATAAGATCAGTGTTGGATTTACCATGACAGGCAGCACAACTCCTCACATTCAATACAGTCTCTTTCTGCTTTGCAGCCGGACCATTTGCGCCATGATGGCAGTCTGCACATTTTAGCCCCGCCTTTTCATGCTTCCTGTGATCAAATTGAACAACCGGCCTTTTTCTCTCAGTGAATATCTGCCGGTTCTCTATAACGAGAAAAGAAGGAGATGCAAAAAGACCGGCAATTCCAGTTAACGATATTATCACAAATATCATTATAGTTTTATGCTTAATTATTTCAAACAGTTTATCCATCATACACCAAGTGACCCGTTTTCATATTCCTCATACACTCCCTGAGAACGGCATACAGTTCTTGCCCATGAAAGGAGCTCAGGAATTTCAATGCCAAACGGGCAGTAACACCTTCCGCAGAGAACACATTTGCCCCAGAGATATTCTTTCATGTCTTCAAGTTCCACATAACTCAGCTTGCCCTTCTTTTTAAACATTTTGCCCAGTGTTGCCTTTGCCTTAAAGGATGGTACACATTCAGGGTCTTTTGAATTTCGAAACATCAGGCAACTGTCAGCACATGCTCCGCATGACGCGCAAACAGAAAGCATCCTTTTTAGATCTTTTCTTTTATCGAGCATATCACGGATATCGTCAGTATTAACTTCTCTCACGGTTTTTACCATTTTCTTGATCCCCCGGTAAAGCTGAATTCACTGCCGATAAAAAATCTGGAGAATATGAAGAAAACCATATGACCTAATTTTGTCCACCCGAGGGCAACAAAAAAGATCTCAGCAGACACGATATGCACAACAATAATGTTTTCATACAATCCTGCCTGATGGAAAGCCATAAATCCTGTTACAAAGGGAGCCAGTGTTACAGCAAGCAGAAAAAAATCATACCACGTTGTAAGAATATTTACCTCTCTGATAAATATTCTTCTGAGCATCAGAAACAGTCCGCCTGCAATGACCAGAACAGTTAAGAAATCACCAGCGCGGTCAGGTATAAAACCAATATCAATTCCCCACGCCCTGTAAAGAAGAAGGCTGTGTGAAAAGAGAAAAAGAGGTGTTAAAATCAGTAGAATATGAAAGAGTAATGTAGAATAAAAAAGAACGGGTTCGTCCATTAAAAAGAATCCCTTAGAAAAAAGATGAAACTTTTCTCTCACTCCACCGGGTACTGCATTGAGCTGAGGATAAGCAGTATTGACTTGTTTAGCTTTTGTGAGCATAAACAGCCCGGCAGCTTTACAGATAAGGCCTGTGATGCAAAGTATCACAGAAATCCACAGCATATGTACAGTTAAAAATTCGTACATCAACTCTTCTCCAAAATAATGTCATGGGAAAATCTTCAAATCAATTGTGAAGGTACAGTTATATAATCCGGCGGATGATTGACAAGTAATTTACAATATATACTGGATTTTTAGAGGCATGAAGAACATAAATAACCACATTATTTCAACATTAAAGCAAAAACTCAAATTTTATTTGATATAAACAGCAGATATTTATAATTGGGAAAAAAAGTACAGGCCCGTAAAACGGGCCCTGCAAATTGGAGGTTCATTAAAGCCTGCAATTTCCATAATATTTTACCGGATGTATCATATCAGTATTGCGTATTGGCTAATGATGACTGAATAATAACGCATAATATTTACAAAGTCTCGTCAAATCATGATTCCGTAATAAATAATAATTACAGAATCATGATTCAGTAATTATTATTTATTACTGTTATTCACCCACAATTTACAGGCAGAGGAGTTTAATGAATTTTACAGTCAATTTTTTGATATTCTTTGGGGTTTTATTCTCATTGATTATAGCAGCCGGAGCAGCAGTAAAAAAAGATAAAATTGCAATGGATAAATACCAGATGCTCGCATTTTTCGGGCTATCCTTGTGGATTCTTCAAATAGCAATATATTCAACATCCATCATTCCATACGAAACCGTTTCATATTATATTTCTACGACTCTCATTCCTGTGACAATGCTGGTTCCACCCATTATTGCGATGAGGTACAGATGGATAATTTACAACCGTATCAGAATCGAAAAAAGATACTACTTCCTGTTCATCCCGGTACTCATTTCCATCATCATTCTTACGCTCCCCCTGTTCAATCCTGAATTCAGGTTCAAGGAAGGACTGTTCATCAAAGGCCCTCTTTTATCTGAGAATTTCAAAGAATTGCCGATCTATTTCAAACTCGTATATCTCATGTTCCCATTGCCCAAGATCTACCTGATTTATACAATGATACCCAACATAATGAGGCTCCATACACTGAGCAGGAATAATTCTTCCCGGGAGACTTTACAGGTCTCGAGGATGGGATTTTTGTTTGGGATGGCAATTATTTTATCTAACTTCATTTCAATATATGGCGATTTCTACAGTTTCCAGACACTCAAGGCTGGAATCATTTTAGCAAATTTTTCACTTGCTCTTCTTTATATTGCCAACAATAGATTTCCAGACTACAACAGCCTGCTTGCAAGAGCTACAAAAAAGGCATACTATGAGAGATCCAAAATAAAAGGACTCGACATTGACAAAATTACGAACAGGCTGTATCAGCTAATGAATGACGAAAAGATTTATTCGGATGAAGAATTGTCATTAAAAACTCTTGCTGCTGAGCTGGATATAAAACCGCATCAGCTCAGCCAGATACTGAACGAAAGGATTGAAAAAAACTTCAATACGTTTGTAAATGAATACCGTGTTGACGAGGCAAAAAAACTCCTGCTCGAAGACCCCAAAAGATCGATTCTCTCAATCGGATTCAGTGCCGGTTTCAACTCAAACACTACATTTATCAATGCATTCACAAAAATTGTCGGAATTTCACCGGGGCAGTACAGGAAAAAAACTGTGAAATAAGCATGACAGTCTATTCCACCCAGATAATTCTTTTATACTCTACATTCTGGGTAAGGATCATACTTCTGTATCTTCTGTCAATCAGTGTCCCTGAAAGGTCAGCTCCATTAAAATTTACCCTGCTGAGGTTTGCAGAGCTGAGATCAGCACCCGAGAGATTTGCCTTTGAAAAATCAGCCTTATCACAGTCAGACTCCTTGAAATCTGCTCCTGAAAGATCCGCCCTGCTGAAATCAGCATTGACTAACTTTGCTCTCCGCAAAGTAACTCCTCTCATCCTGCACCTGCTGCAGTTTGAACCGTTCATACCTGCTGCCGTGAGATCAGCCTTTTCAAGAGAAGCCCCCCTGAGATCAGCACCGGTGAAATCCGCCCTGAACATTTTGCATTCTTCAAGAGAAGAATTTCTGAGGTCAGAATATGACAAATCGGCTGTTGTCATCTGCGATCTGTCGAATATTGTCTTTTTCAGATCCAGACCGCTCAGGTTGGCTCCGCTGAACCCGGTATCACCAAGATTCATTCCCCCAAGATCCGCCTGCCTGAGATCAACGTAAAAAAATTTAGCTCCATGAAGACTGGATCCTTTAAACCTTGCCCCCCGAAGATCAGCACCAAAAAAATTGACATCTCTCAGGTCAGCATTCGTTAGATCAGCAGAATTGAGGAAAGCCCCGCTCATATCCGCCAGATTGAGATTTGCATTTTTAAAAACAGCTCCGGATAACTCAGCTCGCATAAGATCAACCTTAAGCATATCCGCGTTATTGAAATTGCACCCGGTAAGATCAGAAGCATAAAATCTGGCATTTCTGAGATAGGAACCAGTAAAATCAGCGCCGCTAATCCTTGCCCTTCTCAGATCAGCCCCATTCAGGGATGCCTTTGTAAAATTACTTCTGATAAGTACAGCTCCGTTCATTTTAACGCCATCGAGCTTTGCACCTGTAAAATTTACACCCTCGAGTTTTGCCATTCTCATATCTGATTTCATGAGGTTAACATCACGAAGGTCAGCGCCGCTCAGATCTGCCGAATACAGATCCTTTTCAGTGTAATCCTTTTTGTTCTTCAGAATTTCCTGAAGAAGTTTATTGTCATAAGAGAAAAGCACTCCTGACATAAGAATGAATAAAATCAGTCCGGTTAAGCAATATCTCAGTTTTTTCATACAAAACCCCATAGTTCAGGATATTTTCCCGATATGCTCATTTTGGGCGAAAATCAACATACACTGACAGAAATCCCTGTCATTCCGGCTGGAGTGACTTGTGCTGAGCTTGCCGAAGTAAACGGAATGCCGGTATCCATACGGGAATCTCATGAACTTTGTTCCATGAGATTCCTGCCTTCGCAGGAATGACACGAAGA